>JALNWY010000037.1 GCA_023230665.1 Deltaproteobacteria bacterium
CGAAAGATATTTTTACCCCGGATGAGTTGGAAAGTGCTATCCGGGTAGAAAATGAAATAGCTGAGAAATTTACGCACGTGGTTGACAAAAAAACAAAGGAATGAATTATGCCATAACAAGTTGCAAGGGCTTAGGGCAATCGGAATGGGGAGGCTCTCCCTCAGCTGGCTAGGCGTTGCCAGGGTGACCATCCCAGGCCATTGTCATCCATGCGCCTCAAGGCGCAACTCCCACACCACCCGGCATACAGGTCCGTACCAGGGCGGTTCGGTACCGTTATGATCACTGAGCTTACCCGGTTTCTGTTCGTCGGCTCGCACCTTCGCTCCACGCTTCCTTCAGACTCCACCTCGCGATGGCGCCCTTGCGCTTTGCCAGCCTTCACCCCCATCGGGTTGGCAGGAGGACTTCCACTTCCCTAGTACTACAAAGGATGTGATTGCCTGGGCCGGGGGGTTCGTGTATAAAGAAAAGATTAAATGCATATGTGGACGTGGGTTGTGAAGGGGATACGTGCTTTTTTGTCATGCGTCGTGCTGACGGTCATTCTGGGGGCGGCCTTTCCGTGCAGCTCTGCCGAGTTGGGCGGATATACCTTTGCGGATGACAGCACCCGCCTGTACCTGAATCCTTATTTCAGCTACCACAACCGGCCCGGGGATTTCATAACCACCCTGTACGGGTACGGGGACTTTGCCGGGCATGAGGTCATTCAGAGCCACCACCAGTATTACGAGCTGGGCGGCATATCCTGCAACGTGATCCTTGAACGGGGATATTTCCCCGACTTTTCCTCGGGCACTGTCGAAATGATCTACTACACGGCCTACCACTACTATGCAAAGGATGTTGACGACAATATCCATCTCCTCATGTACGCCTTCTATCCCATTAAAGGACAGGGAGTGTCCTGGAGCTACGAAGACCTGCCCGAGGACGCCACGACCGTGAAGTACCCCGCCGATCCCCAGCCGGGCCAGGAAGTGGTGTTCGGAGAGGTCGCGGCCACCGGCGTATCGGTCGGCGACATCCGCGGATGCACCACCATCGTGTTCGACTCCCTTCCCCACGCTCCCGCGGAGAGTATTACCGAATACCTGGCTCCCGGCTCCGGCATCCTGGCGAGTTCGTTCAACTGGGAAGGCCGCATCAACGGCTTTGCCCATGACGCTTCCGCCCCCGAATACGCGAAAAAAGAGGACAGCGCATGGAAGGAGTGGTGGGATGACCACTGCTTCATCTCCGCGTGCTCGCCCTGGCGGGAATCCGATAAACCCCTTGACTTTCTTCATAGATTCCTTATGAAATGATAAGGACAAGCCTTTTGTGACGAGATGCCTCTTGAGCCTGACTCCAGGGGTATTATCTTAAAAATAAATTGTCCCATCGCGTGAGATTACTATGGGCAAGGCAGGTGCACGATGATCGCATATCAGCTTACCATACCCACGGAGAACACCCCGGGCAAGCTCGCCAGGGTGTCCGGCATCCTCGCCAGGGAAAAGATCAATATCAGGGCCGTCACCATATCGTCCTACGGAGAAAGGGGGTTTTTCAACATCCTGGTGGACGACCCCAAGCCGGCCCAGAAGGCCCTGACCCGGGAGGGTATCGACGCCCGGCTCAAGGAGGTGATCGCCGTGGTCATCGACGACAGGCCGGGCGGGATGGACAAGCTCGTCCAGATCCTGGCCACGGAAAACATCAATATCGAGAATGCCTATGGGTTCGTGCTCGAGAGCAAAAAAACCGCTGTGTTCGTGATCGACGTGTCCGACCCGGACAAGGCACAGAAGGTGCTCAAGGAGCACAAGTTCCAAACCCTGACCACCGAGGCCCTGGCCGCCATCGAGCCCTTCCACTACATGAAGTACTGAACCAGAGAGCCTTTGCTGCGGGCGAGAGGGAAGCCTGTCAGGAGAAAAATCGAGATGATTCTCCGGTGAACAAGACTACCTGAGCAGGCTCGGAAGGAAGGTCACTATCTGGGGGAACGGGATCAAAAGGAAGGTGAGGAGGATTATCGCGAGCATCAGAGGCATGACCCCCCTGAAGATCACGCCTAATGGCACGTCCCTGGCCACCCCGCTCACCACGTAGACGTTCACGCCCACCGGCGGGGTGATGACCCCGATCTGGGTGACGAGCACGATCACCACGCCGAACCAGATGGGGTCGAACCCGTAGTCGAGCACCACGGGGTAGAAGATCGGGATGGTGAGCATGATCAGGGCCAGCGAGTCGATAAAGCACCCGCCCAACAGGTAGATCAGGATGATAAAGCTCATGATGATCGCCGGATGGAGCTGAAACGACGAGATCCAGCTCGCGATATCGTAGGGGATGCGCGACACGGCCAGAAAATGACCGAACACCGTGGCGCCCGCCACGATGATCAGGATCATGGCGCTGATCCGCGTGGTCTCGAACAGTGCCTGGACGAATCCCTCCCAGGTGATGTTGCGCTGGATGATAGCGACCACAAGCGTGGCAAAGGCCCCGACGGCCCCGGCCTCGGTGGGGGTGAAAATGCCCACGAAGAGCCCGCCCATCACGATGACGAAGATGATCAGCGTCTCGATGGTGCCCGGAAGGGAGGCGGCCCGCTCTTTCCAGGTGCTCTTTGGGCCCTTGGGGCCGAGCTCGGGCCTGAGCGTTGCCCAGATGAGAATGACGCCCACGAAAAACAGGGTGAGCAGAACACCCGGAAGAATGCCCGCGATAAAGAGCTCGCCGATGGACTGCTCGGTGAGGATCCCGTACACGATGAAGATCACGCTCGGCGGGATCAGGATGCCCAGGCTTCCCCCTGCAGCCACCACGCCGGTGGCCAGCTCGGGCTTGTAGTTGTACCGCTTCATCTCGGGCAGCGTGGCAGCGGCCATGGTGGCGGCGGTGGCGTTGGTGGAGCCGCAGATGGCGGAAAATGCTGCGCAGGCCCCCACGGTGGCTATGGCAAGCCCGCCCGGGAGATGGCCGATAAAGGTGTAGGCTGTGTCGAACAGGCGCTTGGAGATCCCGGAGTGAAAGGCGATCTGCCCCATGAGCACGAACAGGGGGATGACCGTGAGGTTGTAAGAGCCGAACACGGAAAACATGTCCTTGGCCAGCAGGTTCAGCGACGCGTCCACCGATACGATGGAGGCAAAGCCCAGGAACCCGATAATGGCCATGAGAAAGCCCACGGGCATCCGGGAAAAGATGAGCACGAACAGGGCTATGATGCCGATGATGCCGGCTGTGGTGGGGCTCATTCGACCTCCGCCCCTTTGAGCTGCCTCAAAAACTCGGCAAAGAGCACCATCACCAGCAGGGCGGTGCCGAACGCCACTCCGTAGACAAATGGATAGATGGGCATCTGCAGCGTGGCCGATACCTCGCCCGAGCGCTGAAGGCTCTGCGCATACTCAATGCTCTGCCACGAGACCACGGCGAAGAAGATCATGGCGATGAAGGCATTGACGGCGTTGATTATGATCCGGACAGTCCAGGGAAGCCGCATCACGAGAAAGTCCACGGCGATATGGCCCTTCTGGACCGAGGTATAGGGAAGCGCGAACGAGATGATGACCGCGCCCGTGAAGCCGATGATCTCATAGGTGCCGGGGATGGGGCTCTTGAAAAATCGCAGGATGACATCCGCAGTGGTGAGGAGCATCATGAAGGCAACCCCTGCGGCTGATACCCAGTTTACCGTGTCTGCCAGGTTTGCCGCGAATCTCTCGAAGCGCAGAAAGGATATCATCAAAATCTCCCCATGAAAATCCGGGGCAGCGCTCTCTCGGACGGGCCGCCCCGGGTATAGCCGATGAAACGTCCTCTATTCGATGTTTTTCTCGACGCATGCCTGCAGAACCGAGATGTTCTTCGCGGCATCGATACCCTTTGCCTGGGCTGTGGCGATATATTCATCGATCACAGGCTTGACAGCAGTTTTCCATCGCGGGCCCTCATCTTCGGCCAGGGTGATGAGCATATTCTTCTGCTCCTCGTTGAAGGTCGCGCCCTCTGCATCGGCGTCGTCCCAGACCTGCCCGTGCACCGTGATGTACTCGGCGCTCACGTCCGTGAAAACCTGCTGGATATCAGCCGGCAGCCTGTTCCACTTGCCTTTGTTCATGACCACGAACATTGCCGTGGTATAGCCGACGCCCCGGCAGTCGACGGTGTAGTCGATGACCTCGCCCTGCTTCCAGCCCTTGAGCGTTTCCATGGGGGCGAAGGTCCCCTCCACCACGCCCTTCTGAAGGGCTTCGTAGGTGCCGGGCTGGGGCATGGCCACCGGCACTCCTCCCAGGGCCTCCACGAGCTTGGCGCTCAGGCCCGTGGAGCGGATCTTCATCCCCTTGAGGTCTTCAAGCCTGCTCACTGGCTTTTTGGTGTGCAGCAGGCCCGGACCGTGTGCGTGGATATAGAGCACATGGACATCATCGAGCTCCTTGGGCTTGACCTGGGCATAATAGTCGTTCGCCGCACGGGTCGCCGCCATGCCGCCGGGATAGCCCATGGGCAGGTCCACGGCCTCCATGACCGGGAAACGGCCCCGGGTGTAGGCGAAACAGGACATCCCGAGATCCGAGATTCCTCTCACCACGCCGTCATAGCATTCGTTCGCGCTGGTGAGCGTGCCGCCCGGGAACACATTGATCTTCACCCGCCCTTGGGTGCGCTTTTCGATCTCGCGCGCCCATGCCTCACCGGCCTTGCACTGGGCGTGGGTGGGCGGAAAAAAGATGCTGTAGGACAGCTCCGCCACCTCGTCCCTGGGTACAGCTCCACGATCGGACACCGCGGCCCCCTCTGTGGATGCGGCCTCCTCCTCAGCCTTCCTGGTGCACGAGATGCACAGCATGAGCACGAGAAGACCAAAAATCAGACTACAGATGGATCTTTTCATGAAATCTCCCCCTTTGTGTTCTCTTGAAAAAACCGCCGCTCGCAAACCCTGATATGGTGTCACATCAGCATCCCGGACAACGAAAGACCGCATGCGTTGCCCTTCTTCAGGGAAGAGCCCATATTGTAGTAGGATCAAGGTGAAAATCAAGAAAATTATTCCCCGGCTGAGCAGGGCGCGGCCAGCAGCCGTTCCGTGCGCGCCCGTGCAAGCACCTCCCGGCGCGGACAAGACATGGACGGCTGTTTACCGGGGAGGTCTGCTGCGGTTCTCAGGCCTCGAGGTCAGCGCCGCACGAGTCGCATTTCTCGCTGTCTGGCCAGACCAGGTTGCCGCATGCTGAACAGAGATGAACCGTGCCCGCCTGCGTGCCCGAAACCGCGCCCTTGACAGGCAGGCCGAGGAGGTTCTTGAGCAGAATTATGATTTCGGAGAGCGCCCCGAAGAGCAGAAAGAGCACGCCGCCTGCCACAACGCTCACGACTCCGGCTGCGAGCCACAGAAACGACCCCGTCAAGGCGGTCGCAGCCACGCCGCACAGGCAGGCGATGATCCCGGCCGCGAGGAACGATCGTGACGCCACCAGCAGCCCGCGCTCTTTGCCCTGGGTATCCCGGTAATGTTTCTGAACGATCTGCGCCTTCATGTATACTTCACCCGGCCTGATCTTTCCGCCCCGGCTATTTCCGGGCTCTGCACCCGGCGATGAGGCTCCCATAAGGCCCGGGCAGCGGGAACCGATCCTCTTTAGCACCGTCAGGGGGCACCCAATTTCGCATGGCCCCACGCTTGTACCAAACTCCGCCACTGTAAGTATTAGAGGCCGTAGACCTGCTCGCCCTTGAGCACCTTGAATCCGTTTTGCTGCAGGGCTTCGATGGCCTCGTCCGTGGAGTCGAACCGGAAAATGATCACCGCGTTCTCGCCGCTGCGCTCCACAAAGGCATACATGTACTCGACATTGATTCCCTTGCCGGTGAGCAGCTCGAGAATACTGTTGAGCCCGCCCGGCCTGTCGGGAACCTCGACCGCCACCACATGAGTCTTGCCCACGGCAAAGCCCTGGTCGTTCAGCACCTCCTTGGCCGTTGCCACATCGTCCACAATGAGCCTCAGGATGCCGAAATCCGACGTGTCGGCAAGAGAAAGGGCCCGGATGTTGATCTTTGCATCGCTCAGGGCCCTGGTGACGCTCGAAAGTCCTC
The DNA here is from genome assembly GCA_023230665.1 of Deltaproteobacteria bacterium. Taxonomy (GTDB): domain Bacteria; phylum Desulfobacterota; class Desulfomonilia; order UBA1062; family UBA1062; genus Phosphitivorax. The sequence goes on from JALNWY010000037.1 coordinate 6,103, forward strand.
CCGGCTTGTTTTCCAGAAAAATCGATATCTGCTCCACCTTCATCAAAGACCTCCTAGATATTCCGCTTGTCGAGCACCCGCTGAGCCTTGCCCTCGATCCGCTCGAGGGTGTTCGGCTCCACCAGCTTCACCTTGGCGGTCACGCCAAGATAGTCCTTGATATCCTTTGTAATGCGTTTCTCCATATTCTGCAACTCACGAATTTCATCCGAGAAGATCTTTTCGCTCACCTCGACCTGGACCTCCAGGGTGTCCAGGGATCCGTCCCGGTCGACAATGAGCAGGTAGTGCGGCTCCAGGCCGTCGATGCCCAGAAGCACGCTCTCGATCTGGCTGGGGAACACGTTGACGCCCCTGATGATGAGCATGTCGTCGCTCCTGCCCGAGATCCGTTCCATGCGCGCAAAGGTCCTCCCGCACTTGCAGACCTGCGGCATGAGCCGCGAGATGTCCTTGGTGCGGTAGCGGATGAGCGGGAAGGCCTCCTTTGTCAGCGTGGTGAACACCAGCTCGCCGGGCGTGCCACAGGGAAGCACCTCGCCGGTTGCGGAGTCGATGGTCTCCACGATGAAGTGGTCCTCGTTGATGTGCAGGCCGTTGCGGCCTTCGATGCACTCCATGGCCACGCCGGGGCCCATGATCTCGGAGAGACCGTAGATATCGAGCGCGGTGATGTCCAGCTCGCGCTCGATCTGCTCGCGCATTCGGCCGCTCCAGGGCTCGGCCCCGAGGATGCCGACCCTGAGCCTCAAGGACTTCATGTCCACGCCCATCTCCTTGCCGGCCTCAGCCAGGAAAAGCAGGTACGAGGGCGTGCAGCAGATGGCGGTGGGCCCGAAGTCCTGCAGCAGCATGATCTGCTTTTTGGTGCTGCCGCCCGACATGGGGATCACGCTCGCGCCCAGCTTCTCGGCGCCGTAATGGGCTCCTAAGCCCCCGGTGAACAGTCCGTAGCCGTAGGCGTTGTGGATGATGTCGTTTTTGTTGAGGCCGGCCGACACGAACGACCGGGCCATGAGTGTGGCCCAGGTCTCGACGTCGCGCTGGGTGTAGCCTACCACCGTGGGCTTGCCCGTGGTGCCCGATGATGCGTGCAGGCGCACAATGCTGCTCATAGGCACCGAGAACAGACCAAAGGGGTAGTTGTCACGCAGGTCCTGCTTGCAGGTAAAGGGAAGCCGCTTGAGATCGTCGAGGCTCCGGATGTCGTCCGGGGTCACCCCGGCGCTGTCAAAGGCCTTCCGGTAAAAGCCCACCGTGTGATAGACCCTGCCCACCACCTGCTGCAGCCTTTTGAGCTGCAGGGCCTCGATCGCCTCGCGGGGAAGTGTTTCAAACTCTTCGTTATAAATCATCTGGATACCTCCTTGATGATCATCCGTCATTGGATCTGGATCTGTCTGCCTCTTTTGAATCCCTGGATGTTCGCGGCCCGTATCTTCTCTTTGAGCATCGAATTGATGGCGTCATACCACGCCGACTCGGGCGGGTCCAGCAGGGTGGACAGCACGCCGAGCAGGATGATGTTCACCCCCCTGGCATTGCCCATTTCCTCGGCAATGGCCGTGCCCGAAACCAGGTGGATGTTCGGGGTCTTTTCCTTGAGAAAAGGGACCACGTCCGGGTATGCCCGGCTGCCGGACACCACTGCGGGCGGCGCGAGACGGTACCGGTTGATGATCACCATGGCGTCCTTCTTGAGATACTTCAGGTACCTGGCCGCCTCCAGCTCTTCGAACGACAGCAGGATGTCGCAGCTGTCAAAGGGAATGAGGGGAGAATCCACGCGCTCCCCAAACCGCACGTGGGACATGACGCTCCCGCCCCGCTGGGCCATGCCGTGGATCTCTGACTTCTTTACGTCGCAGCCCGAGCGCATCATCACCTCGGAAAGCATGTCGGACGCCAGGATGATTCCCTGTCCCCCGACTCCGGTCATCAGCACGTTCATTTCTCACCTCCGATGGCCTTGGGCACGCAGAGATCCGCGCACACACCGCATCCCACGCACATCTCGTTGATGTGGGCCTTTTCGTCCCTGAACTCGATGGCGGGACACCCCAACCCGATACATACCTTGCAGCCCGTGCAGGCATCCGTGTCCACCGTGAGCGCCCTGCCAGAGACCTTTCGCGACTTGAGCAGAACGCAGGGCGCCTTTGAGATGATAACGGACGGTCCTCCGAATGCCAGTGCCTCCTTCACGTCCTTTCTGGTCTGCTTGATGTCGTAGGGGTCCACGGTCCTGACCCACCCGATCCCCAGCGCCCTGACAAGATTTTCCAGATCCAGGTTCAGGGTCTGCTCGCCCCGCACCGTGACACCGGTGCCCGGATGGTCTTGCGAGCCCGTCATGGCTGTGGTGGAGTTATCGAGGATCACGATGAGGGCCGCGCCCTTGTTGTAAGCGAGGTTGAGCAGTCCGGTGATGCCCGAGTGATAGAAGGTCGAATCGCCGATGACCGCTGCGATCTTTTCCTTGCCCGGCCCGAATACCGTGGCCATGCCGTGGGCGTGGTTGATGCCCGCCCCCATGCATAAGGTCGTATCGATGGCCGAGAGCGGCGGGAGAAATCCCAGGGTGTAGCACCCGATGTCGCCCGCGATGAAGCACTTGTTGCGCTTCAAGGCCCAGAGCATGCTCCGGTGCGGGCAGCCGGGGCACATGCTGGGAGGCCGAGGCGGCAGATCGGGCTGCACCCCCCTGTCTTCCGGTACGGTTCCAGTTATCGCGCCCCGGATGATGTCCGGGTTCAGCTCGCCGCACAGGGGCAGCCGGTCCTTCCCCCGGCAATCGATGCCCAGGGCCTTCACCTGCTCCTCCATGAACGGATCGAGCTCCTCGACGACCCAGAGCTCGTCCACCTGCGCTGCGAAGTTTCTGATGAGCTCTTCCGGCAGAGGATAGGACAGGCCCACCTTCAGAAACGAGGCCTCCGGAAAGGCCTCTTTCGCATACTGATAAGCCACCCCGGACGAGATGATGCCAAGCTTCGAGCTGCCTATTTCCATGAAATTCAAGGGCGAGGCGTCGGAATAGGACTTGAGGGCGATGATACGCTCCTCGATCACGGGATGGCGCACCCGCGCATTGGCCGGCAGCATCACCCACTCCGCGGGATGGCGCTCGAGGGAGGGGATGCTGCCGCCCTTCTCGTTGCCAAGCTCCACCACACCCATGGAGTGGGATATCCGCGTGGTGGTGCGCAGCAGCACCGGGGTCCCGAACTCCTCGCTGACCCGCACGGCCTCGATCATGAAGTCCTTGGCCTCCTGAGAGGTGGAGGGCTCCAGCATCGGGATCTTGGCGAACCGGGCATAGTGCCGGTTGTCCTGCTCGTTCTGCGAGGAAAACAGCTCGGGGTCGTCGGCGCTCACCAGGACGAGCCCGCCCCGGATCAGGGTGTAGGGCAGGGTCATGAGAGGGTCCGCCGCCACGTTCACTCCCACGTGCTTCATGACCGCCATGCAGCGGGCCCCTGCATAGGACGCCCCGGCCGCCACCTCAAGGGCGACCTTCTCGTTGGGGTTCCACTCCGCATGAATCGCGGGGTACTCCTCTGCCACGGTCTGCAGTATCTCGGTTGACGGTGTGCCGGGATATGCCGAGACAAAGCTCACCCCTGCCTCGAACGCCCCCCGGGCTATCGCCTCGTTTCCGCTCAATATCTTTTTCATCACGTATTCCCCTTGACTCGACTCGGATATAAAAAAGGCCATGGTGTTCACCCATGGCCTTTTCTCTTCCCCGCCGGAAACCCTGGCCTATGGGCGCACTTTCATCCCTCTAAAGATGAAGAAATAAAAGCCCAGGAGTTCCAGTGTGTTCGGCAACATGACTCCTACAATATTCTATAGAAGTATTTTGACTGTCAAGCCTTTTTGCATACAGGGTCCTGATGCATGCAGCACATCGGCGGGATCAGGCCTTGGTTTCCGGATGCATACTTCCTTCCCAGGGGCACAGACAGAACCCTGAAATTCAGAACCAGGGCCGGTTTCCGCTCCTCATGATGCCAGGCGTGTGAACGATGCGGCAGAACCGGAGCCTTGCTGAAAGCAGTTGTCCTTACCCTGCGTCGGACACGCCCAGGGCCGTGGGGATACCGTCCTCTGCCACGCTTCCCTGCCCGCGATCTGCACCGTGCCGGTAGATGTGCACACCCCTCTGGGGGAAGGGAACCGAGACGCCGTTGGCATCGAACTGCCTTTTCGCCTTTTCCACGGTGTCGAAGTATACCCCCCAGTAATCAGCTGTTTTTACCCAGGCCCTCACCTCAAAGTCCACGCTGCTGTCCGTGAGGGTCTTGATGATGATCATGGCTTGGGGATCTTTCAGGATCCGGTGGTCATTATCCACGATATTCCGGAGAATCCTCCTCACCTGGTCGATATCGTCCTGATAGCTCACCCTGAAGGGCATGTCGGCGCGCCTGGTTTCGTGCGCGGAATAGTTGACGATGTTGTCGCCCATGATCTTGGCGTTGGGGATGATGACAAGCTTGTTGTCAGGGGTCTTCAGCGTGGTGGTGAAGACCTGGATCTTGTCGACCGTGCCTGCCACGCCCGCACCTTCGATATAATCACCCGCCTTGAAGGGCTTGAATATGATCATGAGGAATCCTGCGGCGAAATTCGCCAGCGACCCCTGCAGAGCCAGGCCGATCGCCAGGCCGGCAGCACCGATGACCGCGATGAAGGAGGTGGTCTGGATCCCCAGCTGGGCGAGCGCCGCCAGGACGATAAAGACCATGAGCGCGACATAGGTGAGATGTTCGGCAAAGGATATGATGGTCGGGTCCACCTTGCCCCTGGTCAAAAAGCCCTGGGTTATTTTCGTGATACCTTTGGCCGCCCATCGCCCCACGACCAGAATGACTGCGGCTGCAAGGATCTTTATTCCATAAAAGGCAGCCAGCTCCTGCAATCTCATCACCAGCCCTTCCATATGCTCCTCCTCGGTTGTTTTTTTCCCGTATTTGTCTGGATATCGTGGCATGGGCCACTGTAAGCGGACATTTTGCATCATGGTCCGGGAAGGCTGGGCTTGTCAACAGAAATGCCTATGCATCTGCATTCAGGATAAACCGTCTTGACAGATACCTCGATCTTCCGATAGCCTCCCAAACGCTAGACTTAAGGTGGGCTTGAGAATGGATCGAAAAGAGGCTTGGATTGCCCTCGATCTCATCCCCGGCATCGGGCCCAGAAGCGTGATCAGGCTCCTCGATATTTTTCACACCCCGGAGGCAATCATCTCCGCGCCGGTGGCGCGGATCAGGGAGCTGAACATCCTGAACCAGGCGCAGATACGCGGGATGAGCCGGGGTGTTGACAGGGAGGCGCTGAGGCGGGTGAAGACCGCGATCAAGGAGCGCCGGTTTTCCGTGGTCACCTGGGACGATCCGGAATATCCCCAGGCACTGAGGCACATCGAGGACCCGCCCGTGGTGCTGTATGTACGCGGCACCCTGGAGGGCTTCGAGCCCGCGGTGGCAGTGGTGGGGACCCGGGCCCCTTCCCGATACGGAGGCGACACGGCATACCGCCTCTCCCGGGACTTAAGCATGCGGGGGATCTCTATCGTGTCAGGCCTTGCCCGCGGCATCGACACCCGGGCCCACACCGGGGCCCTGGAGGGAGAGAGCCTGACCATCGCGGTGCTCGGCACCGGGATCGACGTGATCTACCCCCCGGAGAACGCCGGCCTGGCCGAGAAGATCGCAGAGGGAGGCGCTGTCGTCTCCGAGCTGCCTCCGGGCGTGCAGCCCGACCCCGGAAACTTCCCCAGGAGGAACCGGATCATCTCCGGCCTCTCTTCGGGCGTGATCGTGGTGGAAGCGGCCGATCGCTCCGGAGCGCTCATCACGGCCCGCCTGGCAGGCGAGCAGGGAAGGATGGTCATGGCGGTTCCCGGACCGGTGACCAACGTGCGGTCACAGGGCCCCCACCGGCTCATCCGGCAGGGTGCAGTCCTGGTCCGGGATGCGGATGATGTGGTGGAGGAGATCGCTCCCCAGATCAAGGGAATGATGGAAAAATCCGAAACGTCCGGGCAGGCGCACGATGATATCCTGAGGCTCATAGGCGGCGGCCCGCTGAGCATCGACGATATCGCCGAGGAGCTGGGGCTTAAGGTGGTTGAAGTCGCCAGGAGGGTGAGCATACTTGAGTTGAAAGGAGAGGTGGTGAGAATCGAGGGCAACAGATTCACGGCAAGGAGCATGCATGGCTAAATCACTCGTGATCGTGGAGTCACCCACGAAGGCGAAAACCATAAAGAGATATCTGGGCAAGGACTTCGAGGTCCAGGCCACCATGGGGCACATCAAGGATCTGCCCAAGAGCGTGCTTGGGGTGGACATCGATGACGGCTTTGCCCCCCACTATCATGTCAAGCCGGAAAAACGGGAGACCGTGAAGAAGCTGCGCAAGCTCGCGGAGTCGGCATCCACTATCTACCTGGCGTCCGACCCCGACCGCGAGGGTGAAGCGATCGCCTGGCACGTGGCCGAGGAGTTGAAGAAGTCTGACGCGGCCGTGGGCCGGATCATCTTCCACGAGATCACCAAGAAGGCGATCGACCAGGCCATCAAGAAGCCCCAACCGCTCAACCGCTCGCTCTACGACGCCCAGAAGGCCCGGCGGGTCATGGACCGGATCGTGGGCTACACCATGAGCCCGCTGCTCTGGAAGCGGGTGAAGCGGGGTCTGTCCGGCGGCCGCGTGCAGTCGGTGGCGGTCCGCCTGATCTGTATGCGCCAGGAAGAGATCGAGAAGTTCGTGGCCCAGGAATACTGGACCATTGACGTGTCCCTCCAGACCCCGGGCGGTGAGGATCTCGCCGCCAAGGTCGTGAACCCCAAGGAGATCCCCGACGAGCAGACCTCGCACCGCATCGCAGGCGAGATCAGAGGCGCGGAAAACATCACGGTGCAGAAGATCAAGAAGCAGGTGAGGCAGAAGCATCCCCTGCCTCCCTTTATCACCTCCACGCTCCAGCAGGGGGCCTCGTCCCGGCTGCGTTTCAGCGCCAAGAAGACCATGATGGTCGCCCAGCAGCTCTATGAGGGTATTTCGCTTGGAAGCGGCGAGGTCACGGGCCTGATCACCTACATGCGAACTGACTCGCCCGTGGTATCGGGCGAGGCGATCCAGCAGGCCCGGTCGTTCATTCCCGAGGCATACGGCAAGCCCTACCTTCCGGACAAACCCCGGCAGTACCGGGCCAAAAAGTCGGCCCAGGAGGCGCACGAAGCCATCCGGCCCACGGATGTCCGCCACACCCCTGAGGCGGTCAGACCCTATTTGAACAAGGACCAGCAGGCGCTCTACGAGATGATCTGGAAGCGGTTCATCGCCTCACAGATGACGAGCGCGGCCTTTGATCAGACCACGGTGGATATCGTTGCCGGGAACGTGGGCCTGCGGGCGGCAGGCTCCATCATGCGCTTTGACGGATACCTGAAAATCTACGGCCTGCAGGACGAGAAGGATACCCTGCTCCCGCAGGACATCTCCGAGGGCGACGTGCTGACATTGAAAGACCTGTGCGAGAAACAGCACTTCACCCAGCCGCCTCCTCGCTATACCGAAGCGAGTCTCATCAAGGAACTGGAGGAAAAGGGCATCGGCAGGCCGAGCACCTATGCGCCCATTATCTCCACGATCCAGGAGCGGGGCTACGTGACCATGGAGCAGCGCGCGTTCGTGCCCACCGAGCTGGGCAGGGACGTGAACCAGCTGCTGGTCAAGCACTATCCCCACATTCTCGACATCGGCTTCACGGCCCGGATGGAGGACTCGCTGGATGAGCTCGAAGATGGCAAGACCGACTATGCCCGCGCCATGCGCTCCTTTTACGACACCTATAAGAAGGAGCACGAGCAGGCATCCTCGGAGATGAAGAACCTCCGGGCCGAGCAGAGGCCCTCGGGCGTCATGTGCGAGGTGTGCGGCAAGGACATGCTCATCAAGCTGGGCAAGAACGGCTATTTCCTCGGCTGCGCGGGCTACCCCGAGTGTACCAACACCCGGGAGTTCACCCGGGACGAAAGCGGCAGGATCCACCCCGTGGAGACGCCCGGCCCGGAGCCCACGGACGAGGTGTGCGAAAAGTGCGGCTCGCCCATGGTGCTCAAGAAAGGCAGGTTCGGCCCCTTCCTGGCTTGCAGCAACTACCCGGCATGCAAAAACACGCGGCCCGTGGTCAAGACCGAGATGACCGACAAGATGTGCGAGAAGTGCGGCTCGCCCATGGTGGTCAGGAGCGGCAGATACGGCCCCTTCCTGGCTTGCAGCAACTACCCGGCATGCAAGAACATCCAGCCCTTCCCCCTGGGGATCAAGTGCGCGATCCCGGAATGCCCGGGCGAGATCAGGCAGCAGCGCTCACGGAAAGGCAAGACCTATTACTCCTGCTCGCAGAAGGGCTGCCCCTTCATCAGCTGGACCAAGCCGGTCCAGAAGCCCTGCCCTGCGTGCAAGGCCGAGTTCATGATCAGGAAGGGGAAAGCCCTCGTCTGCCCCAACCCGCAGTGCAGCCACCATGAAGAAGACGGATCGTAAGGTCCGCGTCATCGGGGGTGGGCTGGCCGGCGTGGAGGCGGCCAGGTTCCTGTCGGACAGGGGCCTTCTGGTCGAGCTCTTCGAGATGCGGCCCGCCAAGAGCACCCCTGCCCACAAAACCGGCCTGCTGGGCGAGCTCGTGTGCAGCAACTCGCTCAAGGGAACCGACCCGCAGACCGCCCACGGGCTGCTCAAAAAGGAGCTGTCTCGCCTGAACTCACTCGTGCTCCGGGCGGCAGGAGAAACGAGCGTGCCCGCGGGCAAGGCCCTGGCCGTTGACCGAAATGCCTTTGCAGAGGCCCTCACCCGAGAGATCGAGTCGGACGAGCGCATACAGGTCGTGCGCCGGGAGGTGTGCGAGATCGATCCGGAGACCCCCACCATCGTGGCCACCGGGCCGCTGACCTCCGATGCCCTCGCAGCGCGGCTGGTGGACATGCTGGGGAACGAGAGGATGTTTTTCTACGACGCCATCTCCCCCATCGTGGACGCGCAGAGCATCGACATGAGTCGCGCATTCTTCGGATCACGCTGGGAAGAGAGAAGCACGGACTACCTGAACTGTCCTCTGGAAAGAGACGAATATGACGGCTTCGTCCGGGCCCTGCTGGAGGCGGACCAAGTGCAGGCGCATGCCTTCGAGGATGCCTGTTTTTTCGATGCCTGCCTGCCCGTGGAGGTGATCGCCGGGCGCGGGAGCGAGTCGCTGCGCTACGGCCCCATGCGGCCGGTGGGCATGGTCGACCCGTCGAGCGGCAGACGCCCCTATGCCGTGCTCCAGCTCCGCAGGGAAAACCTGAAAGGCGACGCCTACAATATGGTGGGTTTCCAGACGCGGCTCACCTATCCTGAGCAGAAGCGGATCTTCTCCCTCATCCCGGCGCTCTCCTGCGCCGTGTTCCACCGCTACGGGAGCATCCACCGGAACACCTACTTCGACTCGCCCCGGGTGCTCAACAGAGACTTGAGCCTCAAGGGGCATCCCCGCACCTTTCTCGCGGGACAGCTCACCGGCGTGGAAGGCTACGTGGAGTCCGCGTCCACCGGCATCTATGCCGCAATCGGCCTGCTGTCCTGTCTCCGGGGAAAGGAACTCCCTGTCCCGCCGGCCGATACCGCGCTGGGCGCCCTCATTCAGTACATCACAGAGCCGCGTGAAGACAGACTTCAGCCTTCGAACATCAACTTCGGAATCATGGAAGCCCCGGTGAACATCCCCAAGAAAAGAAGAAAAGAGATACGACTCGAGCGTGAGACCATGTCATTTGAGAACTGGTGCCATTCTCTGTCCGGTTTGATCTGACTGACGCACTGAATTTATCGACTTACCGGGGCAGGCCGCACAACCTGCCCCTTTTTAGACTGTTCAGGCTACGCCTTCATTACATTTGCTGCCTGCGGGCCTTTGGGACCCTTTACCACCTCGAAAACCACTTTGTCTCCCTCTGCAAGTGTTTTGAATCCATCCTGCTTGATGGCAGAATAATGCACGAATACATCGTTGCCGCCATCTTCCGTGATGAACCCGAAGCCCTTTTTCTCATTAAACCACTTAACTGTTCCTGTAGCCATGCACTACCTCCGTTTGCAGCCCCTTCTCTGGCAAGGAGAAGAAACCGTAATGCTGTTGTCTGGAAAAACGGACTTCCCAGAAACCTGAGGAAAACTTACAGAGGGTTTTACCGCGGGTTACTGTGATAATTTCGTATTCCAGCTAAAAACCATATAAAGGCAATTTTTCATGCTGTCAAGGAAGAACGATCGGAATCTTCAAGGAAAATGATAACCTTGCATTCCGGATAAAACGCATATTGCTCAAGAGTTGTTTTTTCCCCGCGATTTCTTTTCCAGATACCCCTTGAAGCACCCTGGGGAAGTTGTTATGCATGAACCTTGCGAGGGAACAATCTCCCGGGCTGCCCGGAGCCGGAAGGTGCAAAGGAGCAAGCAAAATGATGAAGGCTATAGAGGGCCTGAAACCCGAAGGGCTATGGCGGTATTTCAACGAGATATCGCTCATACCCAGAGAATCGAGGCATGAGAGGCGCATCAGGGAATACATCGCAGGCGAGGCCGGACGGCTCGGCCTGCGCCACGCCGTGGACCGGGCGGGCAACATAGTGGTCTACAAGCCGGGGGAGCGTTCGGGCCGGGCGGTCATCCTGCAGTCCCACCTGGACATGGTCTGCGAAAAGGACGAAGGCACGCTCCACGATTTTCAGAAAGATCCCATACGGCTCATCCGCAGCGGCGACTGGATCAGCGCACAGGGAACCACACTGGGCGCAGACAACGGCATCGGCGTGGCGGCCATGCTCGCACTCATGGAAAACCCTTCCACCACCCACCCCGACCTCGAGCTGCTCTTCACCATCGACGAGGAGACCGGGCTCACGGGCGCCAACCTGCTCGACACAGCCCTCCTCTCAGGCAGGACCCTGATCAACCTCGACTCGGAAGAAGACGGCGTCTTCATCATAGGCTGCGCAGGAGGAAGGAGCACGCACATCAGCCTGGACGTCCCGTTTCAGGCGGTCCGTGAAGATCTCGTCCCGCTCCTGGTCAAGGTAACAGATCTCACCGGCGGCCATTCGGGCACAGACATCCACCGGGGACGCGGCAATGCGATCAAGCTCCTGACCCGCTTTCTCAAGGACGTGCCTTCCACCATCCCCTTTTGCCTGGCATCGTTCTCGGGCGGGAGCAAGCACAACGTCATTCCCCGGGAGGCCCAGGCGGGCATCCTTGTCCGAAGAGAAGATATCGAGCCCCTCCGAGACCTGGCTGCCCGCGCAGGAGTTGTCTATCACGGCGAGCTGAGCGGCATCGACAACGGAGTGAAGCTCCTGCTCCAGGAAGAGGACCCGGCCCCGGGGCGGCAGGCTGCGGCCACTGAAGAGGCAGCCCGGCTCCTGGACCTCGTCCATGCCCTGCCCCACGGCGTGATGAGCATGAACCCGTCCATGGAAGGCCTGGTGATCACGTCCACGAACCTCGCGGTGTGCCGGTTTGCGGGCTCCGGATTCGATATCCTCACCAGCCAGCGCAGCATCTACACCTCCTCTCTCTGGGACGTCTCTGAGATGATCGCTTCCGTCGCCAGGCTGGCAGGGGCCCGGGCCGAAAAGCTCCACGACTATCCCGCGTGGAGGCCGGATATGGATTCTCAGGTGCTGGACATCTCCCGCCGGGTGTACACCGGGCTCTTCGGTAAAGAACCCGGGGTCGAGGTCATTCATGCGGGCCTGGAGTGCGCCGTGTTCGCAGAGAAAATGCCCGGGATCGACATGATTTCGCTGGGGCCTACCATCGAGCAGGCCCACTCGCCTTCGGAGCGGGTGTCTGTGCCCACGGTGGAGAAGATGTGGGTTCTGCTTACCGCGCTTCTGAACAGACTGGCAGGCAACCCCGCAGCCTGAGCGAACGCCTTCCCGCTCGGCCTGATTCCCGAGCGGACCGCCTGTCTCCGGCGAGTGATTCTTTTTTCCCGTGCCCTAAATGCTTTGCTCACCGGCCCCCTGCCCTGAGCGGGCTGCCGCTGCAAACTCATACCCCCTCTGGCCCCTGCTTCACAGGGAGGCAGGGAATTTTTCTTTGCGCCGGGCCATACAATCGGTTGTGTTCCCACGGGCAAGGGTATATAATATTATCATGAAAATTCAATGAGGTGATGGGTATGAAGGATGGCTATAAACTGATGGGGTTTCAATACGAGCTCACGGGCAGCCTCTACAGCCTGGGGCAGATTCCCAAATGCAAGGTCGCTATGCTGGATCACCTGAAGCCGGGCCACAGGCTGCTGATCGCGGGCGTGGGCCACGGCACCGAGGCAGTGGAGGCCGCCAGGCGAGGGGTGGATGTCACCGCAGTGGACATCTCGAAAACCATGCTCAAATACATGCAGAAAAAAATCGACCGAGTACGGCTCGACAAGCCCATCCGGATGATCAACAACGATATCCTGGAGGAGCATCATCCCCAAGAGTTCGATATGGTCATGGCCAACTATTTTCTCAATGTCTTTTCCCGGGAAAAAATGCTCAAGATCCTGACCCACCTCACCACCTTCGTCAAGCCGGGGGGCGCCATGGTGATCGGTGATTTCACCCTGCCGCGTGAGGGCGGGAAGTGCTACAAGGCATTCCAGACCGCCTACTGGTACATCGCGGCCACGATCTACTGGGCCACTGCGGACAATGCCATCCATCCCATCTACGACTACCCGGTTCTGCTCAAGTCGCTGGGCTTCGAGATCGAGGAGATCAAAAACCTCAGGATGCTGGGCATGAACTGCCACTGGTCAATCCTGGGGAGGAAGAAGGCGGCAGAGAAAAGCGTGTCCTCGCCGGCGCACGGGCCCGGTACAGCCGCGTAACCGCCGCCTGCGGGACCAAGACGGTCCCGGCCTTGTTCAGAAAAAGTTGGACAGCTTGAACATGACGAGGAACGGCTTGGCCGGGAGCATCTCCTTGTGGCCGCCGAACACTTTGCTTTCCGTGCCGCCGAACCGTGATTTGGTGAAGTAGAGCCCCTTGAAGCTGAAGATCCGGTTGCCGTACCGGTACAAAAACCGGTTGATTTTTTTCTGGAGCACCGACTCGCCCGGCATATCGTCATCATCCACCACCAGAGGACACAGGCCCAGATGCAGGTCATTCACCCCTTCCTGCTTGAACACCTCCATGGCATGGACCATGAGCGGGTAGAAAATGCCCGACTTGAACCTGGTGCTGAACCGGGAGATGTTGGGTACGTAGCCGGTGATCCGGTTGTCGCGGTACACGGGGTCGAAGAAGATGAAACCGATGAGCTCGCCGCCCAGATAGGCAGAGAACTTCCGCGTCTCGCCCTCGTACTCCATGTCCATGGGCCGGATCAGAAACCCGATCTCCCGGTTTCTGACCCTGCGCGTCTTGAGCCATTCATCTGTGAGGCGGCGGCAGCTGTCTCCCGTGCATTCCTCCGAGATGGCCACCCCCTCTTTCCTGGCGTGGTTGACCGATGTCCTCAGAATCTGCTTCTTCTTTCCCTTCAGGTCCCACGACTGCAGATCCAGGTTGATCTCCACCCCGAACTGGGTTGCATAATAATGGAATCTGCAGTGAAGGATACGGGCCACCTCCTGGGAGATCTGCACGAAAGTGGTGTGCTTTCCGTCTTTGAGCAGCTCTGCGAGAAGCATCTCCCGGTTCTTCGGGTCGCACACCGGATCGGCGATGGTCAGGCGGTTGCCCCACTTCTCCCGAAAGGCGATGAACCCCACGCCGGGAAGATCGAAGTAGTGCATCTCGGGCTGGAGTGTAGAGAACGACATGCAGTGGCTCCCATACTTCCGGAGAAAGGCGAGCCGTTCTTCCATGGGAAAGAGATCGACCTGCCCCCTGATCCTGTGCAGGTACGGGTCGATGGAGACCAGATTGCCCGGCGAATTTGCAGGACATCTCATCTTTGGCACAGCGCTCATGTCAGCACATCTCCTTTCTCGTCTTCGAACCCTTTTTTCGCCTCAGCGGTTCTTTCCCAGACGCTCGTGGCTCGTTACCCAGTCGAGCGATGCAATGGCGCCCGCCAGGGAGATTTCGCCGGCCGTTGCCGCAGCGGTCACGATCTCAGCGAACTTCAGGGCCTTGCCCGGACCGTAGCATCCCAGCAGCTCCAGACATTCACGCTGGGTAGGCAGCCCTGTCCCGCCTCCGTAGGTGGCCACGATCAGTGAGGGCAGCGTGAGCGACCCGTAGAGGTCGCCTTCAGGCGTGATCTCGGTGCAGACCATGCCCGATGACGACTCGGACACATTGGCCACATCCTGGCCCGTGGCAATGAATATGGCGGCCAGGGCATTGGCCGCATGCAGGCCGTTGCTCACCGCACCGCCCAGGAAGGCGCCCAGCTGGCATGCCCTGCAGAGATAGTCCAGGGTGACGGGGTCAACCCGCATGTTCTGGATCATAAACTCCCGGGGAATGCGGATCTCGCCGATGACCCTCTTGCCCCGGGTGTTGAGGTTGTTGATAAAGGATGCCTTCTTGTCGGTGGAGATGTTGCCGTCCATGTAGAAGTGCCGCACCGTGCCCACCTGGGCGAGTATCCAGTTGCACGCCGTGAAGGTGCACATGCTCACCATATTCTGCCCTGCGGCGTCTCCGGTGAAGTAGTTGAACCGCAAATACACCAGCCTGCTGGCCACGTAGCGCTCGATGTCCAGAAGCTTGGCCACTTTGGAGCCTGACTCGGCATGCCCCCTGATCTCTTCCATATGATTATCCACCCAGCGCACGAAATCCCTGGCCTCCCGGGCCGAGTCGAAGGCAAAGGCCGGGGACCGCTGCATGCGGTCTTCCACCACCGTGACCTTGACGCCCCCGCACATGTTCAGGAGCTTCATGCCGCGGTTGTAGGACGCCACCAGGGTCCCTTCGCTCGTGCACATGGGAATGAAATACTCACCCTTGGCGTGCTCGCCATCGATGAGGAGCGGGCCGGCGAACCCGAGCGGAACCTGGGCCACGCCGGAGAAATTCTCGATATTCCCCTGGGTGAGGCCCGGGTCGAAGGAGTATTGCCTGATATGATGCAGGTCGGCGCCGGTATACTCGGCCACGAAATCCTGCCGCTGCTTGATGATGTCTGCGGTGTAGTTGTCCTGCTTGTCATAGGGCATTTTCCTCGCGGTGGCGCGAGTCTCGGCCACCGAATCGGATGCCTTCAGATCGATAAGACCGAACAGATCGGTACGGCAGGAAACCTCGATCGTGTGCTCACTGTTTCTGCTCAGGGCCGACAGCCGCGCATGGATCACCAGGTCCCGGC
>JALNWY010000038.1 GCA_023230665.1 Deltaproteobacteria bacterium
AGGACATGACGGGCGAGGAGCGGTATCGGGTGGTGGAGATGGCGCGGAAGGGGGAGCAGCCGCTGGCGGAGATCTGCCGGACTTTCGAGGTGAGCCGCCAGACCCTGCACAAGGCGATGGCACAGGTTTCCCAGGCGGCAGTGCAGGTGTTGGCACCGCAGAGGCCGGGCCGCAAAGGCAGGAGCCGGGAGGAGCTCCGGATTGGGGAGTTGATGCAGAAGACAACTGGTCTGGAGAAGGAGGTGACCCATTGGAAGACGAGGTATGAGGTGGCGCAGGCCTTTATTGATCTGAGCCGGGAAGCGGAACAGAAGGAGATGCGGGATCGCAGGAAGAAAAAAAAACTGCGACGGCCTGCGCAGGAAGTTTCTCGAACGCGGCCTGCAGGCGCAGTGGCCGGTCTGGATGATGGCCGAGACCCTGGGGATACGGAAACACAGCCTGGTCAAATGGATGAACAGACATAAAGCCGTGCCTTCCAGGTTCCATCGCCGGGGACGCCCGGAGGTGATCCCGTCTTCTGTCCGGTGGCAACTGCGTTCATGCTACCTGTCCCACTACGGGCAGTGGGGTCCGTCCGTGCTTCGGTACTGGGCTCTGCGCAAAGACCTGGGTTGCTTTAGTGCGGGTGCCATCGCCCGGGTGATCAGCGATCTGAAACCACCACCGGCCCCGGATCGGCCCAAGCCGAGAAAATACGACATCGCTGCCCCGATGGTGATGTGGTCCGAGGATGGAGCGGCCTTCCGGGAGGGGGGACGAAAACGCGAACTGCTGGTAGTTCAGGATGAATGCGCGCGTTTCAAGGTGAACTGGCTCCTGGCGGATTCTTCGGCCAGCGCTGCCGAGGTGGAAGCATATCTCAGGGAAGCCTTTGAGCGATATGGTGCGCCCCTGGTCCTCAAGCATGACGGCGGCTCGATCTTTCATGAGCCGGCGATCACCCGTCTGCTTGATACATATCAGGTGGTGGAGCTGACAAGTCCGAGAGCCTATCCGCCGTTCAACGGCAAAAAAGAACGATCCATGCGGGATATCAAAAGCTACGAGCGGGCCATTCAGAGAAACTCTTGTGGTTTCTCCCTGTCTGACAGGATCGCGATGAGCATGCATGATCTCAATGAAGAACGTCCCCGACCGGTACTCGGCGGCAGAACCGCCAGGGAGGTGTTCGAGCAAAATCGCATGCCCCTCCCCAATCGAAGAAGGTTCAATATGGAAATCGAGACCCTGCAGGCAGAACTGGTTGCAAAAGCAGGGTCAAGAAAGGAGGTGGAAAGCGCTCGACGAAAAGCGGTGATAACTGTACTATCGCGTTACAACTTGATTAACTGGAAGGGAAATGTGTCAACCAATTCCAACTGCAAATCGATGACAAATTAATTGGGCGCTACAAATATATGACATGTACCTAACCTGGTAAATCTCTTAATAAATTGATGAAAGGAGAAAAAATGCATCCTGAGCCAGCTGTTTATATGGAATGCCCATTATGTAATAAAATACTTATGTATAGCGATTGGTCGCCAACTCCTTTCGATTCTGCCTGGGGTTTCAATTGGAGCGATGGTAAGCGTGACGGAAATTTCAATCACATAAGATCTGCACTAGGTAAGTGCCCGCAATGCAAAGAACTGTTTCGGTTAAGAGATGCTAGAGAAGTTAGCAAACCCGATGATTTCCCTCGTGCGGAAAATATTGAGATGGTACGAGAAATGATAAAAACTCTTTATATAAAAAAACCAAGCATTGAAGATTATCAAACCTCTCTTGCTGGCATAGGAGCGTGGAGATTCGGAGAACATGATTTAAGGTTCAATCTCTGGTGGGCATTGAATGACTTTGTCCGTTATGAAGATAAAAAACCTGAATTGTTTCTAATGCATGAAAAAGTTTTTAAAAATAACCTGGAATCTCTTCTTAATTTACTAAAAAAAGATTATTTCCTAAGGACTGAAGATTTATTCATTGAAGCTGAGATTGCACGTGAACTTGGTGATTTTGATGCATGCCTATTACGCCTGGATGTTATTCCAAAAAAATATAAAAAATATTTTATGGAAGAAGAAGAGGCAGCTTGTAATAAAATTAGACAATTTTGCCAACAGGGAATACGGTTAGTTCAACCATTGTCGTCAAGTTTATAGCTGATTACCACTAAAGTTCAGCTTCAATTTTTTGAGGGGTTTATCACTCTATGAGCACCCGGGCATGCGATAATCTTCCCGAACAACTTGACACGTCCAGAATCAGGGAAGAAAGTGCGAATCTCATCATTTTGGATGTAGGAGATTGATGCGCCAGTATCAAAAAACATTCGGTAGTCGCGGCCGCGGATTTGCCCGGTTAGGACCGGAAAGCCCATGAACTCGCCTAGGGACATGGATGTGCCGTTGTGCTCCAATTCCGATGTGGAAATAACAACCTTTCCGTTCGGCATGTCGAGTATTAAGTCGAATTGTCCAAGCACGCCAGCGCCCAGAAGGCCGATGCAATAGACACCCACAAAACCCGAAAGAGTGTCCGCGGTAAGACCGAGGTAACTACTTCCCACTCGAAATGTTTCATTTTCCAAGGTTACCGTTAAAACCAAAGCTGGTTGGAGCACCGGTGTCAAATAGCCACAGCGCCTGGGCGACCTTCAGGAATAAATGTCCGTCACGAAAAAGGAGAGGTATCGTTGTCATGATTGTCCCCGGTGGGTCGAATAAAGACCAGGGAGAATGTCAACTAGCGTACATTCTGGCCATTTCCAGACATTCCCGTCGCACCTGCCGGGCCAGTTCCTCTGGCTCCAGCACCTGCGCCGCGCTGCCCCAAGAGAGGATCCAGCGTTTCAGCTCCAGCAGGTGATTGACGGTCAGGGTCAGGATCAGGGACCGGTCTGTCTGCTCCTCGATCTGCTGGCTTGGGTGCCAGTTCCGCTCGCGGATGAAGCGGGCGGCCGACCTGTCGAACCGGATGCGGACCGGAATTTCGTCGTCGGTCCAGTGAACGCCGAAGTGGCTGCCGGTATGCTTGTGAAAATTAAAATCGGCCGGAATGCGGAAGCGCTCCGGCAGCTTTTGGGCTTTTGTTATCCTCGCCAAGCTGAAGGTTCTGACCTCGTTGCGCAGGTGGCAGTGCCCTACCACGTACCAGTCGCCGTCAAAGCGCACCCCGTGGTACGGATCGATGCGCCGGATGACGGGTTCCTTGCTCTGCCGCGACTGGTATTCCATCTCCAGGCTGTGCAGACTGCGGAGGCAGGAAAAGACCGTCTGCCACACTACCGGGTCCAGCCTGGCCGTTGATGCGCTCAGAAAGCTGAAGCGGCAGAAGTCGTGGTGCGATTCGGCCAGGATCTTGTCCGGCAGGGAATCCTCAATTTTTTTGAACACCGTGCGCAAATTGTCGTAGATCGGCGTCCCCTCGTACTGGGACAGGACCTTCTCGGCCAGGTAGATGGCGAACAGGTCGCTTTCCCTGATGGCCAGGGCGGGCAGGTTGAAGTTTTTTTCAGTATAGTAGTATCCCCGTTTTTCGCAGGAATAGGCTACGGGGGCGTCCAGCTGGTAGCGCATGTAGTCCAGGTCCCGGTGGATGGTTTTCCTGCTGACTTCCCATTCCTCGGCCAGCGTCCTGCAATTCGGATACCTGCCCTCGCCGATCTTCCGGTCGATAAAGAGCAGCCTGCTGTGCTGCGGCTTGTACTTGGGCATCACGTGCTCCGGCATTATGTTGGTCGTTATATGTCCTACCACTGAGAATATGATACTATGACGAAAAAGGCAAAAAAACGGTGGCGGAGGTTGCCTTCAGTAATGTATTTCAAGCAAGAAGCCGTTCACGATGCAATTTTTGCTCAAGGTGAAATATGGGCGAAGAGTTCATGGAAGAACTTGACGGTTCGGAACCCCAAAATCAGGCAGCCGATACCGACAAGCCCTACCCGGGAATACTCGACGACGACCCCGCTCTCGACATTATCCTCCTCAACGAGATGGAAAAAGAACACCGTCGCCCCTCCAGGCAGAACAGCGGCTGCGCAGGGGTTCTTCTTTTATTCCTGGTGCCGGCAGCCTTGCTCATCTATCTTGTCCGTCATTTCCTGATCTGACGCGGATCAGTTCAGGCACGTGATGATCTCGCCGTATCCAGGCTTTTTTCGCTTTCCTTCTGCCACAAATATTCGAACAGTCATTGCCCAATAGTTTTTACCGGCCTGAAATTACAGCCCTTCCTTTCTGTTGGCCTTTTTCTGCCATAGGTCGCTATTTGTCCGCCCTCCTGGATTATCATGTATAGGGGAAATTATTTTTACGTTACCGTCCGCAGATGCCTGCTGTTTGAAATATCAAATAGTATTAGATAATTGCATGTTGGTCGCCATTTGTCCAACCCGATGGAGTAAGCTGATTTTCCTCAGGCGCATTCCGGTAATAAAGAATGAGCGCGCGGTTCCTGAGGCGAAAGACAAACATCAGAGCCGGAAAATATTTTGTGGGCAAAGGAGAGGGCAAAGACATCTGACTGTATCTTCGTCACAAACCAATACACCCGCAGCTGCGGTATAAAGCTTATTGCGATCGATCCATGTGGAGAGGAGCGGTAATTACCCCTTTCCGGGATATGGTCACAACATCATGCAGGGAAGCATGAAAAGGAGAGAACATGAACACACAGGTTGCCGAATATCTTTCCCAGGCGGAACTCGACAGGGCGCAGAATTTCAAGAACCTGGTTCTGGTGCCGGTCGTGTCGGAGTACAGGGACGGCGGTAATTATCTTCTTCTGGATGATGCCCTGGAGCAGGGGGCAGTGAAGGTGACGGAGGTAGATCGGCAGGGGTCGGTGCCGGACCTCAAGGTTGCCAATATGTGCGGGAAAATGGTGCTGATCATTGACGGCGAGGAGCTGGTGGGCGCCAAGCAGAACCGGATTGTCAACACCACCATTCTTCTTGCTCCCGAATCGGAAACAACCATCCCGGTCAGCTGTGTCGAGCAGGGCCGGTGGGCGCATACCAGTGATCATTTTTACACGGAGAAGCGGATGAGCCCGTCCTTCATGCGGAAAAACAAGGCCGAGCACGTGATGGCAAGCGTCAAAATGAATGCTGGATTCCGATCCGACCAGGGCAGCATCTGGGAAGAGATCCGGGAACGCCAGGCGCGGAGGGACGCTGAATCCTCCACCGGGAGGATGTCCGAACTGTACACCAAGGACCGGCCTTTGTTGGACGAATATCTGCAGCAATTCCGCCCGGTGGACAACCAGGTCGGCGCCCTGTTCCTGATCAACGGTAGGATCGCCGGTTTTGACGGCTTCGGGGGTCCCGAGATCCTGGCTCGGGTGTTCCCCAAGCTGGTTGAAAGCTATGCCATCGATGCCGTGGACATGTACCGGGGAGAAGGCACTGTGCAGACCGGCAACGCCCTGGCGGCTCTTTTCCTGCGCGGCTGCCTAGAGGCGGACAGCGATGAGCAGCCTTCCGTCGCCCTAGGCACCGACTGTCGGTTGTCCTCGGATGACCGGATCGACGCGGCCCTCGTCTTCCAGGACCGGGTGCTGCACCTGAGCCTTTTTGCCAGGGAAGCAGGGGAGGAGAGGTTCAGCAATGGTGGATCACGATTCGCGAGGATGTCCCACAGGAGACGTTACCGCTTTGAATAAAGCGGCAGGTGAGCAAGAAGTTCACAATAAGGGAGGAATTTATGAAAAAAACAATTTTGTGTCTGGTTGTCCTGGCGCTCATGCCCCCAGTTCTGTGTTCAGGAGAGGATCTCGGGAATTTCAGTGCAAATCCCTATGACCCCAGATCCACCAGCAATCCCTACGGAGCGGGGAGCCGGTACAACTCCAACAGCATCAACAATCCCTATGGAACCTACGGCAGCCCGTACAGCAACAAGTCGGCCACGAACCCTTACGCGACGGACGCGCCGAAGTTGTATGACAGCCAAGGGAACTATAAGGGAAAGCTGAGCGCCAACCCGTATGACCCCGAATCGGTATCCAATCCGTACGGCAGGTATGGAAGCCGCTATTCATCGGACAGCATCAACAATCCCTACGGCGCTGGCAGTCCCTACAAGTCCGACAGTCCCCATAACCCTTTTGGCACGGGCTTGAGAATAGAGGGCTCCGAATAGGTCCTTGTCCGGCTGTCCACGACAAGGATGGAGATGGTCGAGTCTAGGCGGGGCGACATGCCCCATGGTTCTCACGTCAAAGACACGGACGGCTTAAAGACCTGGTAAGGAGCAAGGGACGTATGAATGGAGAGCAGAAACCCGAGGAGTTCATGGTGCGATCACAATGCGAGACATGTTCCGCCTGGACGGTGGGAGAGTTGACCTACGAACAACTGTGCCGGAAATGGCATGTGCTGGTCGGGGGCGCAATCACGGCAGGGTATGCCAGGCGCTACCGGCGGGAAGGGGAGCGTCTCAGGCTCCCCTGGGAGGAGATCATCCTGCCGTTCAAGTACTGTGCCAAGGGGATGCTGACGCGCTTCTACATCGTCAAGGGACCGACCGGCACCAGGCCGAGGAAGAACGTCCGCAACTGCCCGGAGTTTTCCGCCGTTGGGACAAATATCTTCGAGTTCCCGGTGCCGAGCCCCTTGTGGACGGTCTGCCAGCAGCAGCCGCACGCCAGGAAAAAGGTCAAGGGCCAGCTTTTTCTCCCCGGCCTCTGCGAGAACTACACCTATTTCCGCATCCCAGCCCACGGCTGGATCGAGCCGGAAATCATCGACGGTGGCACCTGTGACATCTGCGGCCGCGAGTTCTCCCGCGGCCTGGAAATCAGGGAGATCACCCGCTTCTGCTGCAACAGACATTACCTTCAATGGTGGCGGAGGGAGCATCCAGAAGAATACCGCAGGTTCAACCGGCATGATCCAGAGGACAAGGGAAACCCTTCCTGAATTCTTTTTTCCCGTAAGGGTAAAAAAAAAGATTTCAGGAAGGAGGTATGTCATGACGCGAAGGTATCAGAAGCATCTGCATTCGACCTTGCTGGGCCAGGAAAAGGGAACGCCGGCTGGCCAGGGACGGCTACCGCTGCCGAACCTGCGGCATCAGCGGCGAGGAGGCCAAACTCCACGTTCACCACTCCAATTATGAGTGGTTCGGCCGCGAGAGGATGCGGGACCTGATCACCCTGTGCGATGCCTGTCATCGGGCCATTACCGCGGTCATCAGGAGCAGGAGAAAGAACAGGGCGACAGACCGGGAGGAAAGCATGACCGAGGGAGGATGCGAATGAATTCGATAATGCCGGCAGAGGATATGGAGGTATTTGACGGGACCGGTTATGACAACATTGATGATGACGATCCGGGCCGGTCCTGTTTTCTGGAGATGATCAACCATGAGTTGCTCACTCCAGAGGAGGAGACACAGTACAGCCGCACGATCAGAGAAAATTTCCAGGCCATCGTCAACCTGGTCCTGCGCGACGTTTCAGGCGCCAGCGAGGTAGCAGAGGCAAAAGCCCGGATTCATCGATGGCAGATACGAAACCCGGAGATCCGGCCCCGGCAGAGCTCTCTCAGGGCGATGGTGACTGCCGTCTGCAACGCCTCGCTTCTTCATCCTGAAAACGAGGCGGTCCAGGCCCTGCATCGGACGGTGCACGTTCACCTTCAAAGCCTTGACGCCGCCCGGGACATCATGGTTCAGGCAAATCTGCGGCTGGTGGTAAGGATTGCGGCAACCTTCAGGAACAAGGGACTTCCCTTCGATGACCTGGTGCAGGAAGGCATCATCGGGCTCCTTCGGGCAGTGATGCGTTTCGACCATCGGATGGGGAGCCGTCTCTCCAGCTATGCTTCCTGGTGGATCCGTCAGGCCATCGGCATCGCGCTGGCGCAGAAGACCAGGATCATCCATGTCCCGTACAACGTGGTCCTGCTTGCCAGGCGCTGCAGCCTGGCAATGGACGAGTTGCGCAGGCAGCTTGGGAGGGAGCCGACCGCGGAGGAGGTGGCTCTGCACAGCAGGTTGAGCATGGATGAAATCAAGAGGGTTGCCGAAATCCCGGCGGAGCCGCTTTCCCTGGACATACCGGTGAGCGACGACGGGGAATGGAACCTGAGGGCACCTCCTCCAGGACAGCGGGAAAACAGTGTTTGAACGGCTGGCGGAGGCGGAAACACGCGAGCAGTTGCATGTATGCATGCAGGGCATGGACCCCAGGGATCGGTATGTCGTCGCCGCCCGTTTCGGCCTTGAAGGCAGGCCCGACCAAACTCTGGAGGAAATCGGCGCATCGATGAAGCTTTCCCGGGAACGGGTCCGGCAGCTTGAAAAGCGTGCCTTGCAGTGGTTGAAAGCTTCCGACGCGATTTCCATGATTGAGAGAGAAAACTGCTGACAAGGGGAGACAGAATATGCTTTGGATGAAAATTGCAGCTATTTATTTGGCACTGGGAACAGTGGTTATTGCCTTAAGCCCCTACAAAAAACACCATCTGTCTGGTGATGTTGATTTGTCAAGTGCTCCTGCCTGGAAAGCAGCCCTGTTCTTATCGATTTCGTTCACATTGGCCGTCTTGGCGTGGCCGTTAATGACGAAAATGATCTATACGAAGCCGCAAACCGTCCTGGATATTGTTGAAGAACTGGGCATGAAATATTTCCAACAGAACAACAAGCTGCATGCCGAGGCTATAAGACGAATTTCCAGGGAAGTTATGGGAAGGTTCAAAAAAGCGGCTGAAGAGCGAGGCGAAACGATCTCCGGGGAATCGCTGCTTGCTATTTCCTTAAAATTTATGCGCATCTATGCAATGTTTGGTGAGGAAATGTACCGGGGTCATCTGGACTACGAGCTTGAAAAGTACAAAAATGAAGGGCTGCGGGATGACTACTGGTAAAGATGAAAAATAATTAGGTAAAAATTTGAGGAATTGCTATGATGTAATTACGTCAATTAACTCTTTATATTTAATCATTTTTTATGAGTTTTCTCTGTTGGTTTTGTTGATACGGCACTTATCTGTTCTTCCGGGTCCCGCATCTGAAGAAATATGAATGAATTTATGACCGATGCACCTGAAAAATACCAGATGTCCTTTTCCACCGGGGGACTTTTTTTTACGGAATCTCTCAGGATACTTGAATTGTATCAATCCGAAAAAGACTGGGCTTTGGCTCGTGAAAGAGCAGTGGCTGACAACCTCATTCAATCCCGTACGCAAAGCAGCACTGTGCGCAGGGTACGAGAAATCTGTCATCGGCTTGAACGCCTGACAACAAAGCAGCTTCATCTCCTGGCCACCGGTGGGACGCAGGAACAACGCTATCTGTTATGGGTAGGTATATGTAAGCATTACCTGTTCATAAAGGAGTTTGCAGTCAATGTTCTGCGAGAAAAGTTTCTTCGAATGGATCTTTTGCTCACTACCCAGGATTATGATATTTTTTTTGAGGAGAAGGCGGAGTGGTATGTCGAACTTGAGAAGCTCACCGCCTCAACCCGCGGCAAGTTGCGACAGGTCATGTTCAAGATGATGCGCGAGGCTGAGATACTTTCCAGGGAAAATTTGATCATACCCGCCTTGTTGACCAGGGATCTGGTAAATGTCCTTGCCGAGGACAGCCCGGCCTGGTTGACGGTGCTGCCCGTTTCAGAGGCGGAAATCAAACAATGGTGTTGCTGAATGATACGAGATCCTGAAAGAATGACGATCCAGGAGCGGTTTGATCATCTTGTCAAATTGATCAGCAGTGAACGGTTCCTCGAGAAGCAGGGGCTCGGTAACGAAGTTCCCTTCTTCATTTGCCCCTATCCGCCCCAGACGGCTGTCGAAATGGATCGGATGCGGCAGCAGCTTCAAAACAGGCTGCAGGGGGATGGGATAAAAATTCTGGAAATCAACCTGTACGACCTTGCCATCGATATATTACGACAACGCGGCGTCTGGGAGCAGATTCTGGAAATGGAGACAGAGATGCCCAAGGAAGAGCTTCTTGAGCTTCT
Source organism: Deltaproteobacteria bacterium (assembly GCA_023230665.1). Taxonomy (GTDB): domain Bacteria; phylum Desulfobacterota; class Desulfomonilia; order UBA1062; family UBA1062; genus Phosphitivorax. The sequence continues at coordinate 9,973 of JALNWY010000038.1, forward strand.
GCAGAACGTCCTCGATTCGGAGGCGCATCTTGTCCCGGCTATAGCGGAAAAAATGAAGGAAGCCTCCTATGATGTGATGTTCATTGCCGGGGTAGGGGAGGTTTTCCCGTATATCCGTTCCCATAATGTGCTGAACAACCTCCAACGGACGGCAAAAGAGCAGCCGACGGTCATGTTTTTCCCGGGGGCATATACCCATTCGCTGGAGGAGGGGGCATCACTCGATCTTTTCGGTCTCCTGCATGACGACAAGTATTATCGGGCATTCAATATATTTCACTGCGAGATCTAGATTTTTCATAGAGGGAGCGGGGGCCGCCTCCAGGGGGGATAAGATGCTGTTAAAAGAGATTTTTGAAAAACCGGTTGAAAGGCACATTGAAGGAGTCATCAAGGCCGATGATGAGGCCAGCCTGCGTTCTGAAGTTGAGGAATACGTCCTGACCAACGAGGTGGAGAAGCGGCTTGAGAGCTTTCTGGATGCTTACAGAAATTACGAGGGAGCCAACGGTGTTTGGATTTCCGGGTTCTTCGGGTCCGGCAAATCGCATCTGCTGAAGATGTTGGCGCTGCTGCTCGAAAACCGTTCCATTGACGGCGTTCCCGTCCTCGATCTTTTCCTGCCCAAATGCAAGGACAATGAAATCCTCCGGGGGGACTTGAAGAACGCGGCCGCCATACCTTCCAAATCCATCCTTTTCAACATCGACCAGAAAGCGGATGTGATCAGCAAGACCCAGATCGACGCCCTCCTTGCCGTATTTGTCAAAGTATTTGACGAGATGTGCGGCTACTACGGCAAGCAGGGATATATTGCCAAGTTTGAGCGCGACCTGGACAGCAGGAACCTGTATGCGCCTTTCAAGGAGGCATACAGGGAAATTGCCGGCAAGGAGTGGACCTTTGGCCGCGAGCAGGCCATACTGGAGGCAAAAAATATCGCAAAAGCCTACTGCAAAGTTACCGGGGAAGCAGAGTCGGTCGCTCAGAACATCCTCACCAATTACCGCAACGATTACAAGGTTTCCATTGAAGACTTTGCCGAGCAGGTCAATGCCTATATAGAGAGACAAGGGAGCAATTTCCGGCTGAATTTTTTTGTAGACGAGGTGGGACAGTATATTGCCGACAATATCAAGCTGATGACCAACCTGCAGACCATTGCCGAAAGTCTTGCCACCAAAAGCCGGGGTCGGGCGTGGATCATCGTCACGGCGCAAGAGGAGATGAAGACGCTTGTCGGTGGCATGAGCCGGCAGCAGAGCAACGACTTCTCCAAAATTCAGGCGCGGTTTGCCAACAAAATGAAGCTGACCAGCGCCAATGTCGACGAGGTCATCCAGAAACGGCTGCTCCTCAAGACGGAAAAAGGCGTTTCTCTGCTCTCCGACATTTACCATGAGCAGATCAACAACTTTAATACTCTTTTCGGCTTCAGCGACGGCTCTCAGACCTATAAGAGCTTCAAGGACCGGGATCACTTCATCCACGCCTATCCATTTATCCCCTATCAGTTCACCCTGTTCCAGACGGCGATTCAGAGTCTTTCCCAGCATGACGCCTTCGAGGGCAAGCACAGCTCGGTCGGGGAGCGTTCAATGCTCGGCGTTTTCCAGCAGGTTGCCATCAAGATTGCCGATTGCGAAATCCGGGAGTTGGCAACCTTTGACCTCATGTTCGAAGGAATCCGCTCCACACTGAAATCACAGATCCAAAGCGCTGTCCAGGTCGCGGAAAAGAACCTGGGCAACGAGTTTGCCATTCGGGTGCTCAAGGCCCTTTTTCTGGTCAAATATGTCAGGGGTTTCAAGGCGACGGTACGGAACATCAGCATCCTCATGCTGGACAATTTCGACCGCGACATCCGGGCGCTGCAAAACCAGGTTGAAGAGGCGCTGAACCTTCTGGAGCAGCAGATCTATATCCAGCGCAACGGTGAAATCTATGAGTTCCTCACCAATGAGGAAAAGGATGTTGAAGGCGAGATCAAGAATACCGAGGTGGAAAATCTTGATGTCTCTGACGAACTGGCCAAGCTGGTTTTTGACCACATCATCAAGTCCAAAAAGATCCGCTACGACGAAACCGGCCACGACTACCCCTTCACCAGAAAGCTGGATGACCGTCTCCATGGCAAGGAATACGAACTCGCCATCCATGTTATCAGTCCCTTCAATGAAAACGTGGGCAACGAGGCCATCCTCAGCATGCAGTCCATGGCCCGGCCGGAACTTTTAGTCATCATGGCCCCTGACGACCGTTTTGTCCGCGATCTTATCCTCTATAAGAAAACCGACAAGTATGTCCGGCAGAACATCACCCAGACCCAGCAGGAAACGATCAAGCGCATCCTGACCGACAAGAGTTTTCAAAATCGTGAGCGGTATAAGGACCTGCAGGACAAGGCAAGCGAGCTCCTCGGCAAGGCAAAGCTCTTCGTCCTCGCAAAAGAGGTCGAATCCGGCTCCTCGGACCCCATTACCAGGGTTACTGAGGGCTTTTACGACCTGCTCCGCCGTTCCTGCCCGAACCTGAATATGCTTAGGGCCGTCAAATACACCGAAGACGATATTGCATCCTGCCTCAAGCCGGCAGGGGCGACGCTCTTTGGCGATGATCCGAACATGATGAGCGAAGCGGAGCAGGAGATGCTCTCCTTCATCAAGGGCAACAGCCGCAACGGGGTGCGCACCACCCTGAAAACCTTGTTCGAGCGGTTCGAGCGCAAGCCCTACTGCTGGTACTTTGCCGCGATTCTCTGTGTTCTGGCCAAACTGCTGGCCCGGGAGAAGGTCGAGGCCCGCTCGGACTCCAACATCCTCGAGGGCGGCGATCTGGAGCGGGCGCTCAAGAACACCCAGGGCCAGAGCAACATCATCCTGGATCCGCAGATCGATTTTACTGCCTCCCAGGTGCGGCATCTCAAGGAATTCCATGAGGAGTTTTTCGACGGCCCGGCCAGGGCCAACGAAGCCAAGCCGCTGGCCAAGGAGACCGGCGCGGCTTTCCAGGCCAAGCTCCAGCAGCTCGAAGAGCGGTTCTCCCAGGTTGCCCGCTACCCCTTCCTCACTGTCCTCTCCGATCCCATCAAGCAGCTCAGGGAGCTGGTGGGCAAGGAATACAGTTTTTATCTCACCGCCCTGGCAAAGGTTTCGGACAGCCTGCTCGAAATGAAGGAAGATGTGCTGGACCCGCTCCTGCGTTTCATGTCCGGCCCGCAAAAGGATATATACGATCAGGCCAGGTCCTGGCTTGAAGAACAGTCGCCGAATTTTTCGTATATCAAGGGGGGCGAGTTGGAGCAGCTCCAGGCCATCATTGCCGACCCGCTGTGCTTCAAGGGCAACAGGATGCAGCAGGCCAGGAGCCTGATGGACGCATTGAAGGCCAAGGTGGAAGTACAGGTGGTCGAGGAAAGAGAAAAGGCTCTAACTGCCGTGCAAGAGCTTGCGGACAGCCTTGCCGACATGGAGGAGTATCCCGGATTGGCATCCGAAGAGCGGCAGCGCTTGCAGGAGCCGTTCAAAAGGATCGAACAGGAACTGAAGCAGGCCCGATTGATCGCGGTTATCCGCGACAGAAAGCAGGGTTTTGAGGAGAATGAATATTTACAGCTGCTGGCCGAAGTCAACCGCCTGGCTCACCCCCCTGAAGAAAAGGCAGGTGATGAGAATAAGCCCAAAAAGCCTGATTCACCAACAGGCGGTTCCGGTGAGACCCGGGAAAAGGACCCGGAATACATTCACGGCAAGAATGTGCAGGTAAAATTTGCCAAGCCGATGCTGGTCGATGAGAACGATGTGGATCAGTATGTAACAGCGGTGAAGGAAGCGCTGCTGGCGGAAATCCGCAATGGGAAGAGGATCAAGGTCTGATTGCCTATGAATCTGCAGGAACAGGAAATCCTGGCGCTGCTTCAACGGGGCGAAGACCTGACCCTCGAGTTCAAGAGCGATGCCAAAAGCCTGCCCGACCGTGAACTGGTCGCCGCCATAGTTGCGCTTGCCAACACCGAAGGCGGGGACCTGTTGCTCGGTGTGGAGGACGACGGCACCATCACCGGGTTGCACCCGAATCATCAAAACCTCTCCGGGCTCCCGGCCCTTATCGCAAACAGGACCAACCCGGCCATCCCTGTAAGAGTAGAGCGGTGCGAGTTGCAGGGCAAGCCCGTGGCCCGGATCAGCGTTCCCAAATCCCGACAGCTTGTTTCCACCTCCGACGGCCTTCTGCTGCGGCGTCGCCTTAAGCTGGACGGCACACCGGAATCGGTGCCGTTTTACCCGCACGAGTTCATCCAGCGTCAGTCATCCATGGGCCTCCTTGATCCTTCGGCCGTGGTGCTTGAAGAAATCGACGCAAGCCGGCTTGATCCGCTGCAGCGGCTGCGCATCCGCAATGCCATTAAAAAATACGGCGGTGAACAGTCTCTGCTGTCGTTGGCGGAGGAGGAACTGGACGGGGCTCTGGGCCTGGTTGTCAACCATCAGGGGCAACGTTTTCCCACCATAACCGGACTCCTGCTCCTGGGGACCGAATCCCTGCTGAGGCATCATCTGCCTGCGTACGAGGTTGCGTTCCAGGTGCTGCGAGGCACTGATGTCCGCGTTAATGAATTCTACCGTAAACCGCTTCTGGAAACCTTCGAAGAGGTCGAGTTGCAATTCAAGCCGTGGTTAGTGGAAGAGGAAATTCAGGTTGGCCTGTTCCGCGTCCCAGTCCCCAACTATGACCGCCGGGCCTTTCGTGAGGCCTTCGTCAACGCCCTGGTCCACAGGGATTTCAGCCGTCTTGGCGCGGTGCATGTCAAACTGGACGATGAAGGCCTGAGCATCAGCAGTCCCGGCGGATTCATTGAAGGGGTCAGCCTGGATAACTTGTTGGTGGCACCACCCCGTTCGCGCAACCCCCTACTGGCCGACGTCATCAAGCGCATCGGTCTGGCGGAGCGCACCGGTCGCGGCATCGACCGCATCTACGAAGGCATGCTGCGCTACGGTCGGCCGGCGCCGGATTATTCATTGTCCAGCGCCTTCACGGTTTCCGTACATATGGCCAATACCGCCGCTGACCTTGATTTTTTGAGAATGGTGGTGGAACAGCAGGACAAGCTGGGCAACATGCCCATTGATTCTCTTATCATTCTCTCCCGGCTGCGCGAGGAACGGCGTCTGACGACGGCAGATTTGGCGCCCTCAGTCCAGAAGCCGGAGACAAATGTCCGTGCCACGCTCGAAAAATTGGTGGAATCGGGTTTTCTGGAACCGCATGGCACGGGCCGTGGCCGGACTTATACCCTCAGCGTCAAACTGTATAAACATAGCGGCAAAAAAGCCGAATATGTCCGTCAGTCCGGATTTGACAAAATCCAGCAGGAACAGATGGTGCTGAAGTACATCGATACCCACGGGTCCATCAAACGAGCAGATGTTATGGACCTATGCCTGATTAGCAAAGATCAGGCATATAAGCTTTTAAATCGCTTAAAGCAACAAGGGGAAATTGTCCAGAAGGGGGAACGGAAAGGGGCTATATATGAACGGAAGCGTTAATCTTATGCGCCCAGCGCAAATATATGCGCCGCATTATACGGAGGCGCATATTTTATGCAAATAATGGATTATGAAAAACTGGCGGCACAAAGATCTGAATTAGCAGCATCTCCTGAATTTTGGCAGTTTGATCTTTTGACCCCGGAAAAACTTTGCCAGTTCTCAAGGGATAGGGCTGTCCCTGTTTTAAATGCCGACACTATCAAGGATCTTTGGTGTGTTGGGCTATTGAGGTCTGACCTTATCAGGTCTAGGGAGAGGCTTGAGATACCATCGGTTGAGTTCATTTTAGAGGAAAATGGTTTCTATGCCTACTGCGACAAAAGAACCGTTGAGCATCGTGCTCATGGCTACGGAGGATTCTTTGGTAACAAACCGGCCGAATTTGACTCCGTGGAACTGCTATTTCATCCATTTCGTTTGTATGTTCTGTACCATGTTGACCGGGTGTTCCGCTTACATTCTACTTCGACCCAATACCTTCTAAACCCGGAAGGCATAGCAACGGTGTCAAAGCATAACATTGACCTTTTGAATCGATGGACCGCAGGCAAAGAGTTTGCTGAGCGTTTCGAACATTGGAACAGAGTGGCTGAGAATGCAATCGTTTTGGAGCCAACAGCATATACAGCTGTTTTTCATGTGATGCGGTGGAGTTATCCTGATACGCAGGATACCCTCGCGGCTAAACTTCAAGAACGTCGCGAAAAAATCAGGTCATTGTTCTCCGATTTCTCGGAGCAAGACATTAACAGCATCAGATCAGAACTTTGCCAACAGGCAGAATTACTTGATCAAAACAAACTTATACATGTGTTGATCCGTCTGATGTCGCAGCATGAAAGGCTCAAACTGAGAAGTGCTCTTGGCGGGAGTATGCTATTTCTCTGCATGGCGGAAATTATCCGCAGGGCTGCGGAAGATGCTTTAGGGCAAAATTTTCCTGAAGAGGATGAAATTGGGTTTGGCCAATGGATGGCAGGGGCAAGAAAATCGATATATGGAACTGAAAGAATTTTCGATTCGACCCGTGAAACCTGCCGAGATTTCTTAACAAGCATGGGATTGGATTATGGAGTCAAGGTTCGTTGCTATGTCGAAGGTGAAACTGAATTAGGAGCAATGGTATCGGCAGTTGGCGAAGCTGGAGGCACAGAGTTCATTAATCTCCGCGGACAAGTAGTGGAGAAACGAGGAAAAGGTCTGAGTTTTGCGGCATCCTTAAAAAATGACAAAAAATCTCACATCTTCAGCGTGGTGGTGATGGATCAAGATAGGGACGATTTTATACGAGCATTAAAAAAGGCCGCAGCGGAAGAGTCCTTTTTCGGTAGGTTTTTTATATCATCCCCTGATTTTGAATTTGCCAACTTCACGGTTGATGAGATGATAGATGTCCTGCTGGAGCTTGAAGCGCGCGACAATATCCAAATCCCAGCAAAAGATGAAATTGCTCCGCTTGTAGCACAGACACAATCTGGAAAACAGTTTTTTGAATCCCTGAAAAAAAATGAGCTGTTGCAAAGGGTCGGAAAAAGCGAAACCTGGGGAGAAGCTTTAATGAAATATGCTTTACAACATCCGGAGTTTCCCCAAGGGCATAAAAAAGCCGGTGAAATACGCCCGGCTATTGAAGTTGCACGTTTGCTCATAAACGCGCGGGATGCCGGATATGTTCGCTCAATCGAGACATACAAAGTGGACCCCGCCACCGGTGAACTCTTAAAAAGAGATTGAATCAAAATAATTCATGGAAACCGCAAAACTGAAAAAATTCGCCCAGTTCGCCCGGCGCAGCCTGATTGAACAGGTCTCCGCCAAGCTGAAACTGGTGCTGACAGAGAACAGCGCCGCCCGGCGCGAACATGCCGAGGCTGTTAAGAAGCTCGAAGAAGCGATAAAGGAACACGGCAAGGAACAGGTCATCGAACGGGTGGGCTACATTTGGTTCAACCGCTTCTGCGCCCTGCGTTTCATGGATGTGAACCGCTACACCCGCATCGGGGTGGTTTCGCCAGCCGAAGGACAGTTCCAGCCCGAGATTCTGGCAGAAGCCAAGATGGGGCACATCGATGAAGAGATGGTGCACGACAAGGTTCGGCAGCAAATCTTCGCCCTGCTCGACGGTAAAGCGCCCAGCCGTGACCCGCAGGGCGAGGCGTACCACCTGCTGGTGGTGGCCGCCTGCAACTTCTGGAATAAGGCGATGCCGTTCCTGTTCCAGCGCATCGACGACTACACCGAACTGCTCATGCCAGACGACCTGCTCTCGAGCAACTCCATCCTCGCTTATACCCGCGAGGCGATGACGCCGGATGCCTGCGAAGATGTCGAGGTGATCGGCTGGCTCTACCAGTTCTACATCTCCGAGAAAAAGGACGAGGTGTTCGATGGACTGAAAAAGAACAAGAAGATCACGCCCGAGAATATCCCCGCCGCCACCCAGCTCTTCACCCCGCACTGGATCGTGCGCTACCTGGTGGAAAACTCCCTCGGCCGCCTGTGGCTGCTCAATCGCCCCGGCTCGAAACTGGCCCTGCAGATGGACTATTACATCAAGCCCGAACAGGCCGAGACGGATTTTCTGCGCATCGGCAAACCGGAAGAGATAAAGGTCTGCGACCCGGCTTGCGGCTCCGGCCACATGCTGACCTACGCCTTCGACCTGCTCTACGCCATATATGAGGAGGAAGGCTACGAACCTGCTGAGATCCCGGAGAAGATTCTTACCCACAACCTCTTTGGCATCGAGATCGACGAGCGCGCCGGGGAAGTGGCCGCCTTTGCCCTGACCATGAAGGCCGTCCAGTATGATAAGCGCTTCTTTCGTCGGGCAACCGCTCGTGGTGAGCTTGTCGAACCAAACATCTGCGTGCTGGAGAATGTGCGCTTCGACGAGGGTGAGCTGAAGAACTACATGGATTTTGTCGGGCGCGACCTTTTCACCGCACAGCTAGCATCCACCCTGCGCCAGTTCGAAGAGGCCGATAACTTCGGCTCCTTGATCCGTCCGGATGTCACCGATGTGGACGGCATTCTCAAAATCCTGGAGTCAAAGAATGTCTCCGGGCATCTGTTCCTGAGTCTGACCCACCAGAAGGTGCTGCAAGCCCTGTGGCAGGCCGATTACCTGAGCCCGAAATACCATGTGGTGATTGCCAATCCGCCGTATATGGGTGGGGGCGGAATAAATGAGCGACTCAAAGCTTGGGCGAAGGACAATTATCCTAAAAGCAAGTCTGATCTTTTTGCCATGTTCATAGAGCGCAACCTTGACCTTGCTCAGAAGCATGGAGCGGTTGCGATGATAACAATGCAGAGCTGGATGTTCTTGTCATCCTTCGAAGCACTGCGTGCGCGGCTTCTGGGACAGTACACACTGCTATCAATGGCTCACCTTGGTGCGAAGGCTTTTGACAGTATCGGCGGTGAAGTGGTTTCAACTACCGCCTTTATTTTGGGCAACTTTAACCGCCCAGGATATCGGGGAGGTTATTTGCGCTTAATTGATGACAACTCTGAAAGCGAGAAAGCAATGGCCATTCGCAAGGCTATCCAAAACCTAAACTGTGGCTGGTTCTATCGCGCCTCCGCCGATGACTTCAAAAAGATTCCCGGAAGCCCAATTGCGTATTGGATTAGCGAAAACATGATTACCCCATTTAAAAATTCTTCTTTAGGGGATTTCAGTAAACCATTAATTGGCATGAGAACAGGGGATAATGAAAGATTCCTCCGTATATGGCATGAGGTTTCGACAGCTGACATGTCTCTTTCAAGTGGATACGAGCCGAAATGGTTTCCTTATGCCAAGGGGGGAGGATTTAGAAGATGGTATGGTAATCGAGAATATTTAGTTAATTGGTATAACAATGGGCATGAAATCAAAGACAATACGTTAAAAATTTATCCTCAACTTGACTGGGACAATCTCGGATGGAAAATTTCAAACGAAAGTTATTATTTTAAAGAAGCAGTCAGCTGGACATGCGTATGCACTTCTTTATTCTCCGCACGATATATTCCCAAAGGTACTATATTCGATACAGGAGGGTCTTTCATTCCTTTTAAAGCAGATTTGTCCAACTACTCAATAATCGCATATTTAAATACTAAGATTGCTCAGGATTATCTATTTCTTATCAACCCGACCATAAATTATGGGAGTGGTACCGTTGCAAAATTACCTTGGAAACAGTTTGACTATCCTGAAAACTTAGTAATCCGGTTAATAGAGATTACAAGATTTGACTGGGACTCCTATGAAACCTCTTGGGACTTCACCAGCCTACTATTGCTTAATCTCGATTACCGCCAGCCAAACCTGAAGGCCACCTACCAGAAGCTCCGCGCCCACTGGCGAGAAATGACGCTGGAGATGCAGCGGCTTGAAGAAGAAAATAACCGCATCTTCATCGACGCCTACGGCCTGCATGACGAGCTAAAGCCCGAGGTGTCGCTTAATGAAATCACCCTGACCTGCAACCCGCACTACCGCTATGGCGGGGACAAGAGCGAGGACGAGCTGGAAGCGCTACTGTTGGTCGATACCATGCGCGAGCTGGTCTCCTATGCGGTGGGCTGCATGTTCGGCCGCTATGCGCTGGACAAGCCGGGACTGATCCTGGCCAACCAGGGCGAGACGCTTGCGGATTTCATCCGCAAAGTGTGTAGTGGGCAGTGTGAAGTGGATAGTGAAGGAGATTGCAATGACGACCGTTCGAAATTACAGGGAGTTGATCGTCTGGCAGAAGGCGATGGATTTAGTGGAACTTGTTTATCAGGCGACCAAGCAGTTTCCGAAGGAAGAACTTTACGGGCTGACCAGTCAGATCAGGCGGTCGGCGGTTTCCATCCCATCCAACATAGCGGAAGGTCAGGCCAGAAAATCGACGGCGGAATTTCTGAATTTCTTGTCGATTGCGAACGGTTCAAGAGCAGAGATGGAAACCCAAATCCTGCTTGCCCAGCGCTTGAACTATGCAGCGAACGATACAGCGCAGAAGATTTTGGCGCTTTCAGAAGAAGTGAACCGTTTGCTGAACGGACTGATGAACAGCCTGAGATAACTACCCACTGCCCACTATCCACTATCCACTTTCTCCCAGATGCCGACAACGTCATCCCCATGCTCGATGGCGACTGGTTCACCGACGACATCGCCGAGCGCTTCCGCAAGTTCCTGCGCGTGGCCTTTGGCGAGGAGCACTACGAGGAAAACCTCCGGTTCGTCGAGCAGGCGCTGAACATTAAGGGCAAGCGCAATTACAGCATTCGCGACTACTTCCTCGGCGAGTTCTACCCCGACCATATGAAGCGCTACAAGAAGCGCCCCATCTACTGGCTGTTCTCCAGCCCCAAGGGCAGCTTCAACGCGCTGATCTACATGCACCGCTACCGCCCGGATACGGTCAGCGTGGTGCTCAACGACTACCTGCGCGAGTTCCGCACCAA
>JALNWY010000039.1 GCA_023230665.1 Deltaproteobacteria bacterium
CGGCGTAGGATGAGGCCCGTTGAAGGAAGAAGAAATTCATTGCCTTACATGGATGTTTTTTGATACAGGGCTTTATAAGCTTACTTATTCATAATATTACTATAATAGTACCGCTATTGATCCCTCTGGAAACCATGCCTTGAGAGAATCAGGATCGACTGCGGAAAATTGGAGGAAAAGATATGAAGAAAAGGGTGTTTTCCGGTTTACTGGCACTGGGTATTGCAGCTGTTCTGGTTGCCGGAGCAGGGGTTTCCCATGCCCAGGACAAGGGGACCCTGCTCATGGCAACCACCACGAGCACCGACAACACCGGTCTGCTCGAGTATCTCGCGCCCGAGTTCAAGAAGGACACCGGCATCGAGCTCCTGTGGGTCGCGGTCGGGACTGGTGCGGCGCTGGCCCTCGGAGAAAACTGTGACGTGAGCGTGCTTCTGGTCCATGCACCGGATGCGGAGAAGGCGTATGTCGAAAAGGGCTATGGCACGGAGCGCACCCAGATCATGTACAATGACTTCGTGATCCTGGGGCCCAAGGACGATCCTGCCAAGGTCAAGGGCAAGAGCGTGAAGGAAGCGCTCCAGGCCATCGAGAAGCAGAAGGTCCGTTTCGCAAGCCGGGGCGACAATTCAGGAACCCACAAGGCCGAGTTGGATCTCTGGAAACAGGCCGGGATTAAGACTCCCGACCGGGAGTCATGGTATCTGGCGACGGGCCAGGGCATGCTCAACACCATCAACATCGCTGCCGAGCAGAACGCCTACACCTTGGCCGACCGCGGCACGTTCATCAAGTATGAGAACAATTTTAAAGGCAACCCGCCGCTGGTGATCCTGGTCGAGGGCGAGAAAGAGCTGAGAAATCAGTACAGCGTGATCCCGGTCAACCCTGAAAGATGCCCGAACGCAAAATACGATCTCGCCAGGGAGTTTGCCCAGTGGATGGCCTCCGACAAGACGCAGAAGCTTATCGCCGAGTTCAAGCTCCTGAACAAACAGCTTTTCTATCCCAACGCAGGAGAGTAGCGGCTTAAGAAACCATGGATTATATATGGCAGGGACTGCAGCAGGCCGCGATTCTCCTTTTCACCCTCGACGCTGAGACATATTCGGCCATTATCACCACGATCAAGGTAACCTTCCTGTCCATCACCGGGAGCGTGATCATCGGTGTCCCTCTGGGCTTTCTGCTCGGGTATTTCCATTTTCCGGGCAAGAGGCAGTTGCGGATGGTCGTGGACACCCTCCTGGCCCTTCCCACTGTGGTGGTGGGGCTGCTGGTCTATGCCTTCATCTCACAAAGGGGGCCCCTGGGGTGGACAAACCTCCTGTACACTGTTCCGGGCATTGCCATTGCAGAGGTATTTCTGATCCTCCCTATCGTGATCTCGCTCACTGCCACGGCCATCGAAGGGCTTGACCGCAGGCTCCGGCCCACCCTGAGATCCCTGGGAGCCGGCAGGGTGCAGCTCGCCCTGACCTCCCTGCACGAGGCGAGGTTCGCCGTGCTCATCGCCGGGATCACGGCGTACGGCAGGGCCATATCCGAGGTGGGGATCGCCATGATTATCGGCGGCAACATCAAGTGGCACACCAGGACCATGACCACGGCCATCACCCTTGAGACCGGCAAGGGGCAGTTCTCCATGGGCATTGCGCTGGGAGTGGTCCTCCTCCTCCTCGTGTTTCTTCTCAACGGCGCGCTCGTGCTTCTCAGAAGGAGGACCAGATGAGCGAGCCTCTCTACCGGGTCGAGGGCCTGAGATACTCGTATGGAAAACACTTTGACCTGGATGTCCCGAAGCTCGTCATCCAGCATGGCGAGTCGCTCGGGATTGTGGGCCCGAACGGCGGCGGAAAGAGCACCCTGCTCAACCTGCTGGCATTCATCGATGCCCCGGATGCCGGAACCATCTTTTTCGAAGGGGTGCCGACCGGACCGGAAAGCCTCGAGGCCAGGAGAAGCGTGACCATGCTGCTCCAGATATCATATCTTCTCAAGCGCACGGTTTTCGAGAATGTGGTCTACGGGCTGAGGCTCAGGGGAGAAATGCGGGATGCAAGCGAGCGTGTCCGTGAGGCCTTGACCTGGGTTGGTCTCGCGCCGGACAAGTTTGCCCGGCGGATGTGGCACCAGCTCTCCGGGGGCGAGGCTCAGCGGGTGGCCCTTGCCTCCAGGCTGGTGCTCAGGCCCAAGGTCATGGTCTTGGACGAGCCCACGGCGAGCGTGGACCGCCAGAGTTCCTACCTCATCAAGGAAGCAATCGAAAGAAGCCGCCGGATATTCAATACCTCGCTCATCGTGGTGAGCCATGACTATCTCTGGCTCAACACCGTGGTCGACTCGCTCGTGAGGATGGAGGAGGGCCGGCTTGTAGAGTATGTGGCCGGCAACGTGATTCACGGTCCTTGGGAGGAAACCCGGGAAAGACTCTTCGAGAAACGCCTCTCCGACGGGCAGGCCATCCTGAGCGCTCGAGGAACCAGCCTGGAATCCAGCGCGATCCTGGACCCTTCCACCATCACCATTGCATTGGAGCCGCCCCAGAATGAGTCCGCGTTGAACGTCCTGAAAGGAAGGATCCTCAATATGAGTGACGAGATGTCGACCGAGAACATCCTCGTGGAGGTGGTGGTGGCGCAGATTCACCTCAATGTCCGGGTAACCAGGAACTCCGCCGTAAAACTTCAGCTCGTGCCCGGCAAAGAGGTGTGGGCGGTTTTCAAGGCGACGTCCCTCCAGTGGGTCTGACAGGCCCTGATCTTGGCTGCCCCCTTTATCGCGGCGCATGATTTCCGCGATGCTCTAAAAAAGAATATCCCGGCACTGGTTTTTTCTGGTGTTATACGGCGTGCGTTTTGGAAGAGGTCATGGGGCGTTTGTGCAAGTATGTATGGCATGTGGACTTGCCTGCGGCGTGTCTGCTCGCGCTCGTCATTCTGTGGGCCTGCAGCGGAGGTTCTTCGGGGGGCGGGGTCCAGCCCGAGGGTGCTTTCGGCAGGGTCGGCGTTCTGATCACGGATGCTCCTTTTCATGAATACGATCATATCTGGGTCACTATCACCGAGATTTCCCTGCTGCCGGCAGACGATGATTGCGATCCCTCCTGCGAAGAGGTCGCGGTCCCGTCCGGGGTTGTCCTGCCGGACGGGCCCCTGGCGCTCACCGGGTACGGTGCTCCTGCAGAGCCCGGCATCCTGGATGCAGGTATGCGCGTGCTGACTGCAGGTGTTTTCGATACGAGCATCCCTCTTTTTTAAGAATCAGCAGATCTTGCAGGCGCTGCAGGTGATGACCTGGCCTGGTCTGCTCTGGTCGCGGTAGATGGTGATGCCTTTGCAGCCGAGGTCATGGGCGAGCTGGAAGGCTTCCTTCATGCCCTGGATGGTGATATTTGAAGGAAAATTGATGGTTTTTGATACAGCGCTGTCTGTATGGCGCTGAAAGGCCGCCTGCATCCGGATGTGCTGCGAGGGCAGGATATCCAGCGCTGTGACGAAGAGATCGCGCATTTCTTGGGCATGGAGGGACATACCGGGAGACGTGCCCCGGGAAGATCCCGCTGACATGCTCTCCGGGAGCTCCACGACATGTTCCTCGGCAAACCGCCGGAAGACTGGATCGACCTCGGTGAGCTCGATGCCGCCGGCTACCCTGCGTGTGGTGCTGATTCCGAAGACGGGTTCGATTCCCGAAGAGCAGCCGGCAATGATGCTCAGGCTCCCGGTAGGCGCGATGGTGGTGACCAGGGCGTTCCTCAGAGGAGGCTCGTTTCGCCGGGCATAGATGCTCCTGCTGAAGTTGGGGAACGGGCCGCGCTGCACCGCAAGCTCGCGGGAGGCCTCCCGGGCCTGCTGCGCAACATAGGCCATGACCTCTTCGGCGATTCTGACGCTCCCGTCCGATCCGTAGGGCAGTCCCATCAGAATGAGGAAGTGCGCAAATCCCATAACTCCCAGGCCGATCTTCCGGTTGGCACGGGTGATTTTCTCGATCTCTGGAATGGGGAAGTGATTCACATCGATCACATCGTCGAGAAACCTCACCCCGAGCCTCACGGTCTCACCGAGCTTTTCCCAGTCGATCTCAGTCCCTCGTGCGCCCCGACGGACCATCTTTGCCAGGTTGACCGATCCGAGGTTACACGACTCATAGGGCAGAAGCGGCTGCTCGCCGCAGGGGTTCGTTGCCTCGATAGGGCCCAGCGAAGGTGTCGGGTTGTCCCGGTTGATGCGGTCGAGGAAGAGCATCCCCGGCTCTCCGCTCTTCCATGCGCACCCCGCCATCAGGTCGAAGAGCTCGCGCGCATTCATCCGGCCTTGAGTAGTCTTGGTCCGGGGGTTGACGAGCTCGATGTCGCAGTCAGCCTTCACAGCATGCACGAAGTCGTCCGTGATCCCCACCGAGAGATTGAAGCTCTGAAGCTTTTCCGGGTCACGCTTGACCTCGATGAACTCCCTGATGTCGGGATGGTCCACCCTCAGCACCCCCATATTCGCCCCGCGCCTCGTTCCTCCCTGCTTGATGATCTCGGTTGCAGCGTTGAAAATTTCCATGAAAGAGACCGGGCCGCTCGCCACCCCGCTGGTAGTGGCCACGATGTCGTTTTTCGGCCGCAGGCGGCTGAAGGAAAACCCGGTCCCGCCGCCGCTCTGGTGGATCATGGCTGTTTCCTTGAGGGTCTCGAAGATAGAGGCCAAGTTGTCTTCCAGGGGGAGTACGAAACATGCGGAAAGCTGGCCCAGATCTCTGCCGGCATTCATGAGGGTAGGGGAGTTCGGCAGAAACTCAAGAGAGCTCATGATCCCGAAGAAGTGTTCCTCGTACCGGGAAGGCCTGGTGTTCCAGTCATATACCTTCTCGGCCGCAGAAACATGGCGCGCCACCCGGCGGAACATGTCAGCCGGAGCCTCAACCACCTCTCCGTGCTCGTCTTTTCTCAGATACCTGGCCTGAAGTATTCTGTACGCATTCTCTGACAGCTCTGTCATTGCGGGCCATCTCTCCTTTTTTGTAGTAATAACGATGACGCCTGCTCAGGGGAAGACCCTTTGATGAACCTGCTTGAAATATGCCTCGTTTTGGAGATAGTATAATCTTTAAGGAATCGCCGGTTTTTTGCACGCATCCAAGTTGGTGGGGAAAGGAGAGGCGGCTGACAGGACCGGCTGGAAACGCTCTCAAGGATCCTTTGGATCGAAGATCCTTACAAGGGGAGGGTATGATGAGGAAGATGCGGTGGGCAGTCGGCGTGTGCATGACCGTCATGGCGCTGGTGTCCATGGCTTCGGCCGCCATGGCGCAGCGGACCACTGTGGTGGGCATTGCCTACGGCACCTATGAAATCGTTGCCGACAGCGGAGAAGTCTATGATGTGGTGGCCGATGAAAAGGGCAGCGAGCTTGCCGGCCTGGATGGCGCGAGGGTGAGCGCCAGCGGCGTGCTCGACGCCGACGGCGGGCGCATGATTCTCCAGATATTGTCGTACTCGGTGCTGGATGACGGGCTCCTGGACCAGGATGAGATGATCGGGCAGGAACCTTTCGATCCTGTGATGGAAGACGATTATCAGCAGGAAGAAGATCTCTTTTCCGGAGAAGATCCGTACCCCGAAGAGAGACCTCTGACCGAGCGGGAATACCTTGACGGGGAACCGTCAGAAGACATGCTCCCGGAATAGAGACAGGCCTTGTTCTTCAGCGGCTCGCGCAGGCGCATTCCTGTTCTCGCGGTCTTGCCGCTCCGATAGTCCGCCGGTTAGTCCGCGCCTGCGGGCGGGAATCGGTCTCAGTCAGATGTGCACAGCGTTAGTGATGATGCTCGCCGCACCCTTCATGGGCTGCGCATGACGTGCCGGAGTCGTCCAGCGACCCGCTGAGCCACTTCTCGACCACATGCGTCACGTTGCCGCTGCACCCGCGGACCACATCGATGCCGTGAGAGGCCAGCACATTGACCGCACCTGCGCCCATATTGCCCGCGAGCATGACCTTTACCCCCATGCCCGCCAGGATGCTCACAATATTCGACTTGCAGCCGCACCCTGCAGGCGGCTGAACGATCTCACGGCCTGTGATCTTTCCCTGGTCGTCTACTGTCACCACGGTAAAGTGCTCGCAGTGTCCGAAATGGCTGTCCACCCTGTCTCCAGCCGAAGGAAGTGCAATCTTCATCGCATATTCTCCTTTATGCAGGTAATTATTCCAGAAAAATGCCCTGACTACCGTCTCATGCGCCCCTGCCGAATCCGGAAAGGGCATGTGCGGCGTCACGCGGGTATTGCCGGAACAAACTGATTCATAAGCACAAAAGACATCCTCCAATCAACCCTCTTCTGAATGAGATATCTTTGCAGGCCCGGTGATATCCCGGTAGTACAGGTTTCTGACCACCATGGTGAGCGGCACGGCCAGAATCGTGCCCACCGAGCCCAGCACCCACGACCAGAAGATGAGCGAGAGAATGATGAAGAGAAAGGGGAGATCAAGGGTCTTTTCCATAAACCTTGGCTTAAGCACATTGTCCCACAGGAGGTTATTGATGGTGAACAGGACCAGGACCGCCACAGCGGTCATCACGCCGGATTCCAGGAAACCCAGTGCCACGGGCGGTACGATCGCGATAAAACCGCCGACAACCGGGATGAAGTTCATGAAAAAGAAGAGTATCCCCCAGGTCACGGCAAAGTCGATGCCCAGGGCCAGATACAAGGCGATATTGATCAGTGCCTGCATAGCGCCGGTGGTGCTCGTGACGGCAACATATGCCTGAACATCGCTGCTCGCTTCCTGAAAAATCGATATGACCGGTCTTTTCTCTGCACGGTATTCCAGCCGCCTCCTGTCTTCTCCCAGAAACTCGAACAGCAGGATAGCGACGAGCAGGACGAGCAGCAGGGTATTGCCGAGCAGGTTGCCTATCTGCCCCAGGAGCATGCGGGCATATCCGATCATGCGCGCGGGAGTGAGTCCTTCCAGCGGTCTGACCTGGGCAAGGTCGATATCCCGGGCAGCCAGATAGTCGACCATGGCGGCATAGGTGTCTGCCAGGTTGGTCTCATAGGTGGGCAGCCTCTGACCCAAGCTCACGATGGAATAGCTCATGACAACGGCGAGCGTGATCCCCCCGAAAATGACGATCAGAAGCGTTCCGAGCACTGCCGGCACCTCGGGCAGGCCGTGGCGGATCATCCAGTGGGGCAGGGGCAGGATGGCGTATGCAAGGAGCCAGGCGAGAAAGACGATGTTCAGCACATTTGCCATGGCCTGCATGCCTGCAACGATGACGACCAGGCATGCCCCGCCGATGAGGATTCGCATCAGCTGAGATTCAACTTGTGAAACGCTCATGCCCCTGCCTCCAAGGGAACAGGACCCTTGAAAATGAGGATACGGGCAAAGAACCCGACTCTCAAGTTAGGGGACACCCGTGCATCAGCGGTCACTCTGTGGCGCTCGGTTGCCAAAGGCCGGAGCAGGCTTTAAGGAGATTGGCGTTCGTCTTTGCCCGAGGGCCGTTATTCTTTTGCGCCCGGTAGTCGGTGATGGTCCGTGCGGTCTTGAGCCCGATCTGGTTCATGAACTATTGACTTAGACTTTTCCAGCATTGGCCCCCACCGGGGCGCTCTATGAGCTGCCTGGCGCCGTACGTCTTTCTGAGTGTTTCCTCCGTGCCGGAGGAACAGGGCCGGCAGAGCGCCCAGGCGGCCCTGAAGATTCTTGCGGGCACGCCGCCTTCCTCGATCAAGATGACCACAAACAAGGAGATCAAGCCCATCGTGAACCAGACCGTGGAAAAGACGTCGGGCAGATGTGTGCCGGCGGAGGCGACGCTCCGGCAGAAGGCCGGAGACTGTCAGTACAGCTTGTACTCGACGAGCCTGCCGTCCAGCGGACCGTTTTTCAGGGGCCGCTTCCATGTGGTGCGCAGGCCCACCGACTTGATGAGGCCGCGGTCGCCGAAATAGACATAGGCCTTGGAGCCGGTGCACTTTTTTTTGAGAAAGTCTCCGAACTCCTTCATGAACGCGGCCATATCCTGCGCCCTGTTCAGACGCAGGCCATAGGGCGGGTTGGTGACGATGGTCGTGTTTCGAAGCCCGGAGATGTCCTGAAAACGCTTTTTGTGCAGCACGATCCCTTTCCCGCCGGGAAGCCTGCCTGAGTTGACCCTGGCCGCGGCCACGGACTCGCCGGAAGAGTCGCCGCCCGATATCAGGCCCTGGGGGAGGCCCCTGATCTCGCGGTCGGCTTGCTTTCTGATCCTGGTCCACAGGCCGGGGTCGAAATCAGGGAGGTACTCGAAGCCGAAGGCTGTGCGCAGGTATCCGGCCGGCACCCTGCAGTAGTGCATCATGGCCTCGCACAGGAGCGTTCCGGAGCCGCACATGGGGTCGTACAGGGGCGTCTCGCCCTGCCAGCCGCTGAGTTGGATGATGGATGCCGCAAGGGTCTCCTGCATGGGAGCGTCCATGGCGTGCTTGCGGTAGCCCCTGCGGTGCAGCGAGCCCCCTGAGGTGTCAAGATAAATGGTGGCCTTGTTGTTTGCGATGTGGAGGTTGAAGACCACGTCAGGCTTGATTCTTTCCACATCGGGCCTGCGGGTGCACCATTCGTTGAAGGTATCCACGATGGCGTCTTTCAGCACCAGAGCCGCATACTGGGAGTGGGTGATCCGGCTGTGCGAGACATTGGAGTTCACCATGAATGTTTTGTCCAGGCCGAAGATCTCAGGCCACGGGACGCAGCGCGCCATCTTGTAGAGATATTTGGTGTCGTGGCAGTCAAAGCTGATGAGCGGGGCAAGCACCCGCGTGATGATCCTCGACAGATAATTGACGCGATACAGTGCCGCCTTGTCGGCGTTGAAGTAGAGCCCCCGGAAGGTGGTCTTTACCTCGCTAGCCCCCAGAGAGGCTATTTCCTTTGCGCCGAGGTCTTCGATCCCGTCCGCGACCTGGGCAAAGAACCGGTATCCCTTGAGATAGTCATACATCCTGGTATTCATGGTAATCCCTCATTCCCGAATTTACAAGGCATACAGCACGGGCATGGGAGAAGTAAAGGGCCTTGGTGCGGGCACCTTGCCTTTGAAGATTCATCCAATATTTTATACTTATACCAACCCGTTTTTTTGAGTCGATTTTTTCATGCCCGGGTGATTGCGTCAGGAGCGGCCGGACTTTTGCCTTCTCCTGAAAGAAAAGCGGCTGCCTGGCGGCAGTAAAAAGAGACAGGATGAAGGGGGATGACGAGATGGTTGAAGCATTATCGCCGGAAAGGCTCAAGACAAGCTGCGATCCGGACATATTCGGATGCGCGGACAGTGCGGGTATTACACCCCTCCAGTCGATCATCGGCCAGACAAAGGCACTCAAGGCATTGCAGTTCGGACTGGATATCTCGAACAAGGGGTTCAATATCTACGTGTCCGGTGCACCGGGCACGGGCAAGAAAACCGCAGTGAAACGGTATCTGCAGGAGATTGCGAGGAACAAGCCCACTCCTCCTGACTGGTGCTATGTCAACAACTTTCAGGAGAGCTACCGTCCCAGGGCCATCTCTTTGCCTGCGGGACGGGGCAGGGCGTTCAAAAAACAGGTCGACCGCTTCGTAGACGCTGCGCGGGAAGATATCAAGAAGGCCTTCGAGAGCGAGGAATACATAACCAGGAGAGGTGATACCATCAAGGAGATCCAGCAGCGTAAGGAAAACCTGATCACCAAGATCAACGAGCAGGCACAGAAGCAGGGATTCGTCATCCAGCCCACGCCCATGGGACTGGTGACCATCCCCATGAAGGATAACCGACCGCTCACCGAAGAGGAGTTCCGGTCTCTGGAAAAAAAGGAGCAGAACTCCATCAGGCGCAAGCAGAATACCATCAATGAAAAGATGAAGGAAACCGGCCGCCAGATGATCACCATGGAGAGGCAGACCCAGGACATGGTGGAGGCCCTCGACCGCGAGATCGCGTCCTACACCCTGGACAATCTCCTGGAGGACCTCAAGAGAGACTTCAACGATATACCCGAGGTGCTGCGCTATCTCGACGACATGCGCGCCGACATCCTGGACAACCTGTCCCTGTTCCGCTCGGATGAAGAAAAGCAGGCCATGCCGCCGGGAATGCCCTCGGGGCTTCCTCTGCTCCCCAGAGACGACATCAGGTTCCGGAAATACCGGGTGAACGTGGTGGTGGACAACACGGACCTGAAAGGCGTGCCCATTATCATGGAGCTCAACCCGTCATACTACAATCTCTTTGGCAGGATCGAGAAAGAGGCCATGCTGGGCGCGCTGTTCACGGACTTCACCATGATCAGGGCCGGCTCGATCCACCGGGCGAACGGCGGATATCTGATCCTGCCGGTCGAGGACGTGCTCAGAAATTATTTTTCCTGGGAGAGTCTGAAGCGCTCCATCCGCAACCACGAGATCACCATTGAAGAGCTGGCCGAGCGGCTGGGATACATGACCACCAGGTGGCTCATGCCCGAGCCCATCCCCTGGCGGGTCAAGGTCGTGCTCATCGGTGAGCCGTGGCTCTATTACCGGCTTTTCGAGCTCGACCCCGACTTCCGGGATCTGTTCAAGGTCAAGGCGGACTTCGATACTGTGATGGAAAGAAACGACGAAAACATGAGGCATTACGGATCGTTCATCTGCAGCATCTGTAACGAGGAGCAATTGAAACATCTCGACAAATACGCCATTGCCAAGGTGGTGGAGCACAGCAGCCGTCTTGCATCCGATCAGCAGAAGCTCTCCACGCGCTTCGGCGACATCTCGGATATCGTGCGCGAGGCAAGCTTCTATGCTGCCTCGGAAGGTACCCCCCTGGCAGGGGTGCCGCACGTGAAAGAGGCCATCGAGCAGCGATTCACCCGTTCGAGCCTCCTGCTTGAGAAACTCCGGGAGATGATCAGCCTGGGCGTGATCAAGATTGACATTGAGGGTGAAAGGACAGGTCAGGTCAACGGCCTCTCTGTCATCGACCTGGGCGACATCATGTTCGGCAGGCCGAACAAGATCACGGCGAGCATCGGGCTCGGGAGGGAGGGCCTCATCGATATCGAGCGCGAGGCCAAGCTCGGCGGCCCGATCCATACCAAGGCCGTGCTCATCCTGTCGGGATATCTGGCCCATCGCTATGCCCGGGACAAACCCTTAAGCCTCTCAGCGCGGCTCGTGTTCGAGCAGAGCTATTCGGGCATCGAGGGCGACTCGGCGTCGTGCGCAGAGCTCTATGCGCTTCTCTCCGGTCTGTCAGGGGTGCCCATCAAGCAAGGCATCGCAGTCACCGGCTCGGTCAACCAGAAGGGCGAGGTCCAAGCCATCGGCGGGGTCAATGAAAAGATCGAGGGATTCTACGGGGTGTGCAAGGAAAAGGGCTTCAATGGCGAGCAGGGAGTCATGATTCCGGCGAGCAATGTGAGAAATCTCGTGCTCAAGGACGAGGTGGTTGACGCGGTGAAGAGAGGCGACTTCAGGATATGGAGCGTCGGAACGATCGACGAAGGCATCGAGATCCTCACCGGCAGAAAGGCGGGCGAGCGGCAGGCCGGCGGCGCCTTTGAGAAGGGGACGATCAACCAGCTCGTGGATGCGCAGCTCAAGGAACTGTCCGAGAAATGGATGAGCTTTGCAAACGGCGATTCGGGCAAAGAGCAGTGACCGCGCGCCCGGGCTCTCTTCGCGGCAGCGCGGCAGGCCCGGGCGGCACGAAAGGCGTGTGCAGCGCCAAAGACTCTGTGAAGCAAGGCGAGACGAGAGAGGAATGATACTGCCGAATCCGAAAACACAGGGCCATATCTCCGGAGAACAGGCCCTTCACTCCATGCCGGGCAGACTCGCTGCCAGCCCGGCGAACAAGGCCGCGCCCACAGGCAGGGCAGACTCGTCGAAATCGAACTCCGAGCTGTGCAGGGGCCTGGTGAGCCCCTTTTCCGGATTGCCCGCGCCCAGGAAGAAAAAGCATCCAGGCACCTCCCTGAGATAAAACGCCATGTCCTCGCTCGCCATGAGAGGCGGCAGCTCCAGAAGCCCGTCAACTCCCGGCACGTCGCCGGCCACCCGGCAAAGGAGGTCGGTCATCTCGCCATCGTTCACTACTGGAGGGTATCCCTCCCGGTAGTCCAAGTCAAATCCCGCTCCGAACTCGCCGGTGACCCTGCCCACGATCCTGTGCATTGCGCCCTTGGCGAATGCCTTCGCCTTCGGGTTCAGTGTCCGCACGGTTCCGCTGAGCTCGACCTCCTCGGCGATGACATTGGCTGCCTCTCCACCTCTGATGGCGCCGATGTTGATCAACGACTGCGTGTCCGACTCGTTGTTTACCGTGTTGAGCGCATGGAGATCGTCCACGATGCGGGCGCTTGCCCTGATAGCGTCAACGCCGTCCTCGGGCATGGATGAATGCCCGCTTCTGCCCGTAACCTTGAGGACAAACGAATCCATGGCAGCCATGACCGTGCCCTTGCCCCAGCCCAGTGTCCCGCAGGGGAGGGCAGTGACGAGATGGAGGCCGAAGGCGGCATCAACGCGCGGGTCTTCTAAGGCCCTGTCCTCGATCATCTTCCGTGCTCCGCCAGCCCCTTCTTCAGCGGGCTGGAACACGAATTTTACCTGCCCGCGCAGGCGTCCTTTCATGCCGGCGAGAACGCAAGCCGCGCCCAGGAGGATGGCCATATGACCATCGTGTCCGCACGCGTGCATGACCCCGGGATTGGCCGAACGATAGGGTGACGATGACTTTTCCTGGATGGGCAGGGCATCCATGTCTGCCCTGAGCATCAGGGTCCTTCCCGGGGCCGCTCCCCGGAGCACACCCACTACGCCTGTCTTCCCCACGCCCTCGCGAACCTCCATGCCCAGGTCTCGGAGATAGCCCGCGATGATGCGCGAGGTGCGGTTCTCGCAAAAGCCTGTCTCGGGATGGCGGTGAAAGTCCCGTCTGAGCCTGACCATCTCATCCCTGATCCGGGATACCCTTTGTTCTATCTCGGCCATGACATTCATGATCTCATTATAACAGGATTTTCTCTTCCCCGGGAGCAGTGTTTTTTCCAGAGGTACTTTGCTGGCGTGAACCTTGACCGAGACATCTCTGGCGTCCCGATAACCCTGCTTGATAATTTTCAGGTGCATGGTATATTGATTGTAAAAGAAATGTAAAAATATCTGGGCTTGATGCCGGACCATGGGACACCAAGGACGAGGTCCCTTATCCGGCACAGCCTTTTGGAAACCGGGAAGTCAGGAGGAAACCATGAAGAATATTGTCATCGGCATTGATGCGGGTTCTGTGTCCGTGGGTCTGGCAGTGCTCGGACCCGAGGGCGAGATTGCAGGCATTGATTATCGCATCCACCGGGGGAAGATACGGGAAACCCTTGCAGAAATGCTCGGCTCGATCTCTCCGCAGGGAGAGTTCTTTGTAGCGACAACCTCATCGACCCCGCCTTCGGTCCGATCCAGCGAACGGGTGGACAACCAGGTGGCCGTGATCGCTGCGGCCAGACGTCTTCATCCCGGAGTTCGCTCCATCCTCCAGGTGGGTGCGGAGAAGTTCTCTCTCATCCTCTTTGACAGCAAGGGCAATTATGTCTTAAGCAGAACAAACACCTCGTGCGCGGCCGGGACCGGGAGTTTCCTCGATCAGCAGGCCGTGAGGCTGAGCCTTGAGGGCACCCCGGAGCTGAGCTGCCTGGCGCTGGAAAACCGCGGGCCAATCCCGAAGATCGCATCACGGTGCGCCGTGTTCGCCAAGACCGATATCATCCATGCGCAACAGGAGGGATATTCGTTGCCCGAGATCTGTGACGGCCTGTGCCGAGGGCTTGCCAGGAACATTGCAGACACTCTGTTCGCAGGCATGGATATCCAGGGGCCAATGGTTTTCTGCGGAGGGGTGTCGAAAAACAGAGCCGTGGAGAGATATATCGGCGAAATGGTGGGAAGAGAACTCCTGGCGGACGGATATTCGCATGTCTACGGGGCCCTGGGCGCGGCTATCCGGTTGCGGGAAAGGACAGGAGAGCCGGCTGCATCGTTCCGCCGGACCAGAGACATCATTCTTCCCAGAGAAGAGTCGAGGACATACGCCTTTGAGGGCCTTGAACTCACCGGTTCGTCATACCCTGACTTCTCGGTGCTTGAGCGTTACGATTACCGGGTGCTTACGAGGACGGTTCCGGGCACTGTGGAGGTCGATGTATACGAAAACCTCTCAGGCGTAGTGTCAGCCGGTGTTTATCTTGGGATCGATATTGGCTCCACCAGCACCAAGGCGGTGCTCATGGACGGTTCGAGGACCGTGCTGGTTGGCCTGTACACCAAGACCGCAGGCAGGCCGGTGGATGCGGTGTGTGCGGTGTTCGAGGCCATCTGCGATCTCACGGCCCGTTACGGGTTCTCGCCTGTCATTCTCGGCAGCGGGACAACGGGCTCGGGCAGGAAGCTGATCGGCGGGATCATCCGTGCCGATATGGTGGTCGATGAGATATCCGCCCACGCAAAGGCCGGCTGCGAGGTGAATCCCGACGCCGACACCATCATCGAGATAGGCGGGCAGGACTCCAAGTTCACCACCCTCAAAAACGCTCAGGTGAACTTTTCGGTCATGAACACGGTCTGCGCGGCGGGTACGGGCAGCTTCATCGAGGAGCAGGCACGGAAGATGGGCTGCCCCCTGAACGAGTATGCGGACCGTACCTTGGGTATGCGGGCCCCTCGTGCAAGCGACCGGTGTACGGTGTTCATGGAACGGGACATGAACTACTGCCTTTCGGAAGGGTATTCGCCCGACGAGGTTCTGGCCTCGGCCCTGCACTCGGTGTGCGAGAACTACCTGACCAAGGTCGCCGTGGAGGGGATGATCGGCCGGACCGTTTTGTTCCAGGGTGCTACTGCAAAGAACGCAGCCCTGGTGGCGGCATTCGAGCACCGGCTGGGCAGGCCCGTCATGGTCTCGAAGTTCTGCCACCTGACAGGCGCCATGGGCGTGGCCCTCATGCTGCTCGAAAAGGGGATCGGACAAAGCACCTTTGCCGGGCTTGACCTGTATCGGCGCCGAATCCCTGTCCGCACCGAGGAGTGCACGATCTGCGCGAACAGCTGCAATATCACGATAGCGGATATCGACGGCAGGAGCGTGGCCTACGGGTTCCTGTGCGGCAGGGACTACCAGACCGGGAAGCGGGCGGATCCGGACCGCTCGGGGTTTGATCTGCTCAAACAGCGCAACAAGGCCCAGGCCTATCCTTTCAGGCGCGGCCCGGAGTCGGATGTCACCATCGGCATCCCGGCCTCGCTCCATCTCTTCGACGAACTCAAGTTCTGGCAATGCTTCTTTGACCTGCTCTCCATCAGGACCGTCACGAGCCGGGGTTTTCGGGGCGCTCTCAAGGAGGGCAGGCATCTGGCAGGGGCCGAGTTCTGTGCACCCCTGACCGCCCTGCATGGCCATATCGCATATCTCATGGACAGATGCGACTATGTCTTCGCACCGTTCTATTTCGAGGAGCGCTCCCAGGGTACCCCGGCCAGAAGGCAGTACTGCTACTACACCCAGTATGGGCCCAGTCTTGCCGGAGCCGCGATGGGCAAAAGAGAGCGCCGGGTCCTCTCTCCCCTGGTCCGCTATCTCTACAGCAGCCTCCGCACCAAGTTCGAACTCTTCGCCATGCTCAAGAAAATCACGGGCCGCCGGATCTCCTACCGGGAGGTGTCGCTCGCCTACGACAGTGCCCTTGCCTTCCGCGAGCAGACCGGAAAGGCCTTGATCGAGCTGTGCGCACGCCAGAGGGCAAAGGCCCGGGGCGTTCAGGTGGTGCTGCTGGGCAGGCCTTACACCGTGCTCGATCCCTCCATGAACAAGGGCATCATCGACATCTTCGCCTCCCAGGGCGTGCCGGTCTATTTTCAGGACATGATCCCCGGGCAGGAGATCACCGATGTGTCGCTGAAAGAGCTGCTGGACGATCTGCCCTGGAAACACGCGGCCGACATCCTGCGCACGGCCGACGTCGTGGCCGGGATGGAGGGGGTGTACCCCGTGCTTGTCACCTCGTTTTGCTGCTCGCCCGACTCGTTCGCCGCAGAGTACTTCAAGAATCTCATGAACTCGCGCGGCAAGCCCTACCTCATCCTCCAGCTGGATGAGCACGATTCGAACGTGGGCTACGAGACCAGGATCGAGGCGGGTTTAAGGTCATTCTCGAATCATTTCTTGCGCAGGCGCTTCAAATCCGGGGCCACACTCCCGTCCATCTCGCCGGTGAAGAGAATCGAGGATAAGACCATTGTCGTTCCCGACTGGGACCGTTTCTCCTGCAGCCTTCTGGCTGCTTCCCTGCGCAAGGAAGGCCTAGACGCCAGGCTCATGGGCCAGACCGGCACACAGCTGCAGCGGAGCCTCAGGCACAATACTGGAGAGTGTATTCCTGTCAATGTCATGGCGCAGGGGTTCATGGATTATCTGACCCAGAACGACCTGGACCCGGCCCGATGCGTGCTGTGGATCGGCAACGGGGAAATTCCCTGCAATCTGAAGGTGATCCCCCATCACATCAAGAACATCCTGAACAAAAGCGGCCCGGTCATGAGCAGGGCACAGGTCTATCGCGGGGACATCTCGTTTCTGGACATCTCACTCAAGGCCGGGATGAACGCCTACTTTGCCTTCATGTTCGGTGGCATGCTCAGGAGGGCTGCCTGCAGGCTGCGGCCGTATGAGGTCTGTGCAGGCAGTGTGGACGAGGTGATCGAGGACGGGCTCAAGTTGTTCGTGGATGCGTTCCAGGGCCTGTCCTCGCGCGAAGACGTCCTCAAGGCCGTGATCGACCGCCTCCGGGCCATACCGCTTAAGTCCGAGTCCCGGCCCCGCGTAGCTATATTCGGGGACCTGTACGTGCGTGACAACGACGCCATGAACCAGGGTCTCATCCCGTTTATCGAGGCATGCGGGGGCGAGGTGATCACCACCCCGTACAGCAGCTATGCCAAGATGGTGTCCCGGCCCTATTTCAGGAAATGGTTCAACGAGGGCAAATACGTGCGGAGCTTTTCCTGCCGGGCCGTGCTCTCGGCACTGACCGCGCTGGAAAAGAAGTATTACCGCTATTTTCAGCAGGTGCTCCGCGAGCCCGACCATGAGTTCAACGACCCCGCCGGGAATGTCCTGGCGCCATATCGCATCAGGAACGAGCACAGCGGGGAGACCATGGACAACATCCTCAAGACCTATTACATCCGGAAATACTACCCGGATGTGGCGCTCTTCATCCAGGCCAACCCCGCGTTCTGCTGTGCCGCGCTGGTAACCGAGGCAATGGCCGGCAGGATCGAGCGTCTCACCGGAGTGCCGGTGGTCAATGTGACCTATGACGGCACCTTTGGCGACAAAAACAACGTCATCGTGCCCTATCTGGCCTTTGCCCGGAAACCGGGACAGGCGGATTCCGGGCAGGACTCTATCGGCAGGGCGGGAAGGTTCTGAAGCGATTTCCTTGATCCGGGAGGAAAGGCACTGGTTTTTTCCGGCCATTGGCGGTATTTTGTCTTATAAAGGGATGAGGTGATTGTATGAAGCCCATGGTGCTGTGCCTGGCCCCGCTTCCGGCGGATCTGGTCAGGGCCCTGATCATGCAGACACCCGATCTGCCGGATTTCGAGGTGGTCTTAAGCCGCGGGATGAGCCGCGAGGAGCTTTCGGATGCCTTCTCTCGCGCCCACGTGGTCATGGGCGACTACACCTTCCAGTGCCCGATATCCTCAGATCTCCTCAAGAAGGCGTTCATCCTCAAGCTCATCCAGCAGCCGAGCGTGGGCTATCAGCATATTGACGTCGATGCATGCACAGAGCGCCGGATACCGGTCGCCAACACGCCGGGCGCGAACACCGCAAGCGTGGCCGAGCACACCCTGGCCTGCGGCCTGAGCCTGCTGAGGAAGCTGTCTGCGGCCAACCAGGGCATGCGTGAAGGCAGGTGGGAGCAGCTGTCGCTCAATCCAGCCGAGCTTGCCGGAAAGACCTGGGGCCTGATCGGTTTCGGCCGGATCGCCCGGGCCGTAAGCCTGCGGCTGAAGCCCTTTGCGCCTGGCCGGGTGCTCTACTTCGATGTGGTCAGGCTTTCCGGAGAGGAAGAGGAGGAGTTCGGTGCGGTCTATTCCCCGTTCCACGATCTTCTGAGCCTGTCTGACATCGTGAGTCTCCATGCGCCCCTGACCGAGGCCACCCTGCACATGATTGGAGACGAGGAGCTCGGGCGCATGAAGCCGGGCGCGTATCTCATCAACGTGGCCCGCGGAGAGCTCGTGGACGAGAGCGCCCTGGCCCGGGCCCTCAAGGGGGGGCGGATCGCCGGGGCTGCGGTGGACGTGTTCTCCCGCGAGCCGGTCACCGCGGAGAACCCCCTGCTGGAAGCAGCGGGCAACAATCTTTTGCTCTCGCCCCACGTGGCCGGGGTGTCCACCGAGGCGGCAGGCAGGATCATCACCATGGCGGCGGGCAATATCGCCCGGGTGCTCAAAGGCCTGGATCCGCTGTACGTAGTCAATGGCGCAGGCATAACGCCTGCGGGAGAGAGGATCACGGAATGAAGGGAGCCCATGCTCTGGTCAAGACCCTGGTGCAGCTCGGCGTGGATGTGTGCTTCGCCAACCCCGGCACGACCGAGATGCCCCTGGTTGCGGCCATGGATGCAATCGAGGGGATCAGGCCGGTCCCGTGCGTGTTCGAAGGGGTGTGCACGGGCGCGGCCGACGGGTTTGGACGCATGGCCGGGAGGCCCGCCATGGTGCTCCTGCATCTGGGGCCGGGGCTGGCAAATGGGATCGCCAACCTCCACAATGCCCGCAGGGCGCGAACGCCCATGCTCGTGGTGGTGGGCGAGCACGCTACCTGGCACCGGAGATATGATCCCCCGCTGGCCATGGACATCGAGGCCCTGGCGGGAACCTTCTCGGGCTGGCAGAGGACCACGGCCCGCACGGAGGACATCCTTCGGGACGCGACAGAAGCCGTCTATAAGGCCGGGCAGGATCAGGTATCCACCCTGATCCTGCCCTATGATCTCCAGCTTGAAGAGATGCCCGAAGGCCGTGCCGATGCCGGTCCTCCCGCAAGCGCGCCCGTGGATGCCGGGATGGTCGAAAAGGCGGCTGCAAGGCTCAGGAAGGCGGGGCGGCCCGTGCTTGTGCTCGGGGGCAGGGCCTTACGGCGCGAGGGGCTCCTGACAGCGGCCAGGATCAGTGCGGCCACCGGGTGCGACCTGCTGGCCGAGACCTTCCCGGCCCGCATGGAGCGGGGAGCTGGTCTGCCCGATGTGCCCAGGATTCACTATCTGCCGGAGATGGCCATGGACCAGCTCTCCCGGTATGACCTGCTGATCTTCGCGGGTGCGCAGAGGCCGGTTTCCTTTTTCGGCTATCCGAACGTGCCTGCCGAGCTGGTGGACAAAGGCAGCGAGACCATCATGCTCACCAGTGAGGGACGGGACACGGGCGAGGGTCTGGAAGCCCTGGCAAGCGAGCTCAAGGCGCGGTCTACCGCCACCGAGGACTGCCTGGCGCAGCCGGCGAGCATGGGTCTGCCCTCAGGCCCGCTCAGCGGGGACAAGATCTGTGTGATTCTGGCTGCGCTCCAGCCCGAAGGGTGCATTGTGGTGGAAGAGGCGATCACGAACAGCCTGCTGTACCATCCCCTGACAGCCGGCTCACGGCCGTTCACCCTCCTCACGCTGACCGGAGGGTCGCTCGGACAGGGCCCGCCCTGCGCGGCGGGTGCGGCCATTGCCTGCCCGGACAGGCAGGTGATCAGCTTCCAGGCGGACGGCGCGGCCCTGTATACCCTGCAGGCCCTGTGGACCCAGGCGCGGGAGCGGCTGAACGTGATCACGCTCATCTGCTCGAATCGCAGCTATGATATTCTCAGGCTCGAGCTTGCGAGGCTGGGGGTGTTTCAGCCCGGTCCTTCGGCCTCCAGGCTCACGGATCTGTCCGGGGTGGACTGGGTGAGGGCGGGCGAGGGCATGGGCGTGCCCTCGGTGTCGGTGAGAACCGCAGAGGACCTGGCAAGGGAATTCTCCCAGGCCCTGGACGAAAAAGGCCCCCGGCTGATCGAGATGGTTCTGTGAGGCGAAACGTTCACCCTCTTTGCCGGGGATCTTCCAGGATCTCATAGAGCCCGGAGTTCAGCCGGTTGTAAGAATCCGTGATATCGGTTGTGGACAGTTTGAGGAGCAGCTGGGTCAACAACCGCAACGACCTCAGCCATTCCCGGCCCCTTGGCAGGCCTTAGGGGATTTATCTGTTATCTGCGGGGTAGGCTTGTGCTGTCTTTCTGGCAGCGAAGCGGAGTATGATGGCTGCCAGGGCGGCAGAGCCTATGATGATGAAGGGGATGCTCATGCGCGTTTTTTCCTTTCGATCATGACTTCTTTGATGAAGCCCTTGAAGCCCAGCACGATGCCCAGGATGAGCAGGAGCAGGGTGAAGTTGGGAGCCATGCCGGTGATCTTGTCGAGCCACAGTCCTGTGTAGAGTCCCAGGAAGGTCATGGCGACCAGCACGATGCTGTAGGCGCTGATTCGGGTGAGCCTGTTGGCCAGTGCTCGGGGTATTTTGAATCGTTTGGTTTTTTTCATGGCACGTCTCCTTCTGTGAGCGTGGTCTTTAAAGCCGATTGATGCCCGGTCAGTAAAGCAGTCTCATGAGGGCTTCGCGTGCAGGGGCGGTATTGACGCCCACGAGCAGGACAATGAGCACGAACACGGCTGCTGCTTCGGTTGTGGTGAGTCCCAAGATCCGGTAGGTGAAGCGGATGCCGATGCCGGTCATGAACAGACAGCCGATAACGATCCATAGAGTCATCATTGTTTTGTCCTCCTTTGTGTATGATCTATAGGGGTATATATCAAGAGTTGTGCCAGGGGTGTGTGTTATATAACTATTTGATATTAC
>JALNWY010000040.1 GCA_023230665.1 Deltaproteobacteria bacterium
AAGAGCGGGGAAAAGATCAAGGTCAAGGAGAAAACCCTTCCCTTCTTCAAGTCTGGAAAAGATATGCGGGATCGTGTAAACGAGGGGGAATAATAAGACCCAATCTTTCAGTCTTCCTTTCCCGGAGACACAAGCGTCCGGATATTGACGCACTGGGAGGAATGTAGTATGGCATCTGCCTAAGGGTCTGTATGGGAACGTATTCTATACTCATTGCCGATGACGAGGCGCAGAACAGGGATTATCTCTCAGAGATTCTTTCCGAGGAGCAGTATGCGGTCACGGCGGTGGCAAACGGGAAGGACGCCGTGGCCCGGCTCTCCCAGGATCATTTCCACATCGTGCTCACAGACCTTCAGATGCCCGAGCTCGACGGGCTCGGCGTGATCCGTTACCTGATCGAAAACAGGCTCAACTGCATCGGCATCATCTACACGGGCTATGGGTCTGTCAAGACAGCGGTCGACGCCATGAAACTCGGGGCCTTCGACTACCTCACCAAGCCGTTCAAGGCTGACGAGATCAAGGTGGTGGTCAAGAAGGCCCTGGACCACCTCGCCCTGCAGGAAGAAAACACCTATCTCAAGCAGCAGCTCAAGGCCAAGTACCGGTTCGAGAACATCATCGGCACCTCGGACAAGATGCAGAAGGTGTTCAGCCTGATCGACAAGGTGGCGTCCACGGACTCGACCGTGCTCATCCTCGGGGAATCGGGCACGGGCAAGGAGCTGGTCGCCCGGGCCCTGCACTACAACTCCCCCCGGGCCCAGAACCCCTTTGTCCCGGTCAACTGTGGCGCAATCCCCGAGGAGCTGTTGGAGAGCGAGCTCTTCGGTCATGAAAAGGGCGCCTTCACCGGCGCATTTCGCGCCAGGATCGGACGCTTCGAGCTCGCCCACACCGGGAGCATATTTCTCGACGAGGTGTCCGAGATGAGCCCCAACCTCCAGGTCAAGCTGCTGCGCGTCATCCAGGAGCGCGAGTTCGAGCGGGTGGGAGGCATCAAGTCCATCAGGACCGATCTACGCATCATCGCGGCCACAAACAGAAACCTCGAAGAAGAGGTCGAGCAGGGAAGGTTCCGCGAAGATCTCTATTATCGCCTTAATGTCATCCCCTTGGACCTGCCCCCTTTACGGGAGCGCGACGAAGATGTTCCCCTCCTGGTCAAGCATTTCCTGGCCAAATACGGCAAGGACAAGAACCCCGCTCTCAAAGGGTTCGGAAAAAAGGCCATGGGCCTGCTCATGCAGTACAAATGGCCGGGCAATGTGCGCGAGCTCGAAAACCTCGTGGAACGCATGCTGGTCCTGTGCGACGGCACCGAGGTGGAGTTGGAGGACCTTCCGGAGAAGATCCTGGCCGGGTGCGCCCAGGCGTCGTCGTCCCTGCCCTGCATCGATCTCCCCGAGTCAGGAATCGACCTCTCCACGGCAGTGAGCGAGTTCGAGAAGAACATCATCATCCAGGCCCTCAACCGGAGCAACTGGGTAAAAAACCGGGCCGCCAAGCTCCTCAACGTGAACCGGACGACCCTGGTGGAAAAGATCAAGAAACAAAAGCTCCAGAAGCCCGCAGAGGTGAAGCTGGGATAGACTCCCCCGCCAATGGCATGAGTCTTTCATGGCAAGCCCTTCCGCCCCGGGCAAGCCTAAGGGCCTGAACCGGAATGTGACCCTTCCCGGCGTTACGCCGCAATGACGGCCTGGGACAAAACCCTGGCCAATTGTGAAAAAGGCGTTTTTCCGTTTTCTCCAGAGCAACCAATGCAGGGCTGGCATGAAAGTTGTATTTCATAAGGGAGTGAAAAAATTCATATTCATCGAGATCACTATGAAGGGCTTGTGGGTTCTGACCTTGTTCATGCTGCTGATGTGCCTTGCATCTGCACCGGCAGCCGGGCAGGGCACGGTCCACATCGGGGGAGGGCCAGACCGGGTACGGATTGTGTTTGACCTCCAGAGGCTCTCTCTGCCCGCCCTGGAGCAGAAAGACCGGACACTGATCGTCAATTTTCCGGACACTGTCGGAGAACCGGTCTCCCTGACCGATGTTTTCGTGGTCAAAAAATTTGTCTTTGACGGGAAAAAGGCGGTTATCTCGATCCCTGAGCCATTCACCTATACCAGCAGCACCTCGGCCGAGCCCGCGCAGTTCATCCTCGATATCGGGGTCGGAAAGGAGTCCCTCCCCTCCTGCCCGATCGAGCACGTCAAGACAAACCCCCACGACAAGGGCATGAGCATCGACATCATGGTCCATGCCGGGTACTGGCCCGAGGTGCGCTGCGCCAAGAACAAGCGGGTGTTCCTCCTTTTCGATGGAGAGGCGGACTGCTCCGGCATCGAGCAGAAGTTCCTGCGCATTCCCTATGTCACCTTTGACGGCGCCATGAAAATGCTGGATTCCACGGCCTTCTCGTTGAGCATCGCTGATGAGAATGCCGTTATGGAGGTCAAGACCGAAGAGCTTCGCAACCGGATCGTCCTGGATATCGTCATCCCCTCCAGCATGAGCCGGGCAAAGGTATACTCTCTTGCCGAGAAGGCCTTTGATCAGGGTGATATCGCGGAGACGATCCATACCCTGGAGCCCTTCCAAGACGAACTCGACGCCCAGGAGAGCATCCTCCTGGGGCGGGCCTACTGGAAAATGTCATACCCCTATCATATGGATGCCCGATCAATGGATGCGCTCAAGCTCATGAACCAGGGCGTCCAGGCCATGGTCCCCGGGCTGAAACGCGAGGCAGTGATGATTGAATACACGCGGATGCTCCTGCGTGCTTCCCTGCATGCAGAGGCGATCACCTTTGTCCGCTTTCTCAAGGGGTCTTTGTCTCCGGAAATAGCCGTGGAGGCATATCTGCAGGAAATCGACATCATGAACAGAAAAGAGGAGTTTCAGGATGCCTTTGTCCAGAACAGGAGGATGCTGAACGATCTGGGTGAAAACCCGGTCCCGTCTCGCCTCAAGCCGTACTATCTGTCGGTCTTGGGCGATACCTATCTGGGGTTGAGCGCATATCCCCGGGCGCTCAGGCTCTACCGGGAGCTTCACTCGCTGGAGCCGGACTTTTTCCGTCACGATCCCGGCCTGTACGCCCGGATGGCAACAGCCGCCTACCGGCTCAACAATTTCACTGACGCAAAAGGGTATATCCTCGCCGCCATCAATCTGAGCCCGAGGGAGCACATGGCGGACCATCTCCTGTTTCTGGGCGAATGTCTGTACAGACTGGGGGAGAACGAAAAGGCCAGGGGCGTGTTCTCCGAGGTGGAAAACATCGCCTCTTCAAGCGAAAGCGGGACCATTGCACGGCTCAAGACCGCACGGATCATCATGGACAAAGATCTGGCGGATGACGGCGAGCTCTCGGACAAGGGGTTCTATGAGGTCATCGACATATATGAAAACCTCAAGTCAAGTCCGGAATATAACGAGGGTCCCCTGGGAGTGATCATCAAGATACGGATCGCCCAGGTATTTACCCTGCGCAGGGACTGGGACAGCGCACTGAATGCCTATCTCCGGGCATGGGCCGACACGAAGGAGAACGATCCCGTTCATACCTATGCCCAGACAGAGGCCGAGAAGTGCATCCTCGCCCGGCTGCAGGACCTTTCCCGGCAAGGCGGCTACGACATGATCGCGGAACTCCATGCCGAGTATCAGGACAGCTTTATGCAGAATTTGAAAGACCCGGAATCCCTGTTCCTCCTCGGCACGGCCTTCCGCGAACTGAAGGACACGGACCGTGCCCGCCGGTTGTTCCTGGCCTGCATCGAGCACCCCTCTCCCAGAAGGCAGGAGGTCATAGCCTTTCTGTTTTCCATTGACTACGAACAAGGAGACTACGCCAGCGCCCTTTCCTGGAACACCCGGTATCTCGACTCCTTCCCCGGCGGAAAAGAAGCAAAGCTCATGGAGGAACAGCGGGGGCCGCTCCTGCACTATATGAACCGTCATGCAGAGGCAATACCCTACCTGGAGCTCGCGGGCGGAAAAAACGACGAAAACGCCCTGACCGCTCTTTCCATGCTGGCGGACGCCCATGGAAAGCTGGGCAATGCGGCACGGAGAACCGAGGTCCTGGAGAGAATCGTGGCCCTGGCCGGCACAAGAAACTCCCCGGCTGTCGAGAAGGCCCTCTATATCCGGGCCGCCCAGCTCAAGGAGGCTGCAGAGACCGGGCGGGCCCAGCAGCTCTTTGAGAGGCTGCTCGATCTCTACCCCCAGACAGGGTTCCGGGACTGGGCACTCTTCCATCTCGCAGAGATCTTCCATGCCGAGGGCAAAACCCGGGAAGCCGCCCGGAACCTGAACACCGTCATCCAGCGCAGCACTGATCCCGTCCTGCACGAGCTCGCGACGAGCTATCTGGGCGAGCTGGAGCTCGGTGAGGACCTGAGCGAATTCAAAAGGCTCAAAAACACGTTCGGGGGGAAGTGACGCTTCATGGGAATCGCAATCCTCGACCACGACAAGGCAACGGTCGCCATCCTGGCGGAAATCATCGACGAGATGGGCCAGACACCCTATCCGTTCACCGACAAGGACAAGTTTCTGGGCGCCATCAGCCCCACGGCCCATCGAGCAGCCGTCATCGCCGAGGACTTTGCGGACGTGATCGAAGGTACGAAGCAGGTTTATCAGAGCATCGAGATCCTCGCCATGGGGACATCCGGCCACGACCGGTGCATCCAGGCTGGAGCCACCGGCTATCTGAAGAAACCCTTCCCTGCCGGCGACTTTCGGCAGGCACTCCAGGCGCTTCTGCTCGGGCCCGGGTCCCGGCCCCAGTCCGGCAACGGCTCGTTCATTGCAGCGGACAGAAGCATGCAGAAGATCATGGAGATCCTCCGCAAGGTGGCTCCCACCCAGGCTTCGGTGCTCATACAAGGAGAGTCGGGCACCGGCAAGGAGGTGATCGCGCGCTACATCCACCAGCACAGCAAGAGAGCCGGCGGCCCCTACGTGGGGATCAACCTGGCCGCGATCCCGGATACCCTGCTGGAGAGCGAGCTCTTCGGCTATGAAAAGGGCGCCTTCACCGGTGCATACGCCACCCGGATCGGCAAGTTCGAGCTTGCCGACAAGGGCACCATCCTGCTCGACGAGATCACGGAGATCAGTATCGGCCTGCAGGCCAAGCTGCTGCGGGTCCTCCAGGAAAAGCAGATCGACCGGGTGGGCGCCAAATCTTCGCTGCACGTGGATTTCCGGGTCATCGCCACCACCAACCGCAACATCGAGCAGGAGATCAGAGACGGCAACTTCCGCTCCGACCTCTACTTCCGGCTGAACGTCATCCCCATCAAGGTCCCGCCGCTTCAGTCCAGACAGAACGATATCCTCCCCCTTGCCGCACACTTCATCTCCAAGGTGGCGGCCAGAGAAGGCATGCCGGAAAAAGCCTTGAGCCCCCAGGCGAAAGACGCTTTCCTGAGCTACTCGTGGCCGGGCAATGTGCGCGAGCTGGAGAACGTGATAGAACGCTCCATGATCCTCACCGACGGCCCCGAAATCACCCTAGACTCCGTGGAGCTCGGCATGGGGGGCAGCCATGAGACTGCCCTGGGACAGCCGGCCGTGGGAACCACGATTCACGAGATGGAAAAGAACCTCATCTGCTCCACCTTGCAGAGCGTGGACGGCAACCGCACCAGGGCGGCATCGCTCCTGGGCATCAGTATCCGCACCCTGCGCAACAAGCTCAACGAATACGCGGGAAAAGGTCAAATTTCCGACAGGTAACCGGTCAAAAGTTCTGACAGATCAAAAGCTCCAGCCGCATAAACAGCCATCTTTGACCTTGGTATGGGTATTGCTTATCTCAATGGGAGTGGAGGTATGTATGGCAGGAATATTCGACAAGGCACTCACGGATCTCGCATCGGCCATGAACTATCGCCTGTTCAGGCAGGGCGTCATTTCGGGAAACGTCGCGAACATCGACACCCCGGGATACAAGGCCAAGGACGCAACATTCGACGAAGAGCTCGACACCCGTCTGAAGCTGGCCGTCACCCGTCCCGGACATCTTCAGTCACCGGGAGTATCTTCGGGTGTTTCCTACCGGATCAAGGAAGATCCCTTTTCCCGGATCGGCAATGACTCCAACACCGTGGACCTCGACCGGGAGATGATGAAGCTCACCCAGAACCAGATTCTCTACGAGGCGTCGTCCCAGATGATTCAGACAAAGATTGAAGGACTCAAAAACGCCATAAGGAGCATACGCTGATGGATCTCTTCACGGCAATGGATATCAGTGCAAGCGGCATGAGGGCCCAGAGGACCCGGATGGATGTCATATCCTCCAACATGGCCAACGTCCACACCACCCGGACAGAGGCCGGAGGACCCTACCAGCGAAGGGATGTGGTGTTCAGGGAGAACTCCTTTGAAAATCAGCTCGCGAGCGTGGAGGTGGAATCGATCGTCAGCGACCCCACACCGGGCAGGCGCATCCATGACCCTCATCATCCCGATGCGGACGAGCAGGGATACGTGAGCCTTCCCAACGTAAATCTCATGGAAGAAATGGTGAACATGATCGGCGCATCCCGGGCATTCGAGGCGAACACCACCGCGATAAAGGCCCAGAAGGACATGGCCTTGAAGGCCCTGGCAATCGGGAGGCAGTAATGCGTATCGACCCTTCGGATTTTCCCCGGCTGAGTATTGATCCGCAGGCCCGCGCTCAGGGCGCATCTCCTGCAGAGAGCTTCCTGGAGACCCTCAAGCAGGCAATCAGCTCCACGAACCATCAGATCAAGGAGTCTGAACGCATGGGTATCGAGCTTGCACAGGGCAAGAGCGGGAACATCCACGAGACCATGATCGCCATGCAAAAGGCCAGCGTCAGCGCCCAGCTTCTGGTAGCCGTGACCAACAAACTCATTGAAGGCTACAATAATCTGACGCAACTCAGATGAGTATTCGAGACTCTTTCACCCAACTCACTCAGTGGTTCTCCAAGACGAGCACGGGCCAGAAGTTCGCCTTCTTGTCCGCGGCCGGGCTGGCGGTCGCTGTCATCGTGGTCTCCCTCATGTGGACGCTCGCACCTGCGTACCAGTATCTCTTCACGAATCTGGACGAGTCGGATGCCGCTCTCATCGTCCAGAGCCTCAAGGAAAACAACACTCCCTATAAGCTGGTCAAGGGCGGAACAGCGATCATGATCCCGGAAAAAGACGTGTATGAAACACGGCTGAACCTCGCATCCAAGGGTCTTCCCAAAGGAGGCGTGGGGTCAGGGTTCGCCCTCTTCGACGAAACCGGGTTCTCCACCTCGGAGTTCGTGCAGAAGATCAACTACCAGCGGGCGCTCCAGAACGAGCTGGCGAACACGATCATGTCGCTGGAGGAGGTGGATTATGCCCGGGTGCATATCGCCATGCCCAAGGAGAGCGTGTTTATCGAGGACGAGAAGCCGGCCAAGGCATCCATCGTGGTCAAGCCCACCAGCGGCAGGCAGATCACCCAGGGACAGGTCCAGGGGATCGTCTATCTGGTGGCCAAGAGCGTCCGGGGGCTCGATCCGGAGAATATCAGCATCGTGGACATCCGCGGCAAGGTGCTCTTTGAAGGGCAGCGGAACTCGCAGGCCATCTCGCTGGCCAACAACTATCTCGATGTGAAGCACGCCACGGAGAGCATGCTCCAGGGACGGGCCCAGGATCTGCTGGAAAAGATCTTGGGGCCTGCCGCGGCCATTGTCAAGGTGAGTGCGGACATCAACATGGACATGGTCAAGAGCGTGCAGGACAACTACGATCCCGAGATCCACGTGGTCAGGAGCGAGGAGCTGAAAAACGAGTTTCGGGGCAGCGAGGCCGTGAACGCAGGCATCGCGGGCGCCGAGTCGAACCTCCCCACCGGCAGGGGAGGCCCCGGCGCTATTCCGGATAACGCATCCTCCGGCCAGTCCAATGTGATCCGCAACTATGAGATCGCCAGGAATCAGATCGAGCGGATCGAGTCTCCCGGGGGCATCACCCGCCTCACGATATCGGTGGTGGTGGACGGAACCTACAAGCAGGACGATGGCGGAAACCGAATCTTTGTCTCCAGGACCGAGAGCGAGCTCAGAAACATCGAAGACGCGGTGCGGCATGCCGTGGGCTTCAGTGCCGACCGTGAAGACACGATTTCCGTATCCTGCATACCCTTCAACCAGGAGGAATCGGATCTCATGGCCATGGCCGAGCAGGCCAAAAAGCGCGAGCTGCTCATGTCGCTGCTCAAACCTGCCGTCTTCCTGGTGATCATCCTGCTGGTGCTGCTCTTCGTGATCAGACCGCTGATCAGGTGGCTCTCCCGGTCCATCAGGGTGGTAGACAAGACATCGGGGAAAAAGAACCTGCTTGCAGGGGATGAAGAGGATGATGAGATCGAGGCCCGGAATATCCCTCATATGGAGATTGAAGACCAGACCGACGAGGTCAAGCAGGCGCTCATCGACAGGAGAAAGGCGATCGAGAAAAACACCAAGTCCGATATGGACGCCGCAACCGCTGTAGTGAAATCCTGGCTCCAGGAGAATCCCTGATGACAATGCTCAAAAAACAGCTCGACGGCCCCCAGAAGGCCGCCATCTTCCTCATGGCCATGGGAGATGAATTTGCCCAGCACATCTTCAAGGGCCTGGCCGAGCATGAAATCAAGCTGCTGGGAAAACGCCTGGCGAGTCTTGAGGATGTGACCATCCCGGTCGATATCATCCGGGGCATAATGGACGAATTTCAGAGAATGAGTGGCCAGATGAGCGGGGTCACGGGCAAAGGGCTGGGATATCTCAAGGACTCCCTGGTTTCGGCCCTGGGTCCGGAAAAGGCGAAACCGATCCTGGACGCCATTGTCCAGGCCACGGACAAGGCGGCGTTCTCATCGCTCAAGAGTGTGGATTCGTCCATACTCATGGACTATCTCAAGGGCGAGCATCCCCAGACCATCGCCCTGGTGCTTGCGCACCTCGATCACTCCAAGACCGCGCAGATCCTCAAGGAGCTTCCCGAGAAACTCCAGCCTGAAATCGTTTTCCGCATGGCCAACCTCGGCATGGTCCCAGCGGGTATCATCGAAGACATCGACAGTGTTCTCCGCAAGGAGATCGAGGCCATGGGTTCGATGGAGAGTAAGAAGCTGGGGGGGATCGAGACCGTGGCCGAGATCATGAACCATCTGGACCACACAACCGAGAACAACGTCTTCGCCACGCTCGAAGAGATGGACGCCGACCTGGCCGAGAGCATCAGACAGAAGATGTTCGTGTTCGAGGATATCGTGCTCATCGACAACCGCGGCATACAGGCCATCCTCAAGGAAATCACCAACGAAGACCTCTCGCTTGCCTTGAAGACCGCAAGCGAGGCCCTGAAGTCGCTTATCCTGAAAAACATGTCTTCGCGCGCCTCGGAGATGCTGCTGGAAGACATGGAGGCCATGGGGCCGGTGAAGCTCTCCGATGTGGAAAATGCCCAGCAGAACATCGTGCGTGTCGCGAGAAAGCTCGAGGCGGCCGGCAAGATCGTGATCGGCGGAAAGGGGGGCGACGATGTCCTCGTCTAAGATCATCAAGGGCGAAGGGGCAAAAAAGCGCTCCATCACGCCCTACACGGCCGAGGACATGGGGGGGAAAGGAAAGCCCACCAAGGCCGAAGAGGCCCGCAAAGAGGCGGACGCCGTTATCAGGCAGGCAAAGGCCCGCGCAGAGGCCCTGGAGATGGATGCGTACAATCAGGGGATGGCCAAGGGACAGGAAGAAGGCCGGAAGATCGTCACCAAAAAGATCGAGCCTCTCTTCGACACCCTGAGAAACGCCATCACCGAGCTCACCCAGATGCGGCTTTCCATGATCGAAAACCACCAGAAGGACATCCTGGAAATGGTCTTTCTCATCACGGAGAAGATCATCCACCGCAGCATCCAGGCCTCTCCGGACATTGTGCTGGATACGGTCCGGGCTGCGGGCAGACATCTCATGGAAACCGACGAGATCCATCTCCGTCTCCATCCGTCCGACTTCGAGTACATCCGTGAAATCGAGGCCGTGCTCTCTGGCAAGCTCTCGGGCAAAAAGGGTTTTCACATCATTGAAGACAGCGCGATCGAGCGCGGAGGCGTCATCATCGAGACGGAATTCGGCGAGATCGACGCCACCATCAGGTCCCAGATCGAGCGCATGAAGGAAGCGGTTTCCGACCATGATTGACCTGGCCAAGCATATCTCCCTGCTCAAAGACACTGACCCTATCCAGGTCCGCGGCAGGGTCACCAACATCATGGGCCTGGTGGTGGAGGGCCACGGCCCGGGAAGCTGCATGGGAGGCATGTGCGAGATCTATTCACGCGCGGTGGACAGCTCGATCATGGCGGAAGTGGTGGGCTTCAGGGACAAGCGGGTCCTGCTGATGCCCCTGGGGGATCTGGAGGGAATCGGACCCGGGAGCACTATTATCGCAAGAAAGTCCAATCCCCTGGTCAAGGTGGGGAACGATCTTCTGGGGAGGGTGATCGACGGCATGGGTTGTCCTCTGGACAGGAAAGGCCTTCTCGCCCTGGACCAGGAAATGCCGCTCTACGGACGGACCATCAATCCTCTGAAAAGAAAGCGGATCACCGAGCCGCTCGACCTGGGCATTGCAGCGATCAACGGGGTCCTGACCATCGGAAAGGGGCAGCGCATGGCCATCATGGCAGGCTCCGGAGTGGGGAAAAGCGTGCTCATGGGCATGATGGCGCGCCATACCAAGGCCGATGTCAACGTGATCGCGCTGATCGGCGAGCGCGGCAGAGAGGTCAGGGAATTCATTGAAAGAGATCTGGGAAGCGAGGGGCTCAAACGTTCGGTGATAGTCGCGGCCATCTCGGACCAGCCCGCCCTGATCCGCATTCGCGGCGCATACCTTGCCACCGCCATTGCCGAGTATTTCCGGGACCAGGGTCTCGATGTGCTCCTCATGATGGACTCTGTAACCCGTTACGCCCTGTCCATGCGGGAAATCGGTCTTGCCGTGGGCGAGCCCCCCACCACCAAGGGATATACCCCTTCGTGCTTCGCCAGACTGCCCAAGCTGCTGGAGAGGGCCGGAAACACCTCTTCACGGGGAAGCATCACCGGCCTCTACACCGTGCTCGTGGAAGGTGATGATTTCTCGGAACCGGTCGCGGACAGCGTCCGATCCATTGTTGACGGCCATATCGTGCTCTCCCGCGAGCTCGCCTCGAGAAACCACTACCCTGCCATCGATATCCTCAACAGCGTGAGC
Source organism: Deltaproteobacteria bacterium (assembly GCA_023230665.1). Classification (GTDB taxonomy): domain Bacteria; phylum Desulfobacterota; class Desulfomonilia; order UBA1062; family UBA1062; genus Phosphitivorax. The sequence goes on from JALNWY010000040.1 coordinate 11,280, forward strand.
AGGGTCATGAACGACATCGTGGGCAAGGACCACCTGAAGGCTGCTCGCAAGATGGTCGAATACAAGGCCGTCTATGAGGAGGCGCGAGACCTCATCAACATCGGGGCCTATGTCTCGGGCAACAATCCCCAGATCGATTCAGCCATCGCGCACATCGATGCCATCAATCAATTCCTGCGGCAGGATATCGATGAAAAGGTCTCTCTGGAGGAGTCTGTCGGCCGGATGAAAGAGATTGTCCTGAAATCGGACCAGGCAGGGAGAGACTGAAATGGGGTTCCGTTTCAGATTCGAGACACTGCTCAAGGTCAGGAAGATCCGGGAGGAGCTCGCTCTGCAGGAATTTTCCAAGGCCCAGAGACTCCTGAACGATCTGGAGAACATCAAGGGCATGAAGGTCTCCCGGACAGCGGAAATCAGGATACAGCTCATGGAGCGCATGGATGCAGGCATCAAGCCCTTTGAGGTGGGTTCCTATCACGCCTATCTCGCCCGGCTCAAGGCGGAGATCGAGCAGGTGGAAAAGCTCATCGCCCAGGCAGGCAGGCAGCTCGAGACAAAGCGGCAGGAGCTGCTCAAGGCGAAAAAGGAGCTCAAGGCCATCGATCGCCTCAGGGAGATCGACGGCGAACGGTTCAGGCAGCGTGAGCAGAAACTGGATATGCGCTTCATGGACGAGCTCGCGATTCAGCGATACAGGAGCGGACAATGAACAAAAAAAAAGTTCTCCTCGTAGTTTTTTCGATCAACCTCCTGTTTCTGGGCATCTATCTCTTCACCCATCCCATTTCTGCGGCCCAGGACTCCCGACCGCCCGAGGAGGCGCTGACCGGAGAACACCCCATGCAGGACCCCCAAGCCCAGTGGGAAGGGCTGCGGCAGCGTGAAGAGACCCTTGCCTTGAGGCAGCAGGAGCTGGAGAAGCTGGAGAAACAGATCGACGAGAAGATCAAAAAGCTCCGGAAACTGGAAGAGAACATCAAGGCCGAGGTGGCGGCATACCGCCAGATCAGCGACGAGCGGATCAGGCACCTCGTGAAGATCTATTCATCCATGAAGCCTGGCGCGGCGGCGGGCCTCATGAACAATCTGGACACGGACGTGGCGGTCGAGGTGTTCCTCAATATGAAGGGCGAGGTCGCGGGAGGCATCCTCTCCTACATGGACACCACCAAGGCCGCGACCATCACCCAGCGGCTCATGAACTACCGCAACACCCGGCAGAGCATCAGCGGGCAGCCCTGACACTGAGCTATCAGGGACGGGATCATCCGGCACTGGGTCCGGATACAACCGGAGGGCTATGTCCCGCAGACCTGTTGAGCCTCTTGGGCTTCCTGGTCGCGGAACATGTCTTCGCGTATTTTCCAGAAGGTCGCCTCGTTGGCGAGGAATGCGTCCACCACCCCGGGGTCGAAGTGCTTGCCCCGGTCTTCCACGATGATCCCTACAGCCATTTCGTGGGAGTATGCCTCCTTGTACACGCGCTTCGACGTCAGGGCATCGTATACGTCCGCAAGGGCCACGATCCGTGCAGACAACGGAATCTGATCCCCCTGGAGTCCTTTGGGATATCCGGTCCCGTCCCATCTTTCATGGTGGTAATAAGCGATCTCCTTGCCCAGACTCAAAAACGACTGCCCCTCGATCTTTGCCTCCACGGCCTTGAGCGCGTCACCACCCAGCGAGGAATGCCGCTTGACCACCTCGAATTCGTCCCGGGTGAGCCGGCCGGGCTTCAGGAGAATGGAATCCGGGATGCCTACCTTGCCGATGTCGTGAAGAATGGATGAGTTGTAGATATCCTCGATGTATTCATAGGTGATATACCCTGCATACTTGGAATCCTTGGCAAGGTGCTTGGCCAGAATCTTTGCGTATTCCCTGATCCGCTCCAGATGCGCGCCCGTATCGGCGTCCCGGTACTCGGCCAGCTTGGCCAGCCCGAGGATGGTTGCGCTCCTGGCGCTCTGAACCTTTTTGTAGGAATCGAGCAGGTCCTTCTCCAGCTTTTTCCTGACCGTGATGTCTCTGATCACCATCTGGAAGCCCACGAGGGTGGTTTCCTTGTAAATGCATTTGGCATTGCACTCCACATCAATGGTGCTGCCCACGTGGTTGACGATGCGAAACTGGAAGTCCTTGACGGTCTGCTCCGTGGGCAGGCGGTCGATCATTCTCTCCACCAGGGTGATGTCATCCTTTTTCACCAGCCTCATGAAGTTCAGATCGGGCTTTTGGGCCTCAGGAACACCGATGATGTCATAAAACCGGGGATTCGCCATGAGGATCTTCGAGTTTCTGTTCACCAGGATAACGATATCGATGATATTCTCATAGAGTTCCCGGTAGCGCAGCTCGGATTCCTCGAGCTCCCTCATCCGTTTCTCGACCTCGGTCTCCAGGTTGTGGGCATAATACGAGAGGCGTTCTGCAAGGACATCCATCTCGGACCTGAGCTTGTACTCCCGCTTCCTTGCCCGCGCCTCTTCAAACGACTGCAGGACCGTGATCACGATGAAGAAGATGAAGAAAAAGCTGTTGCTGAAAAAAATCTTCAGGCTCTCAAGCGTTGGTTCGGTCAGGAGAATGATGGGTAGGGCGTAGAGGAGATAGATCATGATTCCGTACATGGCTGTCTGGAAGGTACTTAAGGGCAGAATGACCACCGTGACAAGGACCATGATCACCCCCACATAGTAAAAAGAGGAGTAACCTCCCATCTTTACGCACATCATGGAGATGGTGGATGCGGCGATGATATAGGCGATCGTTACCAGGCCATAGGCGTGATTCTTGCCGAACGGCGTGAAGTAGATGAGCAGAAGAACGAGCAGCAAGGCGGAGCAGGCGATCCGGTAGAGGGAAAACAGGACGAAGTGCTCTCTGACCACCACGTAGTCCAGAACACTGAAGAACGGGATGAGTATGATCCCCACCAGCAGGACGGCAAGGACCCTCTGATAGAGAAGGACCCTGGTTTCGTCCAGGAACCTCTGCTCATAATCGTCCATAATTGATAGCATATCACTGATAATTATCGGCACGGGAAAAGATAATATTTAATGAATCCCTGCGCCGGCCCGGTTTTAAAGGAGCATGTGCTTAAGCTTTCAGAGAATACGGCGTTTATCTCCGAAAGGAATCTCTGACTGAAAGTCCGGGGTATAGACGGAAGAGGCATCCAGGCCCTGGGCGAAAATCGTGGAGAACTCCAGATCCGCGGCCCTCTCCAGCACCACCTCGTATTCATCGGGCAAGAGTGCCCTTTTCATCTCAGGCAAGTCCCCGGTGTAGGTGCGCGGGTTGTACTGAGACATGATGCTCACCGGGATCTCCAAAGAGAGCCCGGCCAGAAACTCCAGAACGGCAAAGGGATTCGACCGCATGCCGGGGAGTACGAGATGCCGCACGACCAGCCCTGAAACCGCCCTTCCCTCTCCATCGAGACAAAGCGGGCCAACGGTCTTCCAGAGATGGGCAACGGCCTCTTGCGCGCGGTCCCAGTAGTCGTTCACCCGGCTGAACATCCTGCCGGCCTCGTTGTCACCGTACTTGAGGTCCATCAGATAGAGGTGGGCCCTGCCTGCCCAGCAGGTCAGGGACTCGATGCTTTCGTACCCGCTCGAATTGAGCATCACGGGCAGATCAAGTCCTTTTGCCCGCGCCAGATCCAGGGCAGGAATGATCCGCAGAGCAAAGTGGGTCGGGCTCACCAGGTTGATGTTCGAACACCCGCGTTCCTGGAGGAGAAGCAGGTATCCTGCCAGTTCCTCTTCCGAGAGGATCTCCCCTGCGGCCCCGTGGCTTATCTGCCTGTTCTGGCAGTATACGCACTTGAGCGGACAGCCGGAGAAGAACACGGCCCCGGACCCGGCCCCTTTCACCAGCGGGGGCTCCTCCCCCCGGTGGATGACAATGGCGCCGACCATGAGCTCCTCGCCTACGCCGCACGCCCCGGGGGCCCCGGCCCGGTCGATTCCGCAGCGCCTCGGGCAGAGGCCGCACCCGGTCATTGCGCGCTCTCTATCCTCTCGATCAGGGCCTTGCCGCTGTCGTCCCGGGGTATCACGGAGACGAACTCGACCTTGCGGGGGGTCTTGTATGATGCGAGCAGCCTGCGGGCCAGCTTCTTCACGTCGTTCTCGGTCAGTGTGCGATCGTCGGCCACCACATAGGCCTTGATGATGGCGCCCCTCATGAGATCGGGCATGCCCGTGATGGCGGAGTCCTTTATCCCGGGGATCGAGTTCAGGACATTCTCCACCTCTTTGTTATACACGTTGAAGCCCGAGGTGATGACCATCTCCTTCTTATATCCGGTGATATAGATATATCCGTCTTTATCCACATAGCCCAGATCGCCGGTATGGAGCCACCCGTCTTTGATGATCTCCCTCGTCTCTTTTTCCCGTTTGTAGTATCCCTTCATGATATTGGGGCCGCGAAAGAGGATCTCGCCCTGCTCATGGGGCTTGAGGATCCCGCCCTGCTCGTCGATGATCCGGACCTGCACATCGGGCACGGGCTGTCCTATGGATTCGGGCTTCAGAGGGTGCCGGGGATCGTTGAACGCGCACACCGGCGATGCCTCGGTTATGCCGTACCCCTGCCGGATATCGGCATGGAACCGCTCCTTGAATGCTGTGTAGATTTCCATGGAAAGCGCGGAGCCTCCGGCTATGAGAACCCGCATGCGCGTGTAATCGACATCCTGGAGGTCGGGATGATGGACCAGCCCGTAGAACAGCGTAGGCACCGCGCATATGGCAGTGATGGCCCCCTGCATGAGGACACTCTGCAGCTCCTTGAAATCCAGACCCTGCATCAGGTACGCGGTGCCGCCGTACCGGAGCATGGAGAGCATGTTGACACTGGCGCTGAACGAATGGAAGCACGGGATCAGGGTCAGCGTGCTGTCTGTATCGTCCGCATCGGCGCACCGGCGCATCAGGTCCGAGTTGTGATCAAGGTTCCTCTGGGTGAGCATGGCGCCCATGGGATACCCGGTGAGGCCGGAGGAGTAGATCATGGAGGCTGTGTCGTCCGGCTCCATATCCTCGATGATGCCCTTGTCCGGACCGCTCGTCCACTGGGAGAAGTTTCCCTCCTCGCCTGTGGAAATGACGATGTCAAGGGGATGCCGGTTGAGGATATCCGCATAGGTGCTTATCCGGTTCGCTTCCATGACGACCGCCTTGGAGTCCGAGTCCGTGAGCACATGGGCCAGCTCCCTGGGCGTGAACGACGGGTTCACGGGCACTGCCACGGCCCCTATTCCCACGGTCGCCATATAGGTGATGACGAACTCCGGGGTATTGGGAAGAACAATGGTCACATGATCCCCCCGGCCGACGCCCGCATTCCGCAAAGCGGTCCCGAGCCTGCCGGTCAGCGAGAACAGCTCGGCATACGAGACCTCCGTGCCGCGATATCGGAGGGCGGCCTTATCTGGCCTGGTCTTGGCGTGATCCTTTAACCACGAATATAGATTCATTAAAACCTCCTGCTCTTTACCGGCGTGGACTGATCCTGATCCGGCTGCATTTCCCCTCCGCCAAGGGGCGCCGCTTTCCGCGGGCTGTCCACCCATGTCTGCCTTTGTTTTTCATGCCGGTTGCCGGGTTGTTTTCAGTCATTATTTTCCACGGACACCTTGCCGCCGTCAAGCACTGAACGGCACCAGGGACCCGGCGATCTTTCTGATCTGGTAGGGTTCCACCACGCCCGTCTCCAGCACGATTCCGGTGATGAACTTCGGCGCGGTCCGGTCGAAAAAGAGGTTGAAAACCTCAACCCCCGGAGGCGGATCGCTCCACACCTCCTGGGGGGCGTATGTTTCGAGGCTCACGTGCTGCCGGTCGATGCATATCTTCCTGACCTCTCCGACAAAGTACACCTTGATCCCCCGCACAGAGGCCGCCATGGAGATCAGGGAGGAGCCGGCCTTGTTGATCACGGAGCCGTCCTGTTCGATGCTGTCCGCGCCCATGAGCACAATATCGACGCGCTGGAGCCCATGCCCTGCGCAGGCGTCGGTGATGAGCGTGACCTTGAGTCCCATGTCCGCAGCCACCTGGGCTGTCACCCTTCCCTCGAACCCCGGACGCGACTCAGTGACCACCAGGGCGCACTTTTTTCTCCGCAGCAGGGGCAGCGCGTGAATCAGGGAGGAGCTGTACGAGTGGAGCAGCACGGTGGCATGCTCGGGGATGATCCTGTCGAGATGACCGAGAGCCGCATCCATTGCCGCAGCCATGTCCTTCATATGCCGTTTGATGATCCCCGCCACCTGGGCAACGATTTCCCGGATGTCGAGGTCCTGGGCGCTCACGTACTTAAGATCATGAAACAGGAGATCAAAGGTCGTGGGTATGATGGCCATGGATGGCCGGGTTTCGCTGATCTCATCGCAGGCATACTGGAGGTCGTCCATGAGAACGGCCCAGGAGGCCGCGTTGGACGATCCGACCATCTTTTCCAGAAAATCAAGGCTCTTGAACGCCAGCTGGCGGGCCCCGCTGTCCCGGTCGTTCCGGATACTGTCGGTAAACAGGGCGACCTGCTCTTCCAGTGAAGACCTGGATACCCGCTCATACGCGTCCCAGAGCCCTGGAACAGTCTCCATGCGCCTTATCTCTTCGGGCTTGAGCCACCGGTATTCCGTGTTCTCCCGGTCAAGGGTGATCCGGGATGGATCGTGGACCTCGCAGAGGTACGGATGGACGAACCAGATACAGGAGTGCTCCTGGTCGGTGATGACGAGCTGCCTCCCCTGACGTACCAGGGTGTACTCGTAGGGGGTGAGCGCGGTCTCCTCCTGGATCTCCACCGCGAAGTGGTCCCGGGGATCGCCCTGAAGGTATCCGCTGATACCCGACCACCGCCCCTGATAGGTCCTCACCTCGCTGCTGCGCTTCACCAGGCAGATCTTTCCCTGGTGGGCAAGGAAGGCCGTGACCACATGTATCTCCTTCGGGCCTCCGGCCTTTGCCTTTGGATGAAACCGGTAGCAGTCGAAGGGTTCGTCACCCTCCTGCTGGAGATGCCGGTTGGTCTCACAGAACACCTCCAAGTCGGGATCATGCTCGTGCACGCACTTTTCGCAAAAGGCCCGTGGATCGAGGGAAATATCCTCGCCGAGCTCGTACTTCCGGTATCGCGGACACTCAATGCAGGCTTGAAGCGGCCCTTTTTTCACGGCACACCAGTTGCATTGGGTATCCCTGAAATCCATGGCGCCTACCATACTGTGAGTCGAGTCAAAGGGCAAGTATTTTGAAGGCCGGCAGAAGCGGGCCTGCCGGGAGCGGGCGGGTCCGGGCCCTGGTCCGTCACCTTGCCTTTGGATCCGGGATTTTTCTGTCCCAGAGCGACTTCAGCACAGACCATACCCACGGGGTATTTTCTTCCGATACCTCCTGGGGCTCGGTGCCGCGGATATAGGGGATGCTCACGCCCTTGCCGTCCGACCAGAAACCCGCGAGCTTGCCGTTGGACGGATCCACGGAGCAGATCACCACGTCCTGGGGGACCGGCCAGGTGACCGCGGGGCTGAGCCGGGAGAGAATCATGGAGGCAATGGGCATGGCCCCTGATGAGCCGGTGTGCCCGATGGAGCGATATTCGTCCGATCCGAGCCAGACGGTGACGATGAGATCAGGGGTGAACCCCACGAACCAGGAATCCCGCAGGTCATCCGAGGTTCCCGTCTTTCCGCACACCCCTTGCGGCATGCCGTAGAGCCGGGAATTCTTGGCTGTTCCGCTGGTGATAACCTCCTGGAGCACGGTATTGATGAGATATACCACTGCAGGGTCGAGCGCCTTGCCGGTCCGGAACTCTGCTGTCTCTTCCACGACTGTGCCGCGCTCGTTACAGATTCCGAGTACGGACCTGGTCTCCACCTGGCTTCCGTTGTTGGCAAAGGCGCTGTAGATGATGGAAACCTCAAGAGGTGAATAGCTCAGCGCACCCAGGAGCGCCGATGGATTGGGCTTCTGGACGTCCGCGGGCACGATCCTTCCGACCTCGGCCAGGATATTCGCCACCCCCAGATCCATCCCGATCTTCACGGTGGCGAGATTGTAGGAATTGACAAGCGCGTCCTTGAGCAGGATGCGGCCGTGAGTGGTCTTGTCAAAGTTTGCCGGGGTCCACTGTGAGCCGTCGTCCAGGCGGATCGTGATGGGCTCGTCGTCCACGAACGAGGACAGCGTATATCCTCTGCGCAGGGCGGTATAGTACACGATGGGCTTGACGAGCGAGCCGATGTGCCGCCGGATCTTCACGGCCCGGTTGAACTGGGAATCGGCATACCTCTTTCCGCCGACCATGGCCAGAATGTCTCCCGAGTGGGGGTCCATGATCACGACCGCGCCGTCGATGTCCTTGTCCTTGTCCGCCAGGCCATGCTCCAGAACGGTCTCGGCCGTGATCTGCATGTGCATGTCAAGGGTGGTGTAGATCTGATAGCCTCCCTTCTCCAGGTCATTCTGGGGATAGCTGTCCCGGATTTCGCTCAGCACGTGGTCCACAAAGTAGGGGGCGTGCCGTTTCTTCGGGACAAGGGGGATCACACAGAGAGATTTGCTCCTCGCCTGCTCGAACAGCTCTGGCGTAATGATCCCCTCGGCCTCCATCAGCTTCAGGACCGTGTTGCGCCGCGCCAGGGCCTTTGCCGGGCTGGAATAGGGAGAATAGGCATTGGGGGCCTTGATCATCCCGGCCAGAAGAGCGGCCTCGGGCAGGCTGATCTCAGAGACGCTCTTGTCAAAGAACATCCGGGATGCCTTTCCGATGCCGCAGATACCGGAGTGCCAGTAGCTGCCCATGTATACTTCATTGATATACATGTGAAGGATCTCTTGCTTGGAATAGATGCGTTCCATGATCAGGGCCATCCACATCTCCCTGATCTTGCGAGACAGGGTGCGTTCGCTCGTGAGGAAGAGGTTTTTGATGAGCTGCTGGGTGATGGTGGAGCCGCCCTCTTCGATGCCCCCGTGGACGAGGTTGGTGAGTCCCGCGCGCAGCAGGGAACGGAAATCGACGCCCCGGTGATCATAGAACCGCTTGTCTTCGGTGGCGATGATCGCATCGAGCAGGTGTCCGGGACAATCATCGAGATCTACGATGGTCCGGTCCTCATAGAGGCTGTCAAAGATTTCTGTAATGCACTCCGGCTCCAGAAGAACGCTCTCGACTTCTTCGCTCCGGTCGATCCGCACGATACGGGTGATCTGCCCGTCATGGAGCGAGAGCCTCACCAGGACCGCGTCATATTTCTTTCCCAGGACCTGGAACGTGCGGATGAACACCGTGATGCCCTGTGCATCGCGCGAGAACTCGCCTGGTGCCGAGACATCCGCGACCTCGCGGTATCTGAGCCGGGCAAGACGTTCAAGGAGCCCTGAGCGCTCTGTATCCATGCCCTGGACCATGACCAGCTCGCTGCTGTAGACGCGCGAGGGCAGCCGCCAGATGGAGTCCACGCGCAGCCTCTTCAACTCCCGGTAGGTGGAGAGACCGGCCAGGAGAAAATACGCGCTGATAATGAGGATGCCGAGTATGCCGAAAATCCAGATGCCCTTGCGAAAGATACCCTTCACGATAGGCAACTATAGCCACGTGTTTCCCGGGGTGTCAATACAGGATCAGGGCCATCGGGGCCAAGAATCAAC
>JALNWY010000041.1 GCA_023230665.1 Deltaproteobacteria bacterium
TCCACGGATCGGCCTGCAGGTACCCGTCCTCCAGAACGCCCGGTGCCCGAAGCGGTATCCGGATCTCCCGGTGGGGAATCACGTGGACCCGTGGCCCGGGCAGGTCAATGCTCTCATCCAGGACCACCTGCACGGGCCTTGCCACCGGTAGACCATGCCGGGCCAGGAAATCGAGGGCGCCCGGAGTCTGCTGCACGAGCCGGGACACGATCGCCTCTTCGCCCGGCGGGAAAGAGAAGGTGATGCCGGATGACTCCTCCTGCACCAGCTCTGCGGTATCCGCAGGCGACTCTAGGAGAAGCGCAACAAGGAGCGTGATGATAGCCGCGCGGATGCCCTGTTTGATGCCTGTTCCTCCCGGTAATCGTAAAAAAAAGACCGCGCTGTCTAGCCTTGGGGGCCGGGAAAGGAGCCGCCTCCGGCAGGGGTGTTTCCCGGCACGAGTCCGGCTATGCGTTCGGGATGGGAGTAGACGCAGAAACTGTCCTGCTTTACGCGGCCCACCAGGGTCAGCCCCGCCCTCTGCGCGGTCTCGGCACCCTGCAGCGTAACGGCCGCCTTGCTGATCACTATGGGTATGCCCGCGTTGGCCGCCTTGGTGATCATGCCCGAGGGCTGTCTCCCCGTGCATCCGAGCACGCACCCGGACAGATCGATCCCGTTGAGCAGGGCGTGGCCGATCACCTTGTCCACGGTGTTGTGCCTGCCGATGTCGCTGCTCTTGGCTACGAGCTCGCCCTGAGAGAAAAGAACCGAGCAGTGCGCGCCGCCTGTGCGCTCCCAGAGCTTGGAGACGATGTTGGAGATCACGATGGAGATGAGGTCCCGGTCTATCACCAGCGAACTCTTCACGGGCGACATGAGGGTGCCCGATGTGGGGCCGCCGCATGACTCGATGATGCCGTGCAGGGAACCGGACCGTTCCGTCGCCGTCACCTGGACCGTGAGCCCCTGGACCCGGGCGTCCCGGATCTCTCCTGCAAGGCCCTCGCTGACCACGAACCCCGCGCCCAGCTCCCGGAGCTGGACAGGTGAGGCCACGAGGGTACAGATGGGCCTGTTGTTCAGGAGAATGACCACCACCTCTTCGGTGCAGGCCTCCTGCTCCGTTTCCCGGACGACCCCTCCCTCGGACGACCAGCAGCGTATCATACCCACTGTGCCGGTAAGATCCTCATTCCATGTCATAGGAGGATCATATACCATGAAAATCTTCTGGGCTCAATCCAAGTGTGCGCTCATCTCAAGCCTTTTTTCTGACCACGAGCTCGTACAGCGCGATGCCTGCGCTCTGGGACACATTGAGTGAGTTGAAGGAGCCCTTCATCGGGATGTGTGCCACGATATCCGCCTCTTTTCCCATGCCGGCACGGATCCCCACATCCTCTCCGCCCAGGACGACGGCAAGCCGGTCATATGACGGGACTTCCGATAGGGGCACAGGCCCTTGGGCATCGAGGCCCACGACCCAGAACCCCTCTTTCTTGAGCTCCTTGGTCGCGGCCCTCAGGTTCTTGACCCGGGCGATGGACGCGTGCTCGGCCGCTCCGGCAGAGGCCTTGATCACGGCAGGGGTCACGTGGGCGGCCCTGTCTTCCGGGATGACGATCCCGGCTTCGGCAAGGGCATAGGCGGTGCGGATAATGGCCCCGGTGTTCTGGGGATCTTCGATGGAGTCCAGGAGGACCACGACCTTTTTCTGCATCAGGTCCTTGATGGGCGTATAGCGGTAGGGCGACACGCGCGCCACCACCCCCTGGTGAAAGGTTGTGCGGGAGATGTGGTCGAGCTCTTTCCGTGACAGAGTGATGACACGGATCTTTCCGGCTGAACGGGCTATTTCGTCATAGTTCTGCCGCGCGGTCAGGATCTCGTAGAAGGTTCTCCTGCCGGCGGCCAGGGCCTCCATTACCGGGTTCTTTCCATAGATGACTTCCAATCTTCACTCCTTAATAAGGCCTTTGTTCCCATGCCTTCTTCATGATTCGAAAACCCAGCTCACCCGGTACTCCAGGGGCTCGGGCATCTTGATCCCGGGGGGGTGCTCCTGTTTCCTCCAGCCACCGGATATGCCGAGGCAGGAAGCGGTCGACGCGAAGTGGAACATGGCGATGCCCATGTCGATGCACTGGAGGTCCACCTGGGAAAAGAGCGTGCGGTATCCGGGGGTCCGGGAGAGGAAGAAATGGACGCCCGCCTCCGTGACCACGACCCGCCAGGGCTGCCGGTTGGACGCTGACGGTGCGAGACGCACCATCTCCAGGGCTTCGCCATACGCGCCGGCCTCTGCCGGATCGAGGGAGGTCGAGAAGTCGTCGCGGAAAAAGAGCTCGGCAAAGGGTTTCCGGTTTCTCGAACCTGCGCCCATGACAAAGAGGGAATCCAGGATGGAGCGTTTCCCGGCAATGTACCCCACCGGGCTCACGGCCGGTATGACCTCGTCCGGGGCCAGGTCCACGGCCCTGCCGTAGTAGTCCCGGCTGAAGGTCCCTCCCATCCAGCAGGTGCCCAGCCCCAGCCTGGTGCAGAAGAGGATGACGGACTCAAAGGAATAGCCGAAATCCTCCCATGCGGCGGGAGACGGCCGTACGGCTCCCACCAGGGTATGCCGCGCGCCTCTGATCACCCCGTAGGTGCCGGGGGTGCGGGTTTTCTCAGGCAGGGACGAGTCCACGAGCCGGAAGCGCAGCGCGCTGCCGAAGGGCGGGGCATCCAGCGAGGCGATAAAACCCTGTATCCGGTCCTTGAGGTCGCCCGGGATATGCTCCCGTCGGTAGCTCCTCCACGACTTCCGCCGCCGGATGAGCTCGGTCACCGGCTCCGTATCATAGGTCATCAAAGGGTCCCTCCTCGTTTTCATGATACTACTATACTAACGGCAAAGATATTTACTCATAGCGAAGATAGTCATCCACCCAGGCGCGGATCTCCGCAAGGGCCTGTTCGTAGGAGACATGCGTGTCCCACCCCAGCTCGGTCCTTGCCTTTGTGGTGTCCACATCGTTGTCCCTGCCCATGATCGCGGCAGTGAGCCTCGTGATGGGCGGGCGGATGTTCAGCGGGGTCAGTATCTTCTCGGAGAGTGCGCCGAGCGTCCAGGCAAGCGAGAAAGGGATGCTGAACCCGGGCCGCTTCCCCATCATGGCGCCCAGGTCGGTCAGATAGCGCTTCCAGGTCACGTCCCAGTCGTCGCGCAGGTGGTAGGTGTTGCCCACTGCTCTCGGCCGGGTGCCGGCCAGGACCAGGCCGCTTACGAGATTGTCCACGTAGACGAGGCTGGCGCTGTAGCGGCCGTGGTCCAGGAGGGGGACGAACAGTCCCTTAAACCTGTCCACGATGTCCCTGACCCAGACGCTCCCCGGGCCGGTGACGTTTGCGGGCCTCACGATGACGGCATTCACCAGGCCCTGGTCGTGGAAGGACCGCACGATCCGCTCGGCCTCCAGCTTTGCGTCGTTGTACGGGACCCCGGACATGCATGCCTCGTCGCTCTCCCTCATCCCCTTGAGGTGTCTGCCGAGCCCGCATGCCGCGATCGAGCTCACGTACACGAAGCGCGCGCCCTTTTCCCTACTCTCTTCCAGGAGATTCCGGGTGCCGTCGAGAATGGGCCTGTAGAAGGCCTGCCTGGAGCCCCAGTCCGTTACCCTGGCCGCGAGGTGGAACACGAGATCGATCCCTTTTAAGAGACCTTTCAGGCTCTGCGGCTCGTCCAGGTTCCCCCGGCGGATGTCGGTCGTATAATCTCTGATATGGCCGGCCGGCTCCCCCGGCAGGATCAGTGACCGTACCTCCATGCCCTGGCGGGCGAGCTCTCTGACCAGTCGCGATCCGATGAAACCCGTGGCGCCGGTGACCAGCGCTTTCATGCCCCTGCCTCCTGTCTGCCGGAGAACCTGACCAGGGTCTTGACGGCCTTGCTGCGGGACTTGGCGAGATTGGTCTCGATCATCCGGGGGAACTGCTCCAGGGTGAAGGTATGGGTGACCATCTCCTCCAGTGAGACCCTTTTCGACCGGGCAAGCTCGACAGCCAGCTCAAAGACGTGCACCATCCGTCCGTCAACCGGCATGAACGCAGAAGAGAAAACCCCCTTGAGGGTCTGCAGCTTGAGCCACAAAGGGGTGAGGTCGAGCTTTACCTCGTGACCGATGCCCACCACCGACAGCACCCCGCCCGAGGCCATTGCCCGCATGCACGTGTTGATCGTCTCCCTGCTGCCCACGGTGTCAAAGGCCCGTGCGAAGCCGCCCATGAGGATGTCCTGCCCGAGCATGGGCCGGTAGCGGGCGGCACCTGTTATCTCCACGGCCCGGCCCAGGATGTCCCCGTCCGTGAATATGTGATCGGCCCCGAATGTTCTGCAGAGCTCGGCATGGAAAGACGAGGGCTCGGACAGGGTGATGGTGCAGTCCGTATCAAGGGCCTTCAGTGCCTGGACAATGAGGCTGCCGATCACCCCGCCGCCTATCACCAGCACGTGCTCGCCCTTGTTCGGCTTGTTGTCCAGCACAGCCTGGATGCACACCGCAAGCGGCTCCATCAGGGCTCCCGCCTCGTCGGACACCTCGTCGGGCAGCCTGAACACCTGGCTTCGGTGAGCCACCAGGTATTCGGCGAATCCGGCACATGTATCCCGGCAGATGCCGGTGAACATGCCCGGCGCGAGGTTCCCCCGGGCAAAGTTCTCGCAGCTTCCCCATCTGCCTGCGCTGCACGCCGGGCAGGGGGAGTCGATGCCCCGCGCGTGGCAGCTCAGGTGGGGCGATATGGTCACCCGCTCGCCCACCCGGAAGTCCCCTGCGCCGCTTCCGGCCTCCACGATCTCGCCTGAGAGCTCATGGCCCAAGACGCAGGGGAAAGAGGTGAACGGCGATGCAGAGGGGGAATCCTTGAGGAAGATGAGGTTCATGTCTGAGCCGCACAGACCGCAGGCCCGGGTCTTGATCTTCACCCACTCGGGCGAGGGCAGGGCCGGCTCCGGGATGTCCACGAGCCTCACCGTGGCGAGCGGTCCCTCGTAATAGAGTTTCCGGTTCAGCAGTCCCAGAGCCTTCAGGGAGAGGTACCGGGGTATGGAAACGTTGAACTGGACGGCTTTCATGGCGCATCACTCCATCTTGAGGCCGTCGATGAACTGCAGGGTCATGGGGCTGATGGCGCAGGTATCGGTCATGACATTGATGCACGCGGGCTTCTCTGAAGCAAGAGCCCTCCTGATTGCCGGCACAAGGTCGGCGTCCTTGTCCACCAGCTCCCCATAACCGCCCAGGGCCTCAACGACCTTGTCGTACCGGATGGTCCCCAGCTGGGACCCGATCACCCGCTCTCCTCCGTAGCACAGCTCCTGCCCGTGCTTGATCATGCCCCATGCCTGGTCGTTATTGACGATGCAGAGGATGGGAATGCCGTGTCGCACGGCCGTGTCGAACTCCATGGCGTTGAGCCCGAAAGAACCGTCGCCGTTGATGAGCACCACCTGCTTGTCCGGTCTGGCGAGCTTGGCTGCAAGGGCGAAGGGAATGCCCGTACCCAGGCACCCGAACTGGCCGCCGGCGGACGCATACACCGCGGCCCGCTCTCCGGCCTTGAACCCCACGGCGCCGTAATACGAGGTGTCGCCCCCGTCAATGATGTAGATGGCGTCGTCGCCTACGGCCTGCCGGGTCAGAGCGATGAGGCGCTGGGGATGGATAGGGTCTGAAGGGGTGTTCCGGGCCGCCTCTTCTTCGGCGGTCATGGGCAGGTAGGTGTCTCTGAGCACCTTGAGCCACGCATCATGCCGCTTCTCCTCGACGATTCGGCCCAGGGCCTTAAGGCTGAGCTTCACGTCCCCCACCAGGCCCACATCCGCGGCCCGGTTGCGGTCGATCTCGGCCGGATTGATGTCCACCCGCACGAGCTTTGCCTGGGGAAAGACCTGGCCGTACATGAGCAGCCAGTTGAACCGCACCCCCAGGGCGATCACGAGATCGGTCTGGGAAGCGGCCGTGAGCATGGCCATCATACCGCCGTCCCACAGGGACTGGGGATGGTCGTCAGGGAGCATTCCCCGGGCCGTGTTGATGAGGAAGAAGGGTATTCCGGTCTTTTCCGCAAACCGCCTGAAATCCTCCGCGCAGTCCGAGGCCCCCATGCCGCCGCCGCCGATGATGATCGGCCTCTCGGCCCGGTTTATCAGTTCTGCGGCCTTTTCAACAGCCTCGGTATCCGGCTGGCAGGAGTAGGCAGACATACCTTTTTCAGGCCAGACTACCTTGTCCTCGCTCACCTTCACATTGAGGACATCGGGCGGCAGCTCCAGAAACACAGGCCCTTTTCTCCCGGTTACGGCCTGTCTGAAGGCGATGGCCAGGAACTCGGGAATACGCCTGGTATCGTGGCAGATACCGCACCATTTTACCGTGGACTTGATCATGTCGGCCTGCTTCATCTCCTGCAGGGCCCCCTTTTCGCAGTCGCGAACCGGGGCAGTGCCCGAGATGACGACCATGGGAGCGTTTTCCAGCTGGGCATTCACCACGCCGGTGAGCACATTGGTGAATCCGGGGCCGGCAGTGACGAGGCATACCCCGGGATGTCCCCGGTAAATCGACCAGGCATGGGCCATCATGGCTGCCGCCTGCTCGTGCCGCACGTCGATCAGCCGAACCTTCTCGTTCAGCAGGCCATCGTAGATCCGGTCGATGTGTCCTCCCGAGAGCGAGAAGACCACCTCCACCCCTTCCACCTGCTTGAGATACCTTGCCACCAGATGTCCGCCGGAAATGTCTGTCATAACCCCTCCTCTTCACATTCTTCGTTTTTTTATCCCTTGTTGGTGGTCTGAACGCTCAGAAGGCTATCCACAAGGAGAATGAGCACGGTGCATAGACATAAGGAAAGGAAGCTCAGGCTCGCTTTCACCCCACCCTTTTCATTCACCCCGATTGCATGGCATCGGGGGCGAGACAATATGCTGTCTAAAATACACGAGGAAAATAATATGAGCAATGATCTGCATAGTCAAGTCAAAACATGATGAATTATTCATGTTTGATTTGGTGCCTGTTTTCTGCGATACTGATGTCCGAAAATAATGGGTACTTCTAAAAATACGCTTCTCAGCAAGGTCCAATGTTGGACCTAAGCCATTTTTTGATGGGTGAAACTCAATTATTAGAAGCACCCTAATGCATTGGGACGGCAATGATGAGTAGAGTTCTGCAGACAGCTTCTGCCGGACAGGGAAGAAGGCCGGGAAAGCTGAAAAAAGATGCCATGAGACGGGTACGGATTCCCCAACAGCAGCGGAGCAGGGAAAAGAAGCAGCGCATCATGGAGGCTGCGCGGGACCTGTTTGCGCAAAAGGGCTTGAGCGGCACGAATTCCAACGAGATCGCAGTCAGGGCAGGTGTCTCCACCGGCACCTTCTACAACTACTTCAGGAACAAGAAGACGCTCTTTCTGGACATCCTCAATCAGTATCTCGAGAACTTCATCGCCGGGATCTACCAATTGCAGTCCGACCAGGGGGTCCCCCTGAGGGATAATATCAGGAGCCACATCGACAAGGCGTTTGCAGCGTTCGACCTTCATCCCGCATTTCATCGCGAGGCGCTTGTTCTCAAGTTTTCAGACAGGGATGTGAAACGGCTCTTCGACGATGCCGAGCAGAAGCAGCTTGTTCTGATCAGCTCGCTCCTGCAACCGTACTCCCATCTTGGGAGCGCACGGAATCTCCAGGTGGCGGCCAAGGTGATCCACAGTGCAGTGGAGAACGTGGGACACTACGTGACCTTTCTGGACTCGCCCATGCAGCGAGAACACCTCGTGGAAGAGCTCACCGAGATGATCTATCACTATGTGGACAATCTCTGAGTGGTACGGTCTTCCGATTCATTCATGCAGGCCGGGGCCGGTCCTATGACGGCCGAACCGTCCGGTCCGGCAAGGCGATAGGCCTCCTGGGGCAGCGAACGGGAGGTGCACATGGACTTCCGGAAATGCAAGCCCACGATCATGAGCCGCACAGCCTCTCCAAAGGTCCTGGGGTTGATCAGGAGGCTTTTCAGAAGGAGTCTCCAGAAATATCTCCTGAATCCTTCTTCGTTCTTGATCCCTATGCGCCAGATACTCTTGAAAAACGCCAGCACCCCGGAGGCGTTGATCTTTGACACTGTCTGCTGGCGGTACGATTTCAGGAAGGTCACGCACCTGCGGTAATAGATCTCCGGAGAATAGATGGTCTCCAGCACGCTGCGATATCCGTCCATGAGCTTCTGCATCCCCATCCTGGGGATGAAATTGACACAGACCGCAGTGTTGTCTCCCGAGCTCTCGCCGATGAGGCGTCCTTCCTTTCCCAAACGGTTCCAGAGCTTGGTTCCCGGCAGGGCGTTGAGGATCCCCACCATGGCTGCGGCGATCCCGCTCTTCTGAATAAAGTCGATCTGCCTCTGAAAGATGGTTTCGGTGTCGTTGTCGAACCCCACGATAAAGCCGCCCATGACTTCCATCCCTCTTTTCTGGATGGCCCTCACGGACTGGAGCAGATCTTTTTTCGTGTTCTGATATTTGTTCGTCTCCTTGAGGCTCTCCAGGTTGGGGGTCTCAATACCCACGAACACCTTGTTGAACCCGGCGCGCGCCATGAGGTCCATGAGCTCCTCGTCATCGGCCAGATTGATGGATGCCTCGGTGAAGAAGTGAAAAGGCCGCCCGTGCCGGTCCATCCAGCAGGCGAGCCCGGAGAGCATGGCCTTGACCTTGGCCTTGGAGCCGATGAAATTGTCGTCCACGATGAACACCGAGCCTCTCCAGCCGGCCCGATAGAGTGAGTCGATCTCGCCGATGAACTGTTCCGGGCTCTTGGTGCGCTGGCTCCGGCCGTTTAAGAGCACGATGTCGCAGAACTCGCAATCAAAGGGGCAGCCCCGGGAGAACTGCACCAGCATGGAATCATAATCGCTAAAGTCGATGAGCCCCCAGTCGGGAACAGGCGCCAGCGCGAGGTCGGGATGGCCTCCGGCCTCGTATACATGTCTGCCTGCTCTCCTGCCGATATCACTGAACAGCTCGGGCAGGATACTCTCGGCCTCGCCGAGCACCAAGTGGTCGATCCCGGCAAACTCCTCCGGAGAGGTGGTGAAGTAGGGTCCGCCGGCAATGATCTTTTTGCCGTATTTCCTGCAGCGGGATATGATTTCCCCGGCAGACTTGTTCTGGACGTGCATGGCGCTGACGCAGACATAATCCGCCCACAGGATCTCGGTGTCCTTCAATCTCCTCACGTTGGTGTCCACGAGCCGTTTCTCCCAGCCGGCAGGAATGGCGGCGGCAATAGTGAGCAGGCTCAAAGGAGGAAAGGCGGCCTTCTTGGAAACGAACTTCAAGGCGTGTTTGAAGCTCCAGAAGGTATCGGGAATCTCTGGATACACAAGCAGGATCTTCACGGCGATCTCCTTATCAGGCAAGGCCTGTCAGAATAGAAAATAATGTTTTGTGTTCTTGTCCTCAATGTTGCGCCCTTGGGCAATCCGCATACTAGCACGGGCCGGCTGCGCCCGTGTGTCAAACAACCTCAAAGCATGTGTGAAACTAGTGTGAAAAGCCGCCAGGAATCAGCAGGCTGCACCGGGCTTTCTCTTGACACAGAAGAGGAGTCCGAGTATGGGGATACGGAAAAAGGTTGCCGATAACCATACATGAAGGAAGGCGTATGTTTCCCTATGAAGAGATCGAGCGGAAGAGTATCGTAATCCTCAGAATCCTCAACCAGGCCGGCCAGCCTCTCGGGGCGCGGATTATCGCCCGGAGGATGAAGGACTACGGGGTTTCCCTGAGCGAGCGCGCCGTGCGATACCATCTCCAGTTCATGGACGAGCGCGGGCTCACCCAGCTCGTAGGGAGGCGGGACGGCAGGATCATCACTGAAAAGGGGATCGACGAGCTGCGCAACGCCCGGGTCCAGGACAAGGTCGGATACGCCATATCCCGCATCGAGATCCTCGCGTACAAAACCACCTTTGACATTCGTTCGCGCACCGGGCTTATCCCGGTAAACGTGAGCTTTTTTTCCGAGAGCCTTTTTGACGATGCGCTGGCCGCCATGAAAGAGAGCTTCGACATGGGATTGTCCATCAGCGATCTCGTGAGCGTGGCGCGTGCAGGGAGCTTTATCGGCGACATGAGCGTTCCCGAAGGGCAGGTAGGCTTTGCCACGGTGTGCAGCATCGTGTTCAACGGCGTTCTGCTCAAGCAGGGTATCCCCATGGACTCGAAGTTCGGGGGGATTCTCCAGGTGCAGGACAAAAAGCCGGTGCGGTTTGTGGAGCTCATCCACTACTCGGGCACATCATTGGATCCCTCCGAGGCCTTTATCAGCGCGAAGATGACCTCTGCCAGGGACGCCGCAGCAGGAGAAGGGAAAATCCTCGCCAATTTCCGCGAAGTGGCCGGAATCTGCCGGGAAAATGTCCTGGACATCGTGTCCCTGCTCGAAAAGACGGGGATCCGCGGTGTGCTCTCCACCGGCAAGATGGGCGAGGCGGTGTGCCAGGTGCCGGTTGATGTCAACAAAGTGGGTATGGTGCTCACGGGCGGGCTCAACCCGGTGGCCGCGGCCCGGGAGATCGGGATTGAGGCGGAAAACTTCGCCATGTCAACAGTCATGGACTTCGCAGGACTGCGTCCTTTTGCCCAGGTGTTCCGCGAGTCGAGAGGCAAGAGACCAGTATAGAAAAAATTAGGATATTCAACAGAGGAGAAAGGAGATTTAAATGCCACTTGTCAATCAGGCGCTGGCAAGGATCCGCGACAAGAATCCGGGTGAGCCCGCATTCCTGCAGTCGGTGACCGAGGTCCTCGAGTCCTTGAGGCCGGTACTCGAACGCAACAGGAGATACCGGGACGCCAACCTCCTGGACAGGATCACCGAGCCCGAGCGGACCATTATCTTCCGGGTTCCCTGGCAGGATGACAAGGGCGCCGTCCATGTCAACCGCGGCTTCCGGGTGGAGTTCAGCAGCGCCATAGGCCCCTACAAGGGGGGGCTCCGTTTCCATCCGAGCGTCAACCTCGACATCCTGAAGTTCCTGGGGTTCGAGCAGGTCTTCAAGAACTCGCTCACCACCCTGCCCATGGGCGGCGGCAAGGGCGGATCCGATTTCGACCCCAAGGGCAAATCCGACAGCGAGGTCATGCGGTTCTGCCAGTCATTCATGAGCGAGCTCTTCCGGCACATCGGCCACAACACCGACGTGCCTGCAGGCGACATCGGCGTGGGGGCCAGGGAAATCGGTTATCTCTTCGGCCAGTACAAGAGGCTGAAGAACGAGTTCACCTCAGTGCTGACCGGCAAGTCGCCGTGCTATGGCGGGACCCTCATCAGGCCGGAGGCCACGGGCTACGGGTCGGTCTACTTCGCCCTTGAGATGCTCAAGACCCGGGGCCACGGCCTTGAAGGCAAGGTCTGCACGGTATCCGGATCGGGCAATGTGGCGCAGTATACGGTGGAGAAGCTGCTCCAGCTCGGCGCCAAGGTCGTTTCCCTGTCGGATTCAGGGGGCGCCATCTATGATAAAGACGGCATCGACGGGGAAAAGCTCGCCTGGCTCATGGAGCTCAAGAACGTCCATCGCGGCCGCATCGAGGAATATGCCAAGAAATTCGGCGCAGAGTACCTGGAGGGCAAGAGGCCGTGGCATATCTCCTGCGACTGCGCATTCCCGTCCGCCACCCAGAACGAGCTCACGGGCAAGGACGCAGAGGTCCTCATAAAAAACGGGTGCTTGGTGGTGGCCGAGGGCGCGAACATGCCCACGACGCCCGAGGGTGTTGGCCGGTTCATCGAAAAAGGCATCCTCTTTGGGCCCGGCAAGGCGGCCAATGCCGGGGGCGTAGCGGTCTCCGGCCTGGAGATGAGCCAGAACTCCATGCGCCTGTGCTGGCCCCGCGAAGAGGTGGACAGCAGGCTCCAGGAGATCATGCGGAGCATCCACGGCAACTGTTACGAAACCGCCAGGGAGTACGGCTGTCCGGGCAACTACGTGATCGGCGCCAACATCGCAGGCTTTGTGAAGGTTGCCGAAGCCATGCTCTTTCAGGGTCTGGTCTAAAGGCTTCCCAGCCGTTCAATCCTGTGCCCTGCCCGGCCAGCTTCCCGCGCCCGAGACTGGCCGGGCGAGATTTTTTTCTTTTTCAGAGACGATCACCTGAAAAGATCGTGGTCCGCCCCGGGCAGGGGATTTTCTCGATCCTTGTCAATACGACATACAAAAGACATATTGCCGAACAACGAGGCGCCTGTCCGGCTGCTCTCATCTCAGCGGATGAGGGGATGTGATGCTGCCTTAAAAAGAGTAATTTTATTTATTTATTGACACGGAAAAAGGAAGAGGAGTAATGATAATCTCTCTGAAATTCAATGTAGTGTGCCATCATCCTTGCTGGTTTGATAAGAATAAAAATCTTATATGAGGAGGTTGTCATGTATAGTGCGGAGAGAATCTGTCTCTGGATGGTCAGGTATGCCTGTGTGTTCTGTTTCTTGTTCCTTGTTTTCGGTTGCGGGGGTGGAAGCAGCAGTGGCGGCGGCCCTGGTGCCGCCGGGGTAAAAGTCCCGATCGGCTCCGAGGAAGCCAACAGTGCCCTTCTCAAGGCCATCAACGAGCCGACTGATGAAAACTTCGACAATCTGATGGCAATGATCGGTGATCTGGACGACTCGAAGGAGTCATGCCTGTACAAGGCCTGCGGCGAGCTGCTCGGTGTGTACAGGAGCCCGCTGCTTTCGGGGATTATGGACAGCTACGGGCTGGAGGTGGGCATCGAGACGGACTTCGATGCACTTACCTCGCAGCATGACCTGAGCCAGATCACCTACGATTACCTCAAGAAGGCCGTCTATATCACCGATGCACGGAGCCTGCTTGCCGACCTCGAAGAGCGGCTCTCCCGGGCCGACAGCCTCCTGGCGCAGGCAGAAGGCGAGGATATCGTGATAAGCCTCGACGAGATGAACATCGTGCACTTCGACACCATCGATATCCAGGTGATGCGGTCCATGGCCAACCTGCTCAAGGCCTTGGTCGTCTATCTGCAGGCAGTGGATTTCACGGTGGTGGATCATACCGTGCCCTATAACGGCAAAGGATACGACATTCGCCTGCTCTGCACTGACCCGAACAAAAACATCCGCATGCCAGATGACGACATCGATCATGAGCTGATGGAGGATGCCTGGAAGGGTCTCATCGCGAAGAACCCCAATCTGCTCACCTACTTGAACAGGGCCGGGCTCGCCGGGTTCAGGGCTGCCCTCGATACGGCGATCGTGCACTATAAGGCTGCGGTCACAGCCATCGAGGGCTTGAGTGAAGAGCAGCGCAGGCAGCGGTACGCAAACGCCTTCAGCCTGGATACCGAGCTCGAGCTGGAATCGGTCAAGCTCGTCCGGGACCGGGTGCTGCCCTCCGTGATATCCTGCCTGGACGATCCTTCGGCCAGGCTCGTCTCATTCGAAACGTACGAAATCGGTGTGACCGAGTACATCGACGGCAAGGACGGGTTCTACTACCCCATGACCGAAAACGGCATCGAGATTCAGGAATACTGCTTCAACAGCGTCGCCTCTGGCATCAGGATCTACGATCTGCTCAATGCCAAAGCTGCCAGAGCCCCCCGGGACGTTCTCCTCGAGGCATGGTATCCGCCCGAAGGCATTGACGACTTCAAACCCTACATCCCCTGCGGAGATCCTGCAGTCATTCCCTTGGTTTCCCACATATACTGGGATGAACCCGAGGAGACCTTCGAGATCCCCCGGGCCGACATATCCATTGACGGAGATCCCGCCGACTGGGAAGATGTAAAGGTCTTCCAGACCGCGGGAGAAACCGTGTTCAAGATCGCGCGGGATTCGAGCAGCGACAAGCTCTACCTCTGTCTCCAGACCGGGTTTGAACCCTCATCGTACAGCGAGTGGTATTCATTCGCATACCTGAGAATGACCTATGGTTCGGATTATGCGAGCATTGGCCTTAGCCTGAGGGGGGATGATGATGAAACCACCTGGAATGAATCAACCGGGGAATCATTCGAGGGTTTCCCTGTTCGGTTCTCCAGCGGCGATACCGGATTCGAGGTGGAGTTCGACTGCCTCTCCCGTCTGGTGAAGAGGGGATCGTTGAACTATTTCAATGTTGGGTGCAATGAGGGCGGCGGCCTGTATAACTTGGGTTCCGTCAAGCTGCTCCCGGAAGCGGCAGACTAAGATCAGCTAAAAGGGAGGGAGGCATCAGCCCCCTCCCTGAGCAATCATCCCACGATGCGCAGACAGATCATTCATGGCGCCCTGGGGCTGGCCGCTCTTGCCGTCCTGGCCGCAGGCATTCTCCTGCTGCTCTTCCTTCCGGATGACGACGGACAGGGGGTGTCCCGGAGCAGGGTCCCTGAGCACCTCACCCGGATCGGGCCCTATGTGAAGGACATCCACGTCATGGAGAAGATCGGGCCGTACAACCTGTCGGTTCGGGCCTCCAGCTTTCACATGAAGAAGACCAGGTTCATGGGCTTCAGCACCAACCTCTACAAACTGGTAGTTGCCCATGACGCCCGGGTCACCCTGTACCGCGACGGGGCCACGATGCTGGACGTGAAGAAGGACCGGCTGGTGATGCCGCCCGCCCTGGGGCTCATCGATATCCAGGAGCCGGTGGTGGTCTGTCCCGAGGGCATGGATGACGTGAGCCGGATCGAGATAAGCCGCGACAAGGGGTTCATCCGGATCCACCGCAGCAAAGGGGTCGAAACCTGGGAACTCGCGCCGGAATCACCCCGGCAGGATAAAGCCTGAACCGCCTGAGAAGGGTGCGGCTCTAGAACTGCGTGACCGGCTCGATCGCGACCTCGGGATAGATCTGGCCGTGCTTGGGCGGCATGGAGTTGTACACCCAGTCGATGTCCACGATGCCGAGCGTTACCCCGCGACCCTTCTTAAGCCCGCCGAAGACCCCCCTGACGAGCACGTCCTCCATGTCCATGGTGAGCCCGAACACGGCCACGCCCATTCCCTGCTCCAGGCGCTTGAGCTCGTCGCCGTAGGCAAGGGTGGAGAAGGCCAGCCGGGTGCTGTCCGCAGCCTGGCACTGAATGAGGGGGATGATGACCGGAAACCCGTCGGGGCCCACCCAGGAAAGGAACTTCAGGCTGTCCAGCCGGTCGAAGAGACCCTGGGCCCAGGGTTTGAGTATCCGTCTGAAGTTCGGAGTGCGCACCGCGGCCTTTCCGGCCCTGGTGAGCAGGGATGAGAGGATGATCCGTCCCATGGGCAGGCGCTCCCGGCCATAGGTCTCAACCAGGTCCATGTAGTGCACGGTGTGGATGCCGAAATAGGCGTTGTAGCGGAACATGGGCTTGCTGTTGAACATTTCGAAGTCCTCGCCGCTGCGCTCCTGATGAGCCCAGAGCGCCTTGCCCCGCCAGAGGCGCTTCGAGAGCGTCATGATGAGAAAGCCGGTCCTTGGGTTGTCCTGCACGTGATGTTTGCTCAGACCCTCGGAGAACTGGCCCCAGATGAGCTCTCCAGTGGTTTTTGCCTGCAGGGCCGTGATCAGGGTGACATGGGGCAGCCCCTGCGGGTTGACGGTCGCGATCAGGCCCACCTTTGCCTCGGGCTCGAACTCCCTGAGATCCCGCTCGTCAAACCGATTCGAGTTCATTTTCATTGCCTGTCCTCCTTTTAAGTTCACTGACAGTGCTTCCCCGTCAATGGGCATGATGCCTCGGGCCTGCCGTATCTCGGATTCCGCTCCTTACTTAAGGCTTGCCGCGGCCTCATGAGCGATTTTTTAAGAGCCGTCCGCTCACCGGGGCGTTTCGCGGCCTGCCGGGGGGCATGATCTCTCCGGTGCCGGCGGATGCCCGCGAGATTCTGTCCCGGCGGTGGCCCCGCTCGCATGGACGATCACGCCCCTACCCGCCGACTCGGATGCCGCCTGGGCCAGACGCTCCATGTGGCCCTGCGCCACGAGCCCGCAGTCCCGGCACTTCCAGTTGATTCCCAGTCCGTCGTACTTGTGGGCGCAGAGGTTGTTGAACGCGCAGAGTTCCCACCGGGAGACGGTCCCGGCCATGGTGTCACGGATAAAGGCACCGATGGCGCGGATATTCTCCTCACTGTCCGTATGGCCGGGAATAACAGGGGTGCGCACCCAGATCTCGAGGGGGTTATGAAGCTTCCTGCAGTAGTCTCTGATCCGGGCGAGGTTCCGCTGGATCTGGCTGCCGCACAGGCCGGTATAGCCGCGATGAAGCTCCTCGTCCATGAGCTTGAGGTCATAGAGCAGCAGGTCGGTGAAGGGCAGGAGCATCTCGAGCCTTTCCCAGGGGCACTGGCCGCAGGTGTCGAGCGCGGTATGGATGCCCTTTCCTTTCAGCGATTCTAAGACCTTGCGGGCAAAATCCGGCTGACGGGTAGGCTCGCCGCCCGAGAGGGTCACTCCGCCCTTTGACTGCTCGAAATAGACGCGGTCCTTCATCAGCTCGTTCACGAGATCCTCGGGGCTGAAACACCTGCCGTAGATCTCCATGGCCGTGGACGGGCAGGTCTGGGCACAGCAGAGGCAGTCCGTGCACGCCTGCCTGTCGATCTCCATGCCAGAGTCTGTGGTTTTGAGCGCATTTTCCGGGCATACCTCGATGCAGCTCAGGCAGCCGATGCACCGCGATCCCACCCAATGCACCTGCGGCCTTCCCGGGATGCTCTCCGGGTTGTGACACCACACGCACTGAAGCGGACACCCTTTGAAAAAGACCGTGCTTCTGATGCCCGGACCGTCCTCGGTGGACATCCGCTGGACCCTCAGGATGAGACCCTTCGGCTTTTCCGGGTCATGCCCAGCGGTCTTCATGCCGGCTCGCCTCTGTGCGCACGTTCCGGACCCGGCGATCTTTTCCCGGCCTTATCTCTAGAGCGACTCATGACTGATCCTTGCGATCACCTCGTTCTGCAGCTCGCGGCCGATAGTGGTGAAGTAGGCATTATAGCCCGTGATCCTCACCAGAAGCGACTGGTACCCCTCGGGTCGTCTCTGGGCATCGTGCAGCATGGCCGCGTCGATCATGTTGACCTGGAGCGAGGTTCCGCCCTGCTCAAGACTCCCTTTGAGAAAGGCCTTGAACTTCTCCTTGTGCTCGGGGTCCCTGAGCAGCGAAGGGCTCATGGAGATGGTGTGGCTCGCGCCGTTGGGCAGGCAGTTGAGGTAGCCGCCCCAGTCTCCGGGACCTTTCTCTGCCTTGCCGCCCAGGGCCTTGCCCACCGAGTTCATGTTTGCTGTGGGGCCGTTGATGTCGGCCCCGCTCACCGGACAGATGGCGTTTGACAGGAACCTCCCCTTGGGCCTCCCGTCCGGGCTCGCCGGCAGGATGAACCCGTCCCCCACCCAGTAGTTCCAGCTGAGCATCCCGGGCCTGAACTGCCTGCCTGTCGAGCGGGTCCTGTGCCTCCATGTCTCCTCGCACCACAGGTCCATGACGGCCCGGGCCATGGCGTCCGCTTCATCATCGTCCCGGCCGTATTTGGGCGCCTTGTACGTAGCCAAAGCCTGGAGTTTTTCAAAACCCTGCCAGTTTGCCTTGAGCGCCTTCACCAGCTCCTGAAGCGTGCACTGCTTTGTATCGTACACCAGGTGCCTGATCGCGAGCAGGCTGTCCACCGTGGTGGCAAAGGTCACGGCCTCCAGCGTGGTGAAGTTGAGCTCGGCCCCTCCCTGGGTGATGTCCAGGCCCTTTTCCGCGCATCCTTTCACCAGGCAGGATACATAGGGCGTGGGACAGAACCGGGCCCGGATCGACTCGGATTTTTCATAGAGCTCCACGCATTGCTTGATGATAAATTTCGTCTGCCGGGCATAGGCGCTCCAGAAGTCCTCCCAGGACCTCAGCGACGCGGCGTCACCGGTCCGGGGGCCTGCCTGGCGCACCTTCTCGCGTTTACCCGTGATGGGGTCGACAAAGTCGAAGAAGTCTTTCCCGTCGTTCAGGGCGAGCTCCACGCTTTTCAGCAGGTTGAGGTTGTTGTCCACGGTCCCGGAACGGTCGTTGCCCGCCATGGTGTTCTCCAGGCAGCCGACCGGCGCATAGTCGTGCACGTTGCCCTCGTTGATGAGGTGCTCCACACAGGCCTTTTTGGCCTCCCGCATCATGCCTGCCATGGACCGCTCGTCAAAGTTGAGCAGAAAGGGCGAGCCCTGGCTCGTGGAGACCATGTCGACCACCTTGTCAAGGAGTTCCTCCGGGCTCCCCTTGTGGAGTCGGATGTTGGGCTTGGGCTCCAGGATGGGCGAGAGCTCGTCGATTACCTCGAGCATGGCATAGGTCAGATCGTTGGTCATGTCGCGGCCGTCCCTGCCCATGCCCGAGAGGGTGATGAGCTGGCCGTAGCCCGAGGTGATGCCCATGTTCCCGATCCGGATCATTGCGTCGTAAACCGTGTTGGCGTGAATCCAGAAACACTTGAGAATCTCCTTGCCGAATTCCCGGTCCATGCCCTGCGCGATCGAATGCTCCCAGTAGGGCAGGAGGTACTGGTCGATTCTGCCAAAGGACACGCCCGGGCCCGGATAATTCTCGTCGCTCATGACGAGCATGTGAGTGATCCACAGCGCCTGCACGGCCTCCCAGAATGTTCGCGCCGGCTCCCAGGGGACATGTCTGAGGTTCTCCGCCATCCGGACGAGCTCGGTTTTTCTCAGCAAGTCCTGTTCCTCCCCGGCGAGCTTCTCTAAGAGTCCGGCATATTTGCCTGCCAGGTCCCGGGGCATGGCGGCCGCGGTCATCATGGCGCGCAGCTGCGCGCCCGTGCTCCCCTTTTTCTCCTTTGCGTCCAGGAACTCGTATCGGCGCCTGAGGTCCTCGTAGATGCCCTTCCAGCCCAGGTTCAGGATCCGCTCATACCCCGGGATGAGGTGGCCCGAGGTGGCGCCGGAGTTGCCGTAGCCATGGTCGTGGAACCATTTCATGGACGCCCGCGCGCCCTTTCTGCCATAGATGAGCCGGTCGCGCTCTCTTGCCTCCTTTTTCGTCCAGCACATGGAGGTCTGGATATTGAAGCGGCCGCCTGCGATGAGGTCCCCGGGCAGGACCTCGCAGGGAACATGGTTCACCATCACCTCCCGGATGAGCCATGCCTTGCGCTCGGGCAGGCTCCAGGTCCAGAAGACAGGGTCCAGCTTCACGGTGTGCGCGGCCTGCTGCATGGAGGACCGGAAGGTCTGAAGAAAGGCATAGGTCTCGGGCACGATGTAAAAGGTCATCTCGTCGAACTGCACGTCCCAGGGCATGCCCGTGGTCCAGGCCGTGAACTCGTTGTTCCACGCGCGGCTCGTTCCCTGGAAGTAATAGTCGCGCAGCCACCGGATCCGCGGGGAGAGGTTTTTCGGTTTCTTGATCTTTTTGCCCGGATCATCGAGCGCCTCTGCCATTGCCATGGCACACCTCCTTGTTTTTTACCGGCGGGAAAGCAGGGTTCTCAGGCGCTGCTCGCCGTGGGCGAGGGTCTCGGTCATGAGTGCCGCCGCCTGTTTCGGGTCCTGTTTTTCGACTGCCGCAAGCAATCTCCGGTGGAACCGGAGTATCGCGGGGACAACCTCGGGCTCGGAGAAGAAGAGCGAGGTAAAGTTCACATACACCGGCCTGAACGAGTTGATGAGCATGGGATACACGAGATTACCCGATGCGATGCCCATGGTGAGGTGAAACTCGAAGTCCAGGGCCGTGATCTTCTCGATATGGCGGGGGTCTGCCGACTCCTCTGCGTTCAGGATTTCATGAAAGGTCTCGATGTGAGTGTCCGTGCGGTTGAGTGCGGCGAGCCGGGCAGTCTCGTTCTCCACCAGGGCCCTTACCCGGATGAGACTCTCCAGCAACTCGGGGTCCAGGCCGCCGCGCTGGAAATTGACGAGCGACTCCAGGATGGCGAGCGAGCCTTCCTTCCGGTAATCGCTCACCACGGCGCCCGCCCGGGGCCTGAGTTTCACCAGCCCCTTGGCGGCCAGCTCCACGAGCCCCTCGTGCACCACGGGCCTGCTCACCCCCAGCTGGAGCGCAAGCTCGCGCTCAGGGGGCAGCTTCTGACCGATGGCGAGCCTGCCCGTGAGGATCAGGTCTTCAAACCGCGAGATAAACACCTGTTTGAGACTCTCGGTCTTGAGAGGCCCCAGCATGTCCTGCATGAAATCACCCTCCTCGCAGGCTGTTGGTATTACCAAGAGCAATAATGCCTGCGAATCAATGATGAATCAAGGGAGAAATATTGCTGAAGAGATTGTTTGCTGCATGGATCAGGGCCACGCGGGATCTTCTCGTACACGGGATCGGCCTGGAAGGATGCCCGGGGCGGGAAGAGGGGTCGGCGGGAAGGGCATGCCGGGCGTGTTGAGAATCTCCCTTGCCGGGTTATACTGAATTTCAGGCTGGTTTTCTCCATTTCATCCGTGAGGATAACGATTCAGCGCCACGGCTCCCCCCGGTCCCGGACAGGGCATGGTTCCCTTCTGTTTTTCTCCATCTTCCCGGAGACAGGGAAAGAAGGAGATCATCCGCTCGCTCAACCCTGGAAAGACACTCCAGCAGGGCATTTTTTCACCAGTTAA
>JALNWY010000042.1 GCA_023230665.1 Deltaproteobacteria bacterium
CACCGGGGAGGCGTCCCGCTGAGCAGACAGGCTGCGGTCTCCAGGGTCTTCGTGACCGGGATCAAGATCATCGACCTCTTGTCCCCCATTGAAGAGGGAGGCAAGAGCGGCCTTTTCGGCGGGGCCGGGGTGGGCAAGACCGTGCTCATCATGGAGATGATCCAGAACATGGTCACCCGCTATGAGGGAGTGAGCATCTTCTGCGGCATCGGCGAGCGCACCCGGGAAGGAGAAGAGCTCTACCGGGAGATGAAAGAGTCCGGAGTGCTGGGCAACACCGTCATGATCTTCGGGCAGATGAACGAGCCGCCGGGCGTACGCTTCCGGGTAGGGCATTCCGCCCTGACCATGGCTGAGTACTTCCGGGATGATCGCGGGCAGAACGTGCTGCTGCTCGTGGACAATATCTTCCGGTTCATCCAGGCGGGCTCCGAGATATCCGGACTCCTCGGCCAGATCCCCTCACGGCTGGGCTATCAGCCCACCCTGTCCACCGAGCTCTCTGATCTGGAAGAGCGGATCACGAACACCACCCATGGAGCCATCACTTCTATCCAGGCCGTCTACGTGCCGGCAGACGACTTCACCGACCCCTCTGCCGAGCATGTGTTCGGCCACCTCACGTCATCCATTGTCCTCTCCCGCAAAAAGGCCGGTGAAGCGATCTATCCCGCCGTGGACCCCCTGCAGTCGGGCTCGAAGATGCTGGCCCCGCATGTGGTGGGACAGCGGCACTACGAGGTGGCCCAGGAGGTGATCAGAAGCTTCGCGGTCTACGAGGACCTCAAGGACATCATTGCCATGCTGGGTATCGAGGAGCTCTCCCGTCAAGACCAGAAGACGGTTCGCCGGGCCAGGAGACTGGAGCGTTTTCTCACCCAGCCCTTTGTGGTGACAGAGCAGTTCACCGGATACAAGGGGCGGTCCGTGTCGCTCGAAAACACCATCGAGGGCTGCGAGCGCATTCTGAACGATGAGTTCGAGGACTATCCCGAAGAAGCGCTGTACATGATCGGCTCCATTGACGAGGCGAAGAAGGATGAATCTCAAGGTCATTGAACTGATCCGGGTCCTGATCGACACCCCGGTGAAAAAGGTGGTGGCGGAAGACGAGCAGGGATATTTCGGCATGCTCCCCCGGCACGCCGATCTCGTTACCGCCCTGGTGCCCGGCATTCTGACCTTTGAAACGCAGGAGGGGAGTCTCCAGTATGTGGCCCTTGATGAAGGGGTGCTCGTGAAGGCCGGGGATGATGTCACGGTGTCCACGGCAAGGGCCGTGCATGGAAAAGAGCTTATGGTCCTCGAGAAAACCGTGCTCAAGGAATTCTCCGCGGAAAACGAACGGGCGAGAAAAATTCAGGCCGCCCTTTCCCGGCTCGAGGCGGATCTTGCGAGGAAGTTCGTTCGGTTCGTACAGGCAGGGATATGAATGATTTTCATGACCACAGGCAAAAAAAGGACGAGGAGTTCGCCCGAGAGATCCGCACCAAGGGAATCAGGAGAGAAAAAGGCAGGCGCCCCGGCAAAGCCAGCCTGATCTTCGGCCTGGGCATGTTCGGGCTGGTGGGGTGGTCCATTGCCATTCCCACGCTCATCGGGGTCGTCATCGGGGTGTGGATCGATTCCCGGTGGCCCAGCCAGTATTCATGGACCCTGATGATGCTC
Source organism: Deltaproteobacteria bacterium (assembly GCA_023230665.1). Taxonomy (GTDB): domain Bacteria; phylum Desulfobacterota; class Desulfomonilia; order UBA1062; family UBA1062; genus Phosphitivorax. Next base: position 1,669 of record JALNWY010000042.1, read on the forward strand.
CTCATCGGGTTGATCCTGGGCTGCCTGAACGCCTGGTACTGGGTGAGAACCATGCTCGGTATCAGGGAAAGAAGGAGAAGGTGACGCACACGCGGCCCGCAGTACTTTTTCAGGGGCTCAAGAAACGGGAGAAAGCGGATGGATTTCATGAACCTGACCGATATCACGCCCGATGCCGTCATTCTCTGGCAGATGGGGTGGATCAAGCTCAACCTGACCATCGTCTTCACCTGGATCACCATGGGCATTCTGCTGGTGATTTCCTGGCTGGCCACCCGCCGCCTCCGGTCGGGAAAAGATTTGAGTCCGTGGCAGAACTTTCTGGAGGCCGTCATCGAGATCACCTCGAACCAGATAGAAGACATATCCCAGCAGCATGCGGGCAAATACCTGGACTTCATCGGCACGCTCTTTTTCTTCATCGTGGTTTCCAACCTGTTCATGGTCGTGCCCGGATACGTGCCGCCCACCGGTTCACTGGCCACCACCTCGGCCCTGGCGCTCTGCGTGTTCGTCGCCGTTCCGGGCTACGGGATCATAACCGAGGGGCTGGTGCAGTATCTCAAGACCTACTCATCGCCCACCATTTTCATGCTGCCCTTCAACCTTGTCAGCGAGTTCACCCGGACCTTGGCGATGGCTGTCCGTCTTTTCGGCAATGTCATGTCGGCCAGCAAGATCGCCGCGATTCTGCTTGCCGTCATCCCCCTGGTGTTCCCCGTGCTCATGCACCTGCTGGGGCTGCTGACCGGTTTCATTCAGGCCTATATCTTTGCCGTGCTGGCCATGGTGTACATCACCTCGGCCACCCGCGTGCAGTATGAACTGGAAAAGGGCTGACCGCGCCGCGTACAGTCCGCCTTTTCCAGAGAAAAAGGAGAGTGTTTTATGGATGTGACCAGCTTAATCGGAATGATGTCGATCTTTACCGCCGGATTTACCATTGCCGTGGGATCGATAGGCTGCGCCCTGGGTGAGGGGCGGGCCGTGGCAAGCTCAATGACCGCCATCGCCCAGCAGCCCGACGAGTCGGGCACTATCAGCCGGACCCTGTTTGTAGGCTTGGCCATGATCGAATCCACTGCCATCTACTGCCTGGTGGTCTCCATGATCCTGATCTTTGCAAATCCCTTCTGGAACCAGGCCCTTTCCCGGTAAGGAGGAAGACCTTGATCATCGACTGGTTTACCGTCATCGCCCAGATCGTCAATTTTCTCATCCTGGTGGCCCTGCTGCGGTTTTTCCTCTTCGGCAGGATCAGGTCCGCCATGCGCGAGCGCAAAGCACAGATCGCATCAAGCCTGGATGATGCCAGAAAAAAGCAGGAGCTGGCTTCCAGGGAGTTGGAGTCGTGCCGTCAAGAAAAACGCGCGTGGGATGAAAAAAAGGATGAACTGATGAAAGAGGCCTCCCGGGAGGCGGCGGACAGGCGCAGGCAGCTCCTCCAGCAGGCAAAGGAAGAAGCCGGCAAGGAGCGGGGGCGCATGCTGGGCTCGCTCATGGAGAGGAAGCACGAGCTGGCCAGGAGTTTACGGCTCATGAGCCTGGAAGATGCCGCGGGCATTACCCGGCACGTGCTCTTTGAGCTCTCCACCTTTCCTGTGGAGCAGGGAATCGTGGACGTATTCATCTCCCGCATGAAGGATATTCCCCGGGACCGGAAGGACAGGCTCATTCAGGCCGCACGGAAAGGAGAAAACACGATAACGATCCGCAGCTCGTTCGTGCTGGGCAACGTCCTTCAGGAGAAAATCTCCGGTGTGGTGAAAGAGGAATTCACTGATACGGCGCCTGTTGAATATCGGCATGAACCTGCACTCGTTCTCGGGATCGAGATGAAGGTCGACGACTACACAGTGAGCTGGAGTGCCGGAGAATTCCTGACCGATGTGGAAGAACGGATCGCAACCGCTATCCGGGGTAGCTTCGGCCGGCCCGGGGAGGGTGCGCATGTCTGAAGAAGCCGCATCCACGGCCCCGGCGGCCGACATATTGAAGTCCCTTCAGCAAACCGCGGCCCTGGCGAGGGAAACCCTGAAAGACCTCCGCTTCCAGATCCTCGTGCGCGAGACCGGGACCCTGGTGCACGTAGAACAGGGCATCGCGCGGGTTTCCGGTCTTCCCGGCGTGCACGCGGACGAGCTGGTCATGTTTGCGAACGGCCTGGGAGGGATCGCTTTCGATATCGGCGTGGAGGAAGTGGGGGTTGTACTCCTGGATGAAAGCACCAGGCTCATGTCGGGCACCGAGGTATATCGGACCGACAGGGTGCTGGAAATCCCGGTAGGAGAGCGGCTGATCGGCCGGGTGCTCGACTCCATGTGCAGGCCGCGCGACAGTCAGGGTCCGGTCCAGGGGACCGAGCATCGGTGGATCGAGCGGCCAGCGCCCGGCATCATGGAGAGACTCCCGGTGGTGGAGCAGCTCCATACCGGGATCAAGGTGATCGATGCTCTGATCCCCATCGGCAAGGGCCAGCGCGAGCTTATCGTGGGGGACCGGCAGACGGGGAAGACCGCCATTGCCGTGGACACCATCATCAACCAAAAAGGGCGGGATGTCATCTGTGTCTACTGTTCCGTAGGCAAGGAGATCTCCACCGTGGCCAGGGTGATCGCCGATCTCAAGAGCCGGGGGGCCATGGAATACACCATCGTGATGGCTGCCAGCGGGGAGGATCCTCCCGGTCTCCAGTACATTGCGCCCTACAGCGCCACCTCGGTGGCCGAGTATTTTCTCGACAACGGCCGCGACGTGCTGATCGTCTACGACGATCTCACCCGGCATGCCCGCGTCTACCGGGAGATCTCGCTTCTCCTGAAACGCCCGCCGGGCAGAGAGGCTTTCCCGGGCGATATCTTCTACATCCACTCACGTCTCCTGGAGCGCAGCGCGCATCTCAAGGAAGAGCTGGGAGGCGGTTCGCTCACTGCGCTGCCCATTGTGGAGACCCAGGCTCAGAACATATCCGCCTACATCCCCACCAACCTCATCTCCATCACGGACGGGCAGCTCTATCTCTCGCCCGAGCTCTTTCACCGGGGCCAGCTCCCCGCGGTGGACGTGGGTAAATCGGTTTCCCGGGTGGGAGGCAAGACCCAGCTCAGGGCATACCGCGAGGTGGCAGGCGACCTGCGGCTTTCGTATGCCCGGTTCGAGGAACTGGAGACATTCTCCCGCATCGGCACACGGCTCGACGAGCAGACGCGCAATACCCTGGAGCGGGGAAGGAAGGTACGCGAAATACTCAAGCAGTCCCAGTACGATACCATGACGGCCTGCGAGCAAATTGCCGTGCTGGCTGCCATGGCCAGAGGCGTGTTTCAAGATGTGCCCGTGGAGGAGGTGGGCGCGGTGGAGGAGGCCGTGCGGGGTGCTGTCAGGGACCGGCTGCCCGATGTGTGTGAAAAGATCGAATCGAACCAGCCTCTGAACGACAGGGACTGGGAATCACTGATCGGGATGGCCTACAGGCTCGCTCAGTCCAGGGAAAAAGGAGACCGGCATGCAAAACATGCAGGCCCTGAATAAAAGGCATGATACCGCAGAGGATCTGCTCTCCGTGGTAAAGACCATGAAGGCCATGGCAGCGGCGAATATCCGCGAGTACGAGCGGGCCGAGGAGTCGCTTATGTACTACAATCAGGGCATTGCCCTGGCATTTCGAGGCCTGCTCAGACATTACCGGGCGAAAAACCGGGTGCGGAAAAAAAACGTCCGATGGATGACAGGGATCGTGGTGCTGGGATCGGACCAGGGCATGAACGGCCCTTTCAATGACAGGATCGCGGGCCATACCGTTCAGACTCTGAACAGGCAGGGTATTGCTCGCAGCGACCTCCTGACTCTCTGCGTGGGCCAGCGGGCGCGTGACCGGCTGGAAAGCGAGGGGATCTCCGTCCAGGAGTACCTGCCTGTGCCGGGCTCTCCGGCGGATATCACCCCATCCGTACAGCAGACCATCACGGTCATGGACCTCTGGGACAGCCGGCACACCATATCCCGGATCATGATGATATACAATCAGCACCTGGCCGGGGCAGCATACGAGCCCTGCACAAAGCGGCTGCTGCCTCTTGACAGGAAATGGTTGAAAGAGATCACCAGCGGTCCGTGGCCCAGCAGGAGAGTGCCCACCTTTCGCATGGATGCGGACCGCCTCTTTTCCCTGCTGGTCAGGCACTACCTCTTTTCCTCGGTATTTCAGGCTCTTGCCGAGTCCCTGGCGAGCGAGAACGCGGCCAGGCTCGCCGCCATGCAGGGGGCAGAGAGGAATATCAAGGAAAAGATCGACGAGCTGAAGAACCGGTACCAGCAGCTGCGCCAGACCAGCATCACCGAGGAGCTGCTGGAGGTGGTGGCGGGATTCAACGCCCTGAAGAAGAGAACATCATGATAAATAAGTTATGCCCTTAAATAGTCTGTTCGGACGCTGCCCATTGTGCAGCCTTCCGGGCGAAAGAACCACCGGTAGAGAGAAACCGATAGGAGGATACCATGGCGGGAGTAGTGACCGTTACCCTCAATCCGAGCATCGACGCGAGCACCCAGGTGTCGCAGGTCATGGCGGAGCACAAGATGCGGTGCTCGGCACCCTCGCATGAGCCCGGAGGCGGCGGGATCAACGTGTCTCGCGCCATCAAAAAACTGGGGGGAGAATCTCTGGCCTTCTTTCCCGCGGGTCAGCACTTCGGCAAGTTGTTGAAAAGCCTGCTGCAGCGCGAGGGCGTGGATTTCCGGCATGTCGAGATCGCCGGACAGACCAGGGAAAACTTTATCGTCCGCGAGGAGACCAGCGGCCGTCAGTTCCGGTTCGGCCTTCCCGGTCCGGCCATAGGCGAGGATGAGTGCGGGGCGGTTCTCGCTCTGCTCGATACCCTGCAGTTCCGGCCCGCATATATCGTGGGAAGCGGGAGTCTTCCTCCCGGGGCACCCGTGGATTTCTATGCCCTCCTGGGCAGAAAGGCGTCCGAGCTGGGCGCGAGGTATGTCGTGGACACCTCGGGAGAGGCCCTGTGCCGGATATCCGAGCCCCCGGTGTACCTGATCAAGCCGAACCGGAGAGAGCTGAGCCAGCTCGCCCGGGAGGATATCCTGGAGGAGGACGATCTTGCCGATGCCGCGCGCCGGCTCATCGGCGAAGGCATCAGCGAGATCGTGGTCGTTTCTCTGGGTGCAGGGGGAGCCATGCTGGTTACCAGGGAAGGCTGCCAACGCATCCATGCCCCGAGTGTACGGACCGTGAGCATGGTGGGCGCCGGAGACAGCATGACTGCGGGGATCGTTGTGGGCCTGATCCGGGGCCTCTCCATCCCCGAGGCTGTCATGTTCGGTGTTGCGGCGGGCACAGCAGCGGTCGTGACGCCGGGAACCGAGCTGTGCCGGAGAGAAGACGCCGAGCGCCTCTATGAAAAAATCCGTGGCCAAAGGTGAGAGATCGCGGATGAAGGCCTTATTATTTTCTTAGAAGGAGGAGAACATGAAGATTGCTGTCTTTGAGGCAGAGCCTTGGGAGCAGGGGCTCTACAAGAATCTGCAGAAAGACCATGAGGTTCTGTTCACGCAAGACGCCCTGGGCAAACACAATACCGGGCTGTGTGCCGATGCGCAGGTCATTTCCACCTTCATCTACTCGGACCTGGGAAAGGACGTGCTTGAACAGATTCCGAGCTTGCGGTTCATCGCTACCCGGTCCACGGGGTTCGACCACATCGCCTTGGACTATTGCAGGCAAAAGGGGCTCCGTGTTTCCAATGTTCCCGAGTACGGGTCCTGCACGGTCGCCGAGCATGTTTTCGGGCTCATTCTCACCATATCCCACCATCTCGCCGAGGCCATCGACCGGACCCGCAAGGGTGATTTCTCCATCCGGGGGCTCAAGGGCTTCGATCTCCACGGCAAGGTGCTGGGGGTCATCGGTACCGGGGCCATCGGCATGTGTGTAATCCGTATCGCCAGAGGGTTCGACATGAAGGTCCATGCATTTGACCTGAGGCCCCGAGAGAGTATGGCAAAACAAATGGGTTTCACCTATCTGTCCATGGACGAGGTCCTCAAGACGGCAGACATCATCACCCTGCATGTCCCCTCGAACGAAAAGACCAGGAACCTCGTTTCCACCGAACAGTTCGCCCTCATGAAGGACGGGGCTGTCCTGATCAACACCTCGCGCGGCCCCATCGTCAAGGTGGAGGCGCTCCTGAAGGCCCTGGCCGGAGGCAGGATTTCCGCCGCAGGACTGGACGTGCTCTCGGAAGAGCCCCTCATCAGGGAAGAGGCCGAACTGGTCAGGTCCATGTTCCAGCGGGACCACGACCTCCAGACCCTGCTCGCCGACCATGTTCTGCTGCGCATGCGCAATGTCTACATCACGCCTCACAGCGCGTTCTACACCCAGGAGGCGCTCCTGGATATCCTGAACACCACGGTGGAAAATATCCGCTCTTTTGCTTCGGGAACACCGATCAATCTCGTCGCCTGAATCGTGGCTGTCTTTTTGAAGCAGGAGGCGCAAAGGGGAAGGGGGCTACGAACATGGTCTTCCCCTGAAAAAGGAGGACGACAGACCGTATGTCACTGAACCTCAGTGCCGGTGTGCACAAAAGAACCGTCGAGGAGGTTGCAGGATGCCCGAGCTGCCCGATGTAGAGGTTTTCAGGCAATACCTCGAATCCACATCTCTGCACAAGAACATCGTCGATACCCAGGTGCGGGAATCTTCTCTGGTGGAGGGGGGGCCGGTGCAGGAATTCCGTCAGTCACTCAAGCACAAGCGCATGACGGATACCGCCCGCCACGGGAAGTACCTGCTGATAAACCTGGACGGACAGCTCTGGATGGTCATGCACTTCGGGATGACCGGCGCTCTGTGCTACTACCGCCAGGGAGACCCCGAGCCGGGCCGGGCGAAGATCAGGTTTACGTTCGATACCGGCTATCATCTTGCCTATACCAGCAGGAGAAATCTGGGAAGGGTGTTCCTGGTCACCTCTCCCCAGGATTTTATCAGAGCACGACATCTGGGCCCGGACGCCCTCTCCCAGAAACTGGACTTTTCCTTGTTCCGCAGGATCTTGAGCAGGAAAAAGGGCATGATTAAGCCGGCGCTGATGGACCAGAGCGCCATCGCGGGGATCGGCAACGTCTATTCGGACGAGATCCTGTTCCAGGCCGGGATCAATCCGGCCCGGCAATTGGATTCCTTAAGGGAGGACCAGCTCCGGAATATCTTCGCCGTCATGAAAAAGGCGCTGAAAACCGCAATCCAATTCGGGGCGGACCCGTCCCTTTTCCCCGATGCATGCCTCCTGCCCCAAAGGGCGGGCGGAGGCCGGTGTCCCCGGTGCAGGTCAGGGCTCAAGACCCGGAAGATCTCGGGAAGAACCAGCTTTTTCTGTCCGCGATGCCAGCCCGAGCCCGCCCGCGCATCTTCAGTGATGAATTCCCGGCACAGCACGGTTCGGACATACTGAGTTCTCACGTCTCTATGTGTCCGGCAAAAAAGGATTTGTCTTGCGAAACTGGACGGTTTTCGTCCCTGAGACCGTTTTTAGCCAGAGGAGAAACCCGGGTTTTCCAAAAGTCCGACCGTCTCTTTCTTCCCCCCCGAAATGCCTTTGGAAGCGGTTTTCCTCACCGGATCGCCTCTCCTTCCGCAGACAGGAAAGCAGCAGGGGCATCAGCTGGCACATATTTTGTAAAAACCAGCCTGAAATTGAAATTTTATGGATAAAGGGGCTTAGGGGGATGAGACACTGCTTTCCTGTCAACCGTGCAAAGGACATCGGATGAAAAGAGCGACACCCACATCTCCTGCCGCACACAGCAACGAGATGAGGTACAACCCTGCCACAGGCAGATGGGTGATCTATGCCCTTTCCCGCAGGCAGAGGCCCCGGGAGTTGGTCGGATTGCAGGAAGGCGCACGCAGCGAGCCGACCTATGATGAGCGCTGCCCTTTCTGCCCGGGACACCAGCAGGATCTCCCCCCGGTTCTCCTGGAATGCGGTCGTGGCGACTCCATCAAGCAGATCAGGGTGGTTCGGAACAAATATCCTGCGCTGACCCCCAGGGGTGACCTGAGGCGGGTCTGCCAGGGGATGTATATGAGAATGGAAGGCTATGGTCATCATGAAGTCCTCATCGAAAGCCCGGTGCACAACCGGCAGATCCCGGCCATGACCATAAGCGAGGTGGAGATGATCATCGAGGCGTATCACCGGCGGTATCTCGAGCTCATCGGGCTTAAGAAGAACCTGCTGGTCGTCATCTTTCGCAACTACGGCCCCCGCGCCGGGGCGTCCCTGGCTCATCCCCATTCCCAAATCATCTCCACCGGCGTGGTCCCCGGGCACATCCGGGAGCAGGAGTGCCGGGCGCAACGGTATTTCGACCAGTGGGGCCGCTGCATGTACTGCGACATGCTCGCGGAAGAGCTCTCGGCCGGCATCCGCGTCATCCATGCGAACCGGTCCTTTGTATCGTTCGTCCCGTATGCGGCCGCACAGCCATTTGAGATATGGATCATGCCCCGGAAGCACAAGGCGCATTTCGGCGATATCTCCGCAAGTGAGAAGGCTGATCTGGCCTCTTCGCTGCACGCCATGCTCCGGAAGGTACAGGGGAGGCTGAACGACCCGGATTATAACTATGTGATCCATTCGAGCGCAAAGTATCGATCCGATGAGCCTCAGGCGCACTGGTTTCTGCAGATCGGGCCGCGGCTTACCACCCGGGCGGGCTTCGAGCTAGGCTCGGGCATGAGCATCAACACCAGTCTGCCTGAAGATGACGCTGCGTTCCTTATGCTGGAGCCTCTGCCTGTAAAAGGAGACCGGAATGCTTCACCGGTATAACCCGGCGACCATCGATGACTACCTGCCACTGATCGGGCCTGCCGCGGTGGAGCGGATCAGGCAAAAGGCGGACATGCTCCGCGGTCTTCACGTGGCCCATATCAACTCCACCTATTATGGAGGGGGCGTGGCCGAGATTCTCTCTCCCCTGACCCTGCTCATGAATTCCGTAGGCGTCAAGACCGGGTGGCGGGTGATCCAGGGAGCGCCCGACTTCTTCAGCATCACCAAGAAGATGCACAATGCCCTGCAGGGAGACGCCATCAACCTCTCACCCCGGAAATGCCGGATCTATGAGGAGATCATCCATGAGAACGCCGTCAGGAACCATCTGCATGACCATGATTTCGTCATCGTGCATGACCCGCAGCCCCTCCCGATGGTGGCGAACTACAAGAAAAACTGTCCCTGGGTGTGGAGGTGCCACCTGGATCTCACCAGCCCGCACCAGGATCTCTGGGAATATCTTCTGCCCTTCATCGAGATGTACGACGCCGTAATTCTCTCCCTCGAGGAATACCGGCAACGGCTTGAAACTCCTCAGCTCTTCTTCAAGCCCTGCATCGATCCCTTCTCGATCAAAAACCGGGACATGGATGCCGAAGATATCCGCGAACGGCTCGATTACTATCATATACCCACCGATCTGCCCATCGTCACCCAGATATCACGTTTCGACCGGTGGAAAGATCCTGCCGGGGTCATCGCGGCGTTCAGGCTCGCGAGAGAAGAGGTCCCCTGCACCCTGGTCCTGCTCGGAAACGTTGCCACCGATGACCCGGAAGGAGGAGAGGTCTACAACTCGCTGCTCAATCAGCAGGAAGAGCGCATCATCATTATCAGCCGGCAGGACACGGCCCTGGTCAACGCGCTGCAGTGCCATGCGGCCGTGGTGATGCAGAAGTCGCTGCGCGAGGGATTCGGCCTGACGGTGACCGAGGCCATGTGGAAGGGAGCCGCCGTCATAGGCGGCAATGTAGGGGGTGTCAGCTACCAGATCGAGGACGGGGTGAACGGCTTTCTGGTCTCCTCCATCGAGGAGGCGGCAGAAAAGATGGTCCGCCTCCTCCGGGACAAGGACCTGCGGTCGAGCCTGGGGAGGGCAGCGCGCGAGCAGGTCAGAGAGAACTTTCTCATGACCCGGCTCCTTGAGGATTACCTCGATCTCTTTTCCTCCTTTGAGACGATCTTCCGTCTGAGAGACGGGGAGGAAGCGTGAACACAACAAAACCCGCCCCGGGCGTGCAGGGGTCTCCGATCCCGCGCGTCCGGGTCAAGGACATATCAGAACAAGACGTTAGCACCTCTCATTTTCAGGGCCGGGGCAGGGTAAATCCTCGCCCCGACCCTGCTCTTTTTTCCTGCGCCGGGTCAGGCGGGGGAGGATAGGCCCGGGCCTCCTGCCCGAGGACCCCGCCATAACCGGATATCCCCTTTCCGGATACCATTTGCTTCACGGACTGTCCTCCCTATATTGTTTGGTAGGGGAGTCAGACACCCTTGGCACGGATGTCGGCTGACAGGCAAGCGGGAATATCGGTGGTTATTTCACCGGGCTTCCGGCAGACACCCGGCTCAAAGTCATCCCTTGCCGCCACCGAAAGGACCCGGCTTATCAGGTCGCCGTGAAAGGCCAGACATCCGCTCCATGGCCCTTAAGGAGCCGTCCGTAACCGGTGCCATGCTGATTCCTGTGCCCGAGAAAAGGATTCTACAGCAAAAAAAAGGAGCGTTATGGAGAAAAACGCCAAGGACACGTACCGGGAGTTTGTAGCGCACATGGTCCATGACCTGAAGTCTCCCGCCATTGTCATCGGCGGCTATGCACACCGGCTTCGGTCCGGAAAGATCGGGGACCTGACGGATGATCAGAGGCATGCGCTCGATGTAATCATCGAAAACAGCAAAAGGCTCGAGCACGATCTGTACATGATCCTGGACTATTTCCAGTCGGACAGAGAGCCGGCCTCCATGATGCTTTCTGAATGCGTCGATGTGCGCGCCCTCCTGAAGGACCAGGTGGAAAACTACCTCATCGAGGCCGAAGAAAAGGGAATCTCTTTGGAGCTCCGGACCCCGCCCGGTCCGATCTTTCTTAAGGCCTATGAAAACCTGCTCGCCAAGGCGGTTTTGAACCTCATCGACAATGCACTGAAGTACACGCCCTCTGGAGGGCGTGTACTGGTGAGCGCCGAGTCATCCGGAGATTTCGTGGTTATCAGTATCAAGGATACAGGCAGGGGATTCCGGCACAAAGACATCGATGCCATCATCAGGCCCTTCGAAGAGGCCATGGATCTCCCCAACCGAGAGCTGCGCGGTTTCGGGCTGGGTCTTTCCAATGTAAAACGCTATGTGGACATGCACCGCGGGCAGCTCCGCGTAGAAAGCATTGAAGGGGCGGGAAGCACCTTCACCCTGGTTCTCCCGAAATACCCGGAGAGGGCATGAGCATCAGAAAATGAGAACGCCATGCAGATCTTTTCATCCGCATGGCGCATATATCGGTCGACTCCTCTTGGGTTTTCCCTCCTTCTCCCTCTCTGTACAGGCAGGGAAAAAAATGAGGGTTGGAGAACGGGGCTGAGGTAGGTTCTCCAACCCCCGCTAAGAGGAGCATACGTGGTCTTTTGTATACTGTCTTGTGGTACCTTCCTTTCTCTGTATCCATGCTTGCCGCTTCTTCGCCCTTAAAAGCCGGTCCGCCTGTGCGGACCCAGCCGCGATCGGTTTTCTATTCGAACATCGCAGCCGCCGTACGGGCCATCTGGTTCACATACCCCCACTCATTGTCGTACCAGGACATGACCTTCACCAGATCGCCGTCCACCACCTTGGTCATGTGAGAGTCCACGATGGAGGCATGGGGATCCTGGATGATGTCGGTGGACACGATCTCGTCCTCCGCAACCCTCAAGACCCCGCTGTAGCGTTTCGTTTGGGCCTCTTCGCGGAATATCCCGTTGATCTCGTCTTCGCTCGTCTGCTTTTTGGTAAGAAACACGACATCGGATATGGACCCAACCGGAACCGGAGACCGCACTGCCACGCCGTCGAACTTGTCGGCAAATTCCGGCAGTACACTCCCGGTTGCTCTGGCCGCACCAGTGGTGGTCGGCACCAGGTTTATCGCCGCGGCCCTGCCTCTCTTCCACTTCTTGTTGCCGCCATCCACCAGATTCTGGGATGAGGTGTAGGCATGTACGGTGGTCATGATCGCCTTCATGACCCCGACCCTCCTGTCCATGATCTCCACCAGAGGCGTGATGCAGTTGGTGGTGCAGCTTGCCGTGGAGATGATGTCGCTCTCTCTGGCCGGCCTGTTCACGCCGTGGACCACGGTGTCCACACCTCCGCCCTTTGCCCGGGCCGAGAGGATCACGCGGGAGGCACCTGCCTTGAGATGATTCTCCAGCTCCTTCCTCGTCGTAAACACTCCGGAGCATTCAAATACCAGATCCACCTTAAGGTCCTTCCAGGGGAGATCCTTGGGGGTTTTCTCCTGCAGGAACCGATATTCTTTTTCATCGATGACAATGGCACCCTCCCTGCTTGTCACCGCCCTGCCGTATCGCCCGTATACCGAGTCGTATTTCAGCAGGTATATAATGTTGTCCATGGGTGCGAGGTCGTTTACCGCAACGACCTCGAGCCCGGGCATATCTACAAGCACCTTGAACAGTGCTCTTCCGATCCTTCCCATGCCGTTTATCGCAACTCTTGCCATTCTTTTCCCCTTGCACTTCTCCGGATGGAGCCGCCATTTTTCTCAGAAATTGCCGGCTCGTCCAATCGGATTCCCCCCACCGTGTGGGGGGAATCGATCTCCTCCTTTTTGAACGCCAGAAGATTTTAAGGGATGTTCTTCGCTTTGAACCCCCCTAGAACAAAATCACCTCGCAAAGAGGTATCTACAAAGAGTATGCCAGGGGAGAGGAACTATATATCGCCTTCAATGTTCATAGCTTATAATTTAACCAGGGCTGGCATGTCCCTGTAATCTGTCTTGCAGAACAGGATTCTATCCTGTGGAGGGGGAAACCCGGGGTCGTTCTATCCCTCCTCTCGCATGCACTTTCACAGGGCAGTACGCCGGGGCTGATACAGAAAACACCCGGCCCTGGCCGGAATACGGGCGCGATCTTCGTTTGAAGCCTGGCTAAAAAGGGGTGAACTGCCCGGGCTATCTCCCAGGAGGCCTGGCATGCGTTTCCCGAGAGACATCCTCCCCTTCGAGATCCATTTTCATGGAAATGAAGCTGAAGAGATCACGCAGGGTCACGATGCCTTCCAGACGGCCATGGTCTGTTACCAGAAGTCTGCTCACCCCCTCGCGATTCATCCTTGCCATGACCTTCATGGCATCGGTGGAGGGCTCTACGGTATTCTTTTCCGAGCACTGCGAAACAATGTCTTCCACGTGCCTGTGCCCCCACTCTTCCCGCGGGATCTCCTTGATCCTGTCCAGGGTGATGCATCCTTCGAGATTCCCTGCATTGTCCTGCACAGGAAACATCTTGTAGTGATACTTGTAGAAATAGTCATGAATGAGCTGGTCCAGAGGCATGGCCGGTGAGACCGAAACCGGGTCTTTCTTCATGAACCGTCTGACCGTCTCACCGCTTAAGGCCCGCTGCATCAGGAGCTGCGTGTACGAGGTCTGGGATGCGCTTCTCAGAAACAGCCCGATGAGAACCCACCACATGCCGCCGATGAAGTTTCCGGTGATGATATTCAAAACCCCCAGGAAGATAAGCGCCAGTCCAAAACCGGCCCCTATCCGGGACGCGATCCGGGTCGCCCAGCGGAGGTTACCCTTCCACTTCCACAGGGCCGACCGCAGGACCCTGCCGCCGTCGAGCGGATACGCCGGCACGAGATTGAATGCGGCCAGGACGAAATTGATGACCGCCAGATAGTTGAAAACAGCCCCCACCGGCGCGGGCCACTGCGCCTGGATCCCAAACCGGTACACCCCATAGAAGACAAAGCCCAGAAAGATGCTCGACAGAGGTCCGGCAACGGCCATGAAGAATTCGGTTCTGGAGTTGTTGGGCTCCTCATTCATCTCGGAGACGCCGCCGAACACAAACAGGGTGATCCCTCTGATTTCGAGGCCGAACTCACGCGATACCAGCGAGTGGCTCATCTCGTGAAAAATGATCGAAAAGAACAGACCAAGGGCCCCGATCACGCCCATGATCCAGTAGGTGAGTGTTGAGAAGCCCTGGTAGTAGTAGGGAAAGAATCCAGCGGCCAGGGTCCAGGTAATCAGCACGGCGATGATGACCCAGCTCAGATCGAGATAGACGGTAAACCCGAAGAGCCTGAATATTTGTATCCGTCTTCCAAACATGCGTTCATCTCCCTTTGGCCGGGCTTAAGCCTCCCGGCGATTGACCTTTCCGCCGGCATTGTATGGGCCGCAAACAACTGGGCCCTTCCGATCCCGGAAGAACAAGCTACAATGATTATGCCAAATATCCGCCCTTCCTGGAATCGGCATTGCCCCTCAGACATTAGCCGGCGGCGCTCGCGTGGGCGTTTCCGAAGCCCGTCCGGGAAAACAGGACGATTCCCGCCCAGGGGGACACTCTCTTCGACAGCTACGCCATATTCACTCAAGACAGAATTCTGCTCGAGAAGGCCTTGGCGACCTCCGCCCGCCGTTCTTTTTTGTTTTTGGTCACTTCTTTTGTCCTGGTGATCCTCTTCCTCAGTCTGCGGGCCTTCTCCGAGCGCTACACCGGCTCGAAAGGGCGCAGCCTATACCTAAAGGCCGCCTTTGATCTCTCCTGCCTTACCCTTACTATGTGTAAACAGGGGTTGCGCTGCTCTCCATGCCTTTCGCACCCCTTGTAAAGAATACGGCTTCGGAGGTCTTGTCCATATGCATGGATTGCACGGCCACCCGGAAAAACAGGGGCACGCCGGGCATGCACGGGCACACTCCGCCCGGATGATCGAGGATTTCAGAAAGAGATTCCTCGTATCGCTCGTCATCACCTTGCCGGTACTGGCCCTCTCGCCCCAGATCCAGGATTTTCCGGGCATGTCCCCGCTGATTGGGGACCGGGCCGATCTCTGGGTGCTCTTTGTGCTCTGCTCTGTCATCTACTTCTACGGCGGCGCACCCTTTGTCAGAGGCCTGGTGGACGAGCTGAGAAACAAGCAGCCTGCAATGATGGCCCTCATCGGGCTCGCCATAACCGTGGCCTATGTCTACAGCACCGCCGTGGTGTTCGGCCTCCCTGGAATGGTATTCTACTGGGAGCTGGCCACCCTGATCGATGTGATGCTGCTGGGCCACTGGCTGGAGATGCGCTCGGTCACGCGTGCTTCCGGCGCGCTCGAGGAACTGGTGAAGCTCATGCCCTCGCGGGCGGGCCGGGTCGGCGAGGAGGGCCGCATCGAAGAAGTGCCCGTGGAAGACCTGCGCGCGGGAGATCTCGTGCTGGTGAAGCCCGGTGAAAAGGTGCCCATCGACGGGGTTGTCGTGGAGGGGAGGACCACGGTGGACGAGAGCCTGATCACCGGAGAGAGTCGGCCTGCAGAAAAAGGCCGGGGCGACGATATCATCGGGGGCGTGATCAACGGCGAGTCGGCCGTCACCATGGAGGTGATGAAAACCGGAGAGAACACCTATCTCTCCCAGGTGATCGACATGGTCCGGAAGGCCCAGGAATCGAAATCCCGCGCCCAGGTCCTCTCGGACCGGGCAGCCTTCTGGCTCACCATCATCAGCCTTTCCGTAGGCAGCATCACGCTCGTCACCTGGCTGGCTCTGGGCCGGGAGTTCGTGTTCGCCCTCGCCCGGATGGTCACGGTCATGGTCATCACCTGTCCCCATGCCTTGGGGCTGGCAGTGCCTCTGGTGGTGGCGGTGTCCACCACCCTGGCCGCCAGGAACGGGCTGCTCATCAACGACCGTTCCGTATTCGAAAGGGCCCGGGATATCGGCGCCATCGTATTCGACAAGACAGGAACACTCACCCAGGGACGGTTTGCCGTGATGAAGGTCATCCCCGGAACCGGCTTAAGCGCAGGCGATGTGCTGAGAATCGCAGCCTCTCTGGAGAGCCGCTCGGAACACCCTATCGCCCGGGCCGTCGTGGAAGCGGCCGGCAAGCAGCAACTTGATATATCCGCGCCAAAGGATTTCAGCATCATTCCCGGACAAGGCGCCAGGGGCGAGGTCGAAGGTAAGCAGGTCCTTGCGGTGAGTCCAGGATATCTGGCGGAAAAAGGACTGGAAACCGGTCCCGAGATCCGGGATGCCCTGTCTGCGGAAGACCGGACAACCGTGTACCTGATCCGGGATGGGCAGATGATCGGGGCCGTGGAGCTCGCGGACACCATACGGCCGGAATCGAGAGAGGCGATTTCCCGGCTCAGGCGGATGGGGTTCAAGATCATGATGCTCACGGGCGACGCTGAGCCGGTAGCCCGGGTGGTGGCCCAGGACCTTGAGATACATGAGTATTTTGCCGAGGTTCTTCCCCACAAGAAAGAACAGAAGATCAGAGACATCCAGGCCCAGGGTCTGCGCGTAGCTATGGTGGGCGACGGGATGAACGACGCCCCTGCCTTGGTGGCGTCGGACCTGGGAATCGCCGTCGGAGCGGGCACAGACGTGGCTGCGGCATCCGGTGACATCGTGCTGATTCGCTCGGATCCGCGTGACGTGTACGGCATCCTTGCGCTTGCCCGGGCTTCCTATTCCAAGATGCTCCAGAACCTGTTCTGGGCCACCGGCTATAACGTGATCGCCATCCCGCTGGCCGCCGGGGTGCTCGCGCCCTGGGGGTTTGTGCTGCCTCCCGCTGTGGGCGCCCTGGCCATGTCCGCCTCCACCATCATTGTGGCGCTCAACGCCCAGCTCTTATGGAGGGTGAAAATGCAGGTCCCGGAGGAAGCAGCGTAAGGAGTAGACCACCGGAGCCGGCTCAAGGTCCGGTTCCGGCACACTATATGAGAACACACAAAAGGAGGATGACCATGCCTGAATTCTCAAGCGCACTCTCTGCAATGCGCAGTGACCGGAAGCTGACCAGAGAAGAGCTCATCCGGGCAATCCGTTTCAGCATCGCCGCCGAATACGAGGCGGTGCAGATCTACATGCAGCTGGCCGAGTCCATCGATGATCAGGACGCCATCAAGGTGTTGAAAGATATCTCGGAAGAAGAACTGGTCCATGCGGGCGAGTTTCTCAAGCTGCTCTACCGCCTCAACCCCGAAGAGGAGCGCCACTACCGGGAGGGGTTTCAGGAGGTGGAGGAACTGCTCGGCCGGAAATAGGGCTTTTTTTAGCACATGCTTGGCTCATGCCCGGGTGAAAAAAGGAGAGACCATGGCCAGGATCGTATATATCATTGAACAGGACTGCCAAGGATGCGGTCTGTGTGAAGACATCTGCCCCGAGGTGTTCAGGCTGGACGAGGAGTCGGAGGTTGCCAGGGTGATCAAGCCCGAAGGGGGGCCGGAGGAATTCATTCAGGAGGCCATCGAGTCGTGCCCGGCAGAATGCATCTGCTGGGAGGAAGAATGATGGCCCCGCAGAAAATCGTGGCCGCAGCACAGAATTCTTCCCGCCGGCGGATTTGTCCGGCCCCCGCCCAAGGCCGTGCCTCAGGCATGGGGCCGCCGACCTCGAAAAAGGCCTGGGTCGGCGGAAATATCAAGGCTGAAACAGCTCCTTACAGGTACGCCTGCCTGAGTTCGAACATCCCGGCCTGACGCTTGAGTACGGATTCGTCCCGGATGCTTGCGTTCAGGCTTTCGAGTATGGTTCTCAGTTCATCCGGGCTCTTCCCCTGTGCATCAAAGAAGAGGGTGGTCTCTGGGTTGAGGGTTACAGTCTTTCCCAGATGCCGGGAGAGTGTCCTTTCAAGGGACGCCGTGTCGAGCCGTCCGTCGCGGTCTAACCTGACACCGGTGAGCTCGCCTGTCCGCCCATCCGGCAGATAGATCGTCCCGGTCGTGATATCCACAGCAAAGGCCACGACCCCCGGAACGATAAAGAGCAGGAGCAGCGCGGCATCGAGCAGTGCCACGACCGGATCGATGCGCCCCCCCTCCTGTCCTCGCCGTTCGGGATACAGGAAGTACCCGCATGCGGTGAAACTCGTAAGGCATGTGACGACGAGCACCATGGCTAACCATCTTCTCACTCTCTGTACGATCATAAGAGCACCTCCAGGTTCTCTCCATGAGCAGATTTTCTTCATATAGAGCCTCTGGCTCAACATTATAATGGGAATCGTCTGCCGTATTCTCAACCCGAGGTTCCATTGCCTTCATCAAGGAATTTCGCGGCGCGGATTCGAAGAAAAGACTGGCTCCGATCGACGAGAGAACGCAGGGTCTTCTGCCTGAAGTTCCAAAGGGGAAAAACCCGGAAAGACTATTGCAGAAACACCTCACACCGGAGTGAACCGTGCACCGGGATGATGAGAACCTCTCTCTGGCGTAAGACCGCCTGATCGGTTATACTCTTTAAAAGGCAATGCGTGATTATCGGAGGCCTGTATTCCGGCAGGAAGAATTTCCCCGAGAGTGCTGCCGCCTGCTCTGCCGGAGCGCAGCTCACTGGAGTTCCGAGGATGACGGGAGGGTATCATGAAATCATATAGAAAAGAATTGTGGTTCAATACGAGAAACCGGGTGGAGTTCATCAACATCACCCCTGATATTCAGCAGTGCCTGCGCGAGAGCGGGATAAGGGAGGGCCTTGTTCTGTGTAATGCCATGCATATCACGGCGAGCGTGTTCATCAACGACGACGAGTCCGGACTGCACCATGATTATGCCGTGTGGCTGGAAAAGCTGGCGCCTCATGAACCTGTCTCGCAGTATCGTCACAACGTGGGCGAAGACAATGCGGACGGACACATGAAACGCCAGATCATGGGCAGAGAGGTGGTTGTTGCAGTGACAGAAGGCAGGCTGGACTTCGGCCCCTGGGAGCGGATATTCTACGGAGAGTTCGACGGCAGGAGGAAAAAGCGCGTACTGGTCAAGATCATCGGAGAATAAGCTTTGCCAGAGAAAATCTGGCCAGGCAG
>JALNWY010000043.1 GCA_023230665.1 Deltaproteobacteria bacterium
CAGTAACTGAGAAAGGCTAGAGGGGTGACCCCGGTTTTCGCTTGCTGCTTCAATCCCCCTTTGCATTCGCTTTTTTCAAGGATGCTGCGGGGGCGACGGGCTTGTGCCATTGATGATGAGGAGGGACCCATGAAGAGGAACATCATTCTGGTCTTGGTCATGATGATTGCGCTGTTCGCCTGCACCCACAGGCAGGAAGATGAGGGCGGAGACCCGGAAGGCCCTGCTGGGCATCCTTCCCTGAAGGCGCACACCCAGATCTTCCGCAAGGGTGTGGAAAAGGTGGCAAGCAACGTCTATGCAGCCATCGGCTACGGGCTGGCGAACTCCATCATGATCGAGGGCGCTGACGGGCTGATCATCGTGGACACCATGGAGTCGTGCGAGGCGGCCTCCGAGGTCCTTGCCGAGTTCAGAAAGATCTCGGACAAGCCCGTCAGCGCCATTGTCTACACCCACAACCATGTCGACCATATTTTCGGGGCAGAGGTGTTCGCGCCCGGCGGCGGCGTGCCGGTCTATGCACACGAGACCACGGCCGGCCTTGTCGGGCGGATCGTGAGCAAGATGCGCACGGTTACCGACATGCGGGGCATGCGCATGTTCGGCAATTTCCTCGACAGCGAATGGCTTGTCAACAGCGGGATCGGGCCCTGTCTCCGGTACGGCCGCGAGAGCACCATGGGCTACCTGCCGCCCACCCGCACCTTTTCCGATATGCTCACCGACACGGTCGCCGGGATCGAATTCGAGCTCGTCCATGCCCCGGGCGAGACCGATGACCAGATCTTTATGTGGCTGCCGCGCGAGCGAGTGCTCTTGTGCGGCGACAACTTCTACTGGGCCTTTCCGAACCTGTATACGATCCGCGGTACGCCATATCGCAGCCTGCAGCAGTGGTACCGCAGCATCGACAGAATCCGCGACAAGAGGCCGGAGTACCTGGTGCCGAGCCACACCAGGCCCCTCATCGGGCAGGAGAGGATCGAGGCAGTGCTCAGGGACTACCGTGATGCGATCCAGTTCGTACACGACCAAGCCATCCGCGGCATCAATCAGGGAATGACCCCTGACGAGCTCGCCGAACACCTCAAGCTGCCCCCGCACCTGGCGGAAGCCCCCTATCTCCAGCCCTTCTACGGAACGGTCGCGTGGTCGGTCCGCTCCGTGTTCTCCGGAGAGCTCGGGTGGTTCGACGGCGACTCCGCCCGCCTCAACCCGCTCACACGTTCCGAGAAGGCCCGCCTGCTGGTGCGTCTGGCCGGGAGCGAGGAGGCTCTTCTGACACACGCGCGGCAGGCCCTGGACAACGGCGAGTATCAAACCGCGCTCGAGCTCTCCGGCCACCTGATACGCCTGGATTCCGATAATCCTTCAGCACGGGATATCCGGGTGCAATCGCTCATGGCCCTGGGGGAGCGCGAAGAGAACCCCAATGCCCGCCACTATTATCTGACCGAGGCCCTGGAGATCCGCGACCGGTTCGTGGCCCTGGCCGATGCCAGGCCGAAGCCCGAGCAGGTGCGCCGATTTCCGCTCGAGGGCTTTTTCGAACTCCTGGCAGTGAACCTCGACCCGGTCGCGAGCGCAAAGGTCGACCAGCGGGTGGGCATAAGGTTCGAGGACGAGAAAACAGCCTATCTCATCCACGTGCGCAAAGGGGTCGCGGAGATCCGGCAGTGTGAGCCCGGCGCCTTTGGCGGCATGGACCTGGATATCAGGGTCACCGCGAACGCGGCCGCGTTCAAAGAGATGCTCGCCCGGATCCGCAACCCCGCGATCACCCTTGCCGGTTTCGACTATGGACCGGGCAATGCTATAGGTTTCGCGCGCTTCCTCGGCCTGTTCTCGCCGCCCGAACCCAAGCTGCCCCATGAACCGCTGAAGTAGTGGCTCCCGGTCTTCATACCCGATTCGACATGATGGGGACGGCCCGTGACCTGCGGCTGACATATCCTTCCGCTGCATAGACCGCCAGGGCTGACCATACGATGACAAACCCGATAAGCCTCTCACGGGTGAACGGCTCGTGGTAGACGAACAGTCCCAGGATGAATTGCATCGAGGGCGCGATGTACTGCATGATGCCCAGGAGCGAGAGATCTACCCGCCTGGCCGCCGACGAGAAAAGCAGCATGGGAACCATGGTGATGAGACCTGTCCCGACGAGCAGGATGCTGGTGACAAATCCCGTATGGAGGGATGCGTCCCGGCCTGCCTGCCCGGAATATGCCAGAAAGGCCAGCGCCGGCAGAAGCAGCACCGCGGTCTCCACGGTAAGCCCCTGGAGCGAGCCCAGGGGGGCGATCTTCTTGGTCAGGCCGTAGAGGCTGAAGGAGATCGCGAGGATGAGCGCGATCCAGGGCATGGACCCATGGGTGATCCAGAGGTAGCATACGCCCGCCGCAGCCAGGGCCATGGCGGCCCACTGTACGGACCTGAGCCGCTCGTGCAGAACCACGACCCCCATCAGGACGCTGAGCAGGGGATTGATAAAGTAACCAAGGCTGGTCTCCAGGATAAACCCGGCGCCTACGGCCCAGATATAGGTGAGCCAGTTGGCCGCGATCAGAATACCGGCCGCAACGTACACGCACAGCACCCGCGCACTGAAGAGATCACGGCGAAGCCTTTTCCACCGGCCCGTGAGTGCGATCGCGAGCCCCAGCATAAAAAACGACCAGACGATCCGATGACAGAGCACCTCGAAGGCAGGGATGTGCTGGAGCCACTTCCAGTATACGGGCAGAAGGCCCCACAGCACATAGGCTGTGATGGCGTACAGGACTCCTCGTTTCATGCTCTATTGCCCCTTCTCGTGTGATGTGTCCGTCTCTGGCCGCAAGACAACAGACCGTGAAGATACCAGCTCGAGAGGCAGAGGAAAAGGACTTTACTGAGCACTGGCGATTATCCATACCCCAGCTCCGCGAGCCGCTCCTCGCTGATTCCAAAGTAGTGGGCGATCTCATGGACGACCGTGATCTCGATCTCTTCTTCCAGCTCTTCGATATCTCTGCAGACCTCCAGCAGGGGCTCTTTGAAGAGGATGATGGTGTCCGGGTAGAAGGAGGGAAAGGTGAGAAGGCGATCGGGAAGGGCCTCGCCGGTGTATACACCGAGCAGGAGCTCGTCTTGAGGCATGCCCATTTCCTCGAGCAGATCCGGGGACGGCCGGTCTTCCACCCGGATGGCCACATTCTTGACGTGAAGCATGAGTTCATCGGGAATCCGGTCGATTGACCTGCCCACGATCCGATCGAACTCTTCATCGCTTATCTTCATCTCGATCACGGTTGATACCAGCACGCAACCAAAAGAATCAACCGGTTTTTTCAAGAGAAGCCTTGCCCGCTACTCCTCGAAGGGCAGGACAGGCAGCATCACCGCTGCGTTCTCAAAGGTGTCCGGATTCCACTGCGGACAATTGTCCCGGTCGATGAGCCGAGCCCTGACCCCTTCCTTGAAATCGTGCTGTTCCATGAGATACCCGGCAACCTTCAGATCCGATTGATAGACCTCCCTGAGATCTCTGCCCTCATCGCGGCGGAGGCACTGGAGGGTGATTGTCACGGCCATGGGGGAACGCTCCGAGAGCCTCTCGAACACCCCTTCGCACAGGTCGTCCTGGATGACGCAATCTTTAAGCTCGTTCAGGATGTCGCCCACAATGGGGGAAAGATGATTGTTCTTGTGAAGACAATCGTATATAAGGGCACGTGAGCAGCCGGGGAAAGTGTTGCATCCCGTGGCCGTGCATACGGCCGGATGCATTGACCGGCACTTCTTCTATCAAAACCACCCTTGCGAATTAAGGAGCGTTATGACCGGAGCGATCGGGTTTGACAACGAGAAGTATATCAGGGAGCAGGCGCAGGAAATTCTCGAGCGCGTGAAGCGCTTCGACAACAAACTCTATCTCGAATTCGGCGGAAAGCTGATGTACGACTACCACGCGGCCCGCGTGCTGCCCGGATACGACCCGAATGTGAAGATGAGGCTCCTCCGCGAGCTCAAGGACAAGGCCGACCTCCTGCTGTGCATCTTTGCGGGTGACATCGAGCGCAAGAAGATCAGGGCCGACTTCGGCATCACCTACGATTCGGACGCCATGAAACTCATCGACGACCTCAAAGAGTGGGGCATCAACGTGCTGGGTGTGGTGATCACGCGCTTCGAGGGCCAGCCCGCAGCGGTCCAGTTCAAGAACAAGCTCGAGCGGCGCGGAATCAGGGTCTATACACACCGGTTCACCAAAGGCTATCCCACGGACATCGACGTGATCGTGAGCGACGAGGGATATGGAGCGAACGATTACATCGAGACGACCAGACCCCTGGTGATCGTGACCGGGCCGGGCCCCGGCAGCGGCAAACTCGCGACCAGCCTCTCTCAGCTCTATCACGACTATCGCAGGAACATCCGCTCGGGCTATGCAAAGTTCGAGACCTTCCCCATCTGGAACATCCCCTTGAAGCACCCGGTCAACATCGCCTACGAGGCGGCAACCGCGGATATCCGCGATTTCAACATTATCGATCCTTTCCATCTGGAGGCCTATGGCACCACGGTCGTGAACTACAACCGCGACGTCGAAGTGTTCCCTGTGCTCAGGCGCATCCTGGAGAAGATTACGGGGTGTGATTCGTTCTACAAGTCGCCCACCGACATGGGCGTGAACCGGGCCGGGTTTGCCATCAAGGATGACGAGATGGTCAGAGAGGCATCCCGGCAGGAGGTGATCCGCCGCTACTTCCGCTATCAGTGCGAGTATGCCATGGGCTTTACCGAGAAAGAGACCGTGCAGCGGGTCGAGCTCCTGCTCAAGGAATTCGGCATCACGCCTGAGAACCGCAGCGTTGTCCAACCCGCCAGGAAGGCGGCCCGGGATGCGCTGAGCGACGAGACCAAGGGGAACGAGGGCATCTACTGCGGGGCCGCGATCCAGCTCAAGGACGGCACCATTGTCACGGGCAGCAACTCTCCCATGATGCACGCGGCTTCGAGCCTGATCATCAAGGCCATCAAGCTCCTGGCCGAGATCCCGGCGCGGATCGACCTGCTGCCCAGCAATATCATCGAGTCGCTGCGCAACTTCAAGACAGACATCCTGGGCGAGAGATCCGTGAGCCTGGACCTCGAGGAGGCACTCGTGGCCTTGAGCATCAGCGCGACTACGAACCCGGCTGCGCAGATCGCGCTGGAAAAAATCCGGGACTTAAGCGGGTGCGAGGTGCACATGACCCATATCCCGACACCGGGAGACGATGCCGGCATGAGACGGATCGGGGTGAACCTCACGACTGACCCGAACTTCGCCACCAACAATCTCTTCATCTCCTGACACGTTCACGACAAGGCTCTTCCCCAGATGAAAAGAGCTGCCGCCACTATTGCGAGAAGAAACAAATGCCGATTGAAACACCAAGGCGTTTAAGAAAGGGGCGGTTGAATGAAGCAGGCACTACTGAACTCGATCCTTGGTCATACTGCACTGTCCGCGCGGGACAGGTTCGATCTCTTGCGTGCGTTGCTCTCGAACCCGGAGTCTGTGGGGACTCTGATCAACGACCAGATCGCGTTTTCGCTCATCACAAAGCTCTGCCAGCCCCGCAGGATATTCGTCGATGTCGGCGCGCACATCGGGTCGGTCATTTCCGAAGTTCACCGCAACGACAAGCGTGTGGATGTCATTGCGATCGAGGCCATTCCCGAGAAGGCAGGCAGACTCCGGCGCAATTTCCCGTTCGCGCGGATCCATGAGTGCGCAATCGGTGAATCTCGGGACCAGGTCTCATTCTTTGTCAATACGCTCCGGTCCGGGTACAGCTCGCTTTCACGACCATCAAAAGGGGATGATGCCATACGGGAAATCATCACGTCCATGGACACGCTTGACAATCTCATCTCCTCGACCGATGTCGACGTGATCAAGATCGATAAGGGCCGGGTGATCCGGGCCGCAGCCTTCCAGCCGGGCCCGGAGGATATTTGTAGGAACGAACAGGGCGCCCAAAAGAAACGATCCGGCCCGATCACATGCAGAACTCCAGAATCTCCCTGACCGTTTCGGGCGTTATGTCCGAGCGCTCGCCCAGACGGGTCAGGCCATGCTGGTTCAGCAGCTCGGCCACGCGCGGGATGCATTCATTCGAGATGCCGTAGGCGCTTAAGGTAGTGCGGACCCCCAGGCTCTCGAAAAACTCACGGGTCTTCTCGATGGCAGCATCGATCCTTGCATCATCGTCCCCTTCCATGATTCCCCAGACGCGCTTTGCATACTGCAGGAGTTTGTCGCGCTTTTCGGTGCTGCGTGCCCTGAGCAGGGCGGGGAGCACCACGGCAAGGGTCTTTGCGTGATCCAGCCCGTACAGGGCCGTGAGCTCGTGGCCCACCATGTGCGTTGCCCAGTCCTGGGGCACGCCTGCTCCGATGAGGCCGTTGAGGCCCAGGGTCGCGCACCACATCAGGTTGGCCCGCACATCGTAGTTCTCGGGCTCCTTCAATGCAACCGGACCGTCTTCGATCAGGGTGAGCAGCAGGCCCTCGGCAAAGCGGTCCTGGATCTTGCCCTGCACCGGATAGGTGAGATACTGCTCCGTGACATGCACAAAGGTGTCCACGATCCCGTTGCTGATCTGCTCCGCGGGAAGGGTGTAAGTGGTGGTCGGGTCGAGCACCGAAAACACCGGGAACAGCGACGGGTGCCCCAATGAGAGCTTGGCCTTCAGCGAGCGCCGGGAGATCACTGCCCCGTTGTTCATCTCTGAGCCGGTTGCGGGCAGGGTGATCACGGTGCCAAAGGGCAGGGAGCTGCCTATGCGTCTGCCGAAACTGGTCGCGATCTCCCACGCCTCGCCCTGGTAGGGCACGGCCGCAGCAATGAACTTGGTCCCGTCGATCACGGACCCGCCGCCCACGGCAAGGAGAAAATCGATCTGTTCGCTGCGCGCCAGCTCCACGCATTTCATCAGCGTATCATATTCAGGGTTGGGCTCGATACCGCTGAACTCCAGCACGTCACGCCCTTCAAGGGCCTTCATCACCTGGTCGAACACCCCGCTTCGCCGAATACTGCCGCCTCCGTAGGTGATCAGGATCCTCGAGCCTTCCGGAATCTCCTTTGCCACGGTTTTGATGCGCCCTTTACCGAAGATGATCCTGGTGGGATTCTGATATTTGAAATTGAGCATGTTTTCTCCTTCCTGCACCACTTTCGTGCAATTCGCCCTGTTCAGTGCCCAGCATTTCTATGCAGCCCGCGCTTCGTTTGGTACTAATAAACGCGGTAGCCGCTCTTTTTGCAAGCCTTCTCATGGACAAACAAAAAGAAGAACAGGGATACGCCCTGTGCCTGCGGAGCAGGACCCGTTTTCCGGCCCTGCTGTCCGATGTATCAGAACCGCTGAAAAAACTGCACCAGGAGAGGGTTGACCCGGTCCGCACATTCCTGATGCGGGATGTGCCCGCAGTTTTCGATCACCTGCAGGGTGGAGTTCTCCATACGCCCGTGGAGCATGGCGCCCTGTTCCGCCGGGAGCCAAGTGTCTTCTTTTCCCCAGATGATCAGCACCGGAGCCTGGATCTGGCCGTAGCTTTCCGTCATCTTATGAAATCCCTGGGAATAGAACTGTTTTTCCAGCGAGATGAGGGTCCGGTAATACTCGGGCCGGGCCAGAGGCCGGGAATACTCGTCCACCAGGGCGTCGTCGACCCGGTTGCCCTCGAAATAGGCGTCTTCCAGCCCTGTCCGGACAGACCAGGGGCCGCCGAACGCATTCGCCAGAAACTCCATGCCGGGCATCTTCAGCAACTGCACCAACGGCGGCTTGAAGCAGATGGGATCGATGACCACGGCCTTCTGAACCCTTCCCGGACGGTTGAGCATGATGAAAAGAGCGATGCTGCCGCCCGTGGAGTGCCCGATGATGTTGAACTTCCACAGACCCAGGTGCTCGGTGAGCTTCACGACCGCCTCGGCCTGATTTTCGAGGGTGTAGGCGTAGGAGCCGCCAGGCGCACCCGACCTGCCGTGCCCGGGCTGGTCGACCATGATCAGCCTGAAGCCGGCCTCTATGAGCGCCGGGGCGTTCTCGTGCCAGGAATAGACGGTCTCGGCAAATCCATGCACCAGTACCACGGGTTCACCCGTGCCTGCATCGAGGTAATGCAGGGGGTATCCGCCCATGTCAAGGGTTTTGACGAACGGAGCGGTTTCCCGGCTCCAGACCGTGTCCCCCGGGCCGATCGCGGTCCTGCATGAGAAAAGCCCCGCCCCCAGGGTAAGGAGCGTAACAAAGAACAAGGGATATCGCTTTTTCATATCTGTCGCTCAAAGCACTGTCGTGTGCAACCGCCCGTGCGCGGCGGCGCCGGCGCGGCGAAAACCCGCAATCGTGTTTTCCGAGGCAGGGGAACAGACCGGTACACCGCAGGCCCGGCCATTGCACGACAGCAGGGAATGCCTTGTTGATCCCGACAATCCATAGACAAACCTCCTCACTCGCGATAAAAAAGTACTTCCGGCATGTATGTGCTTGATTATACCTGTTCTCTGAACAAAACGCAAAGACAAATCACTCCTGGGGGCCCTGGGGGCTCTATGCTGCAAGGGCACGCGGCCTCGCGGACCAGGGCGAAAACCGCGTGTCTTTTTCCCGGTGTTGACAGCAGGGCTGCTGCGGGATATCCATTGCCACAGCAAAAAAAGGGGTGGAGAAGGATGGACCGTGCACGACAACTGGGTGAACAGGGCATTGCAGGCCTGCTGTGGAGGTTTTCCCTCCCGGCGGTGGTCGGCATGCTCGTGCACGCGCTCTATAACGTGGTCGACCGGATCTTCATCGGCCGCGCTATGGGTTCTGTGGGTATTGCCGGGATCAGCGTGGCCTTCCCCATGATGATCATCCTCATGGCCTTTGGCATGCTCGTGGGCCTTGGGGCCACCTCGCTCATATCCATCCGGCTCGGGCAGCAGAAAAAGGAAGAAGCGGAAACCGTCATGGGCAACGCCCTTGTCCTGTTCATCATCATGTCCGCGGCACTGACCATCCTCGGCCTGGCGTTTACTACGCCGATCCTCCTCATGTTCGGGGCCAGTGTTGATATCCTGCCCTATTCACGGGAATATCTCCAGATCATTCTTGTCGGTACGATTTTCCAGAGCATCGGCTTTGGGATGAACAACTTCATCCGGGGCGAGGGCAATCCGAACAAGGCCATGTCCACCATGCTGATCGGGGCGTTCTTGAATATCCTGCTCGATCCGGTCTTTATCTTCTGGCTCGACATGGGCATCCGGGGCGCGGCAATAGCAACGGTCATCTCCCAGGCATGTTCTTCCGCGCTGGTGCTCTGGTATTTTCTGGGAGGCAGGGGTCTGCTCAGGATCCGTGCCCGGGCCTTCAATCTGAAAAAGCGCATCGTGCTCGACATCATGGCGATCGGCTCTGCGCCCTTTGCCATGCAGATGGCCTCCAGCGTGGTCATCTCGCTCTTCAACCACCAGCTCAGGATCTACGGCGGAACCACCGCGCTGTCTGCCATGGGCATCATATTCAGCATCCTGATGCTGATCCTCATGCCCGTGGTCGGGATCTCTCAGGGCGCCCAGCCCATTATCGGATACAACTACGGCGCAGGAAACTTCGACCGGGTGATCCGAACCCTGCGGCTCGCAGCCCTGGTCGCAACCGGGGTGGCGCTTGCGGGTTTTGTCCTTGCCATGCTCTTCCCCGCGCTGATCATCTCTGTATTCAGCACCAAAGACACCGAACTCATCATCATGGGCGGCCCCGCCTTGCGCCTCTTTTTCATCATGCTGCCTGTTATCGGTTTCCAGATCGTGGGGGCAAACTATTTTCAGGCCGTGGGAAAGGCGAAACAGGCGATCTTGCTGAACCTTGCGAGGCAGGTATTGCTGCTGATTCCCGCTCTGCTGATCCTGCCCGGATTTCTCGGCCTGAACGGCGTGTGGCTGGCCGGGCCGGTTTCCGACCTGGGAGCCGCGACCCTTACCGGGACCTGCCTGTACTGGGAGATTCAGTTCCTGAAAAAAAAGGCCGGGAACGGTGCGTTCAGCAAGACCGTCCCGGTGCCTGAGCTTGAGTCTGAGCCTGCTGAAAGCTGAGCAAGAGACACATTGGACCCGCCCCCTTAAAAACATGATGAAGCCGGGCCTAGGATAATCCGCCATCCATCGGGCCTATTGGATTACATGGGATTCAGCATTCGGCCGATTCCAACGGATTTGCTGATCTGGTTTATACACTGATCAAGAACTCTCTTCAAAAGAGAGGCCTCCTTCTTGCCGGAAGAAAGGGCATAACCCTCCAATTTATGCCTATCCTCAGACTTTCTTCCGGCTTTTTTGCCTTTTTAGAAGAGGACATTCCTTTCTGTGATCTCAAGACCTCCCGGACCGGCCCTGCCGGGACGCATCTCTGACTTGACCGCTGTGTTTATAGGTATTAATGAACATCTCCATGCTCGGTTCTTTCGTGAAAATACTCACCGGTCCTTGCGCGGTCGGGGAAAGTGACTCCGTGCTCGCCTGCTGCTCGGGCGGCGTTGATTCCATGGTGCTCCTGGACCTGCTCGTGCGCGCAGCAGTGCCCCTGGGCCTGCGGCTGGGAGCCGTGCACGTAGACCACGGAATACGGGGCGCGGCCTCCCGCTCGGACGCCCGCTTCGTTCAGAGGCGTTGCCGGGAGATCGGGATCGCCTGCCATGTCCACAGGCTCTCTCTTGGCCCGGAGACCCCCAACCTTGAGGAAACCGCCAGGAAGAGGCGCTATGAAGCGGTTCGATCGTGTATGGCGGATCACGGGTACGGGTTCGCCGCCACAGGCCACACCATGGACGATCAGGCCGAGACCGTGATCTACCGTTTCATCCGGGGAAGCGGGGTGCGGGGTCTGGGCGGCATGGAGGCGAAAAACCCGTGGAACCTGATCCGTCCCCTTCTGGGATTCGGACGGGAACAGGTTGAGACATATGCAGCGCAGCAGGGAATCTCATTCGTGGAAGATGCCACGAATCATGATGTGAAACTCGCCAGAAACCTGATCCGCCATGAGATTATCCCTGCCATGAAGAAGATCAACCCTTTGGTGGTCAGGTCGGCCTGCCGCCTGGCCGCTATCGCGAGGGAAGAGGGAAATCTTGTCGAGGACCTGGCCGCGGCCCTGCAGAAAGCCTCGTGTGAGTATGACTGGGGCATTGTGCGGGCCTACCGGCTCTACGATCTCGCAAAAGCACAGCAGCCCGTGACGCAGCGCGTGGTGATCAGGGTGCTCTCGGACATGCTTGACGATCCCCGGGGAATCGATGCATCACAGGTCGAGGGAATCATGGAGGTCATCAAGGGCGAAAAGCGCGCACACACGGTAAAAAGACGCATCCGCGCGCAGCGCGACAGCCAAAGCATCACCTTCTGCCGCGCAGGCAGGGGGCCGTTCTATGAACTTCCTGTCGACGCGCCCGGGACCTGGATGATCGAGCCCTTGCACCAGTGCGCCGCCATACAGGCGCAGGATTCCGGGTTTCAGGGGCTCACGCTCAGATCCCTGCTTCCGGGTGACCGGATCGGCCGGGAGCGGGCGGTGAGAATCCTGGCCGAGGGCGGCGTGGCCAAGGCACTGCGACCCTTCTGGCCTGTGCTGGTCTCGGACGGGAGGATCGTCTCCCTGCCCGGAGTGCGCGATGCATGGCCCGAGGCAGGATTGAAAACGGAATTTCCCTGTCATGGATAGTATTCAAGGACAACTGGCACGCGTTCGGTCAGTGGGCGCACTGCCCCTTTCCCTGCAGGCCCTGGTTGTGGCCTCGGCCTTCCGCCAGGAGCAGAAGAGCATCCTGTGGGTAGTTGAAGACACCGACGAGATGTACCGGGTCCAGGAGAATCTGGCACCTTTTCTCGGCGAACCGCTGATTCACGCCTACCAGAGCCTCGACGTGCGGCCGTACCAGGACGACAGCCCGTCCAAGGGGGTGGCGGCCAGGCGCATCTCCCTGCTTCACCGGATGCTCACCGGCGGCCCCGGGGTCTTTGTCGCGCCCTTTGACTCTGTGGTCGTTCCGGTCATGCCTGCAGGAGATCTGGCCGGATCGGTGATCCACCTGGCCCCGGACAAGGACATCGACCGCGATGAACTGGCAGAGCGCCTGGTGCGTATGGGCTACACCCGCGAGGCCCTTATCGACGACGTTGGACAGTTCAGCGTACGGGGCTCGGTGGTGGACGTGTTCTCTCCGGGTATGGAAGAGCCCGCAAGGATCGACCTGTTCGGTGACACCATCACCTCGATCAAGTCCTTCCGTCTGGCTACCCAGCGCTCGGGAAAGGAGCTGAACCACATCACCATCCTGCCCACCAGCGAGGTCCTGCTGGACATGGCGCACGTCAAGAACGCCCGCCCGTGGCTGCGCAGGATGAAGGGCAAGACCACGGGTGAGCTCATTGCGGACATCGAGCAGGGCATTCTGCCTCCGGGCATCGAGTCGTACCTGCCCCTGTTCTATGAAACACCTGCCTCTGTGTTCGATTATCTGCCGGCGGGCACGCTGATCGCCGGCCCGGATGCCCCGACATTGCAGCACTGGTATGAAAAAATATCAGGCAGTTACGCCCATGCCTTTGAAAGGCTCGGAGACCGGCGGGACGGTTATCTGCGACCCGAGTCCATTCTGGTCGGAATCCAGGAGGTGACTGCGGCGATTCACTGCGCAGGAAGCCGCATATCGACTTCTTTAGCCGATGAGGGCGAGACCGTGCGGTTTGGCACCATCCCGCTCATGTCTCCGGCGGGCAGGGCCAGTGACGGGCTCGTGGAGGCCGTTGCCTCGCTCAAAGCAGAAGGGATGGACGTGTTCGTATTTGCAGGCAACGAGATGCTCATGGAGCGTCTGGCCTATGCGCTCACCAACCGCGGGCTCGTCCCTGCCGAGGCGTACGGAGAGGCCCTGTTCTCCAGAAGCGGATGGGGGGCCAAGGTGTTTCTGGCGCAGGGTTCTCTGTCTTCCGGCTTCGTGCTGCCCGAAATCGGGATTGCCATGCTCTCAGCGGACGAGGCAATGGGAGCCCGCAAGCGCCGGAGAAGGGGCGCGGCCGGGAACGCTCCGGTGCTCGATCCTTTCACCCAGCTCAACGTGGGAGACGCAGTAGTGCACCAGGAGAACGGGATCGGCATCTTTCGCGGGGTGGTGCGTCTGGAGCTCGACGGTTTCAAGAGTGACTTTGTCCTCCTGGAATACCTGGGGGGGGACAAACTCTACGTGCCGGTTTACAAGCTCTCGCTCCTTCAGCGCTATGTCGGGGACACCGACGTGTTTGTCATCGACCGGCTGGGCGGCACCCGGTGGACCAAGGCCAAGGCCAAGGCGCGCGAGTCGGTCGCCAAGCTTGCGAACGAGCTCCTTTGCATCTATGCAAAAAGGGAGAGCAGCTCGGGCTTCAGCTATGGCACATCGGATGCCGTGGTGGGGGAGTTCGAGGAGACCTTTCCGTTCGAAGAGACCGAGGATCAGCTCAAGGCTATCGAGGATGTATACGGCGACATGGCATCCACCCGGCCCATGGACCGGCTCGTGTGCGGAGATGTGGGCTACGGCAAGACAGAGGTGGCGTTGAGGGCAGCCTATGTCGCGGTCATGTCCGGCAAGCAGGTCGCGGTCCTCGTGCCCACCACGCTCCTTGCCCGGCAGCACCTGAGCACCTTTGAGGAACGTCTCTCCCGCTGGCCCATCCGGGTAGAGGGGATCTCCGGGTTCTCCACCTCGTTGCAGAATGCAGAGACCATACGTTCTCTGGAAAAAGGCGGGGTTGATATCGTCGTCGGCACCCACGCTCTGCTGGCCGACAAGGTGAAGTTCCGGGACTTGGGTCTGCTGATCGTGGACGAGGAGCACCGCTTCGGGGTCAAAGACAAGGAGAAGATAAAGGCGAAGCGGGCCGAGGTGGACATCCTCACGCTCACCGCCACCCCCATACCCCGGACCCTCAACATGGCGATCTCCGGAATCAGGGATCTCTCCATCATCGAGACTCCGCCCGTGGACAGAAAATCCATCGAGACCACGGTGAGCCGGTTCGACGAGGAGGAGATCCAGCAGGCGATCACGCGCGAGCTCATGCGGGGAGGACAGGTGTTCTTCGTGCACAACCAGGTGTCGACCATCGAGACCATGGCCCGGCGCATCGGCGAGTTGGTGCCCCTGGCGCGCGTGGGGGTGGCCCACGGCCAGATGTCACGGCCCCGGCTGGAAAAGATCATGACAAAATTCCTGAACCGCTCGGTAAACGTGCTGGTGACCTCTGCCATCATCAGCTCGGGCATCGACATTCCCTCTGCCAACACCATCGTGATCAACCGGGCCGACAAGTTCGGCCTGGCCGACCTCTACCAGCTCCGAGGCAGGGTGGGCAGATCCAAGACCAGAGGGTCAGCCCTGCTGCTCACCCCGGCCGCGGGCCAGATCACCAGGGATGCCAGGAAGCGCCTGGCCGCCATCAAGGAGTACGAGTCGCTCGGAGCCGGGTTCCAGATGGCGCTGCGCGACATGGAGATCCGCGGTGTGGGCGACATCTTGGGCAGGGCCCAGTGGGGACACGTGACCGCCATTGGTTACGAGCTCTATCAGCAGATGCTCAAGGAGGCCGTGGACAAGCTCCAGGGCAAAGAGACCGTGCCCGAGATCGATCCGGAGATCCACATCCACTTGGACGCCTTCATCCCAGAAGAGTATTGTCCGGATCCCCACCTGAGGCTGGGCCTGTACAAGCGCCTGTTCTCGGCGGACACAAGCGGGCTGCCCGATATCTTCAGCGAGATCTCCGATCTCTATGGTGAGCCTCCCACAGCCGTCAGGGAGCTGATCGCCATCGCCGAGATCAGGGACTTGATGAAGAAAATGCGTATCAAGAAGCTCGAGAGGCAAAACAATCGTTTGAGGTTCTATCTGAGCCGTGATAGCATCATCAATCTGGGGATCCTGATCGAAGTCATCACTGCCAGAAAGGGCAGGCTCTATCCTCAGGGCATTGCCGAGATTCCCCTAGAGGCTGAACATGTTTCGAATGAAATACGTGATATTCTCTATCGCATTGCTTAGCATGGTGCTGGGCGCGTGCAGCGACCGGAAGAGCGCGTGCCTCATCCGGGTCGGCGACGTGTGCATCAGCAGGCAGAGCTTTCAGGAGCGCATGGCCCACTTCGCGGAAGAGTCCATGATCGTCTCGGAAGACCAGCTCGAGGCCATGAAGCCCGTGTTCGTGAACAACATCGTTGAGGAGGAGCTCGTGCTCCAGCACGCGCGAAAGGGGTTTGTCACGGTGAGCGACGAAGAGGTCGATATCGCCATGAAAGGGCTGCTCGACGGCATCGACAAGAAGGACCTGGACCGGCTTCTCACCGAGGAGTCCAGAAACATCGCCGACATGCGCGATTTCGTCCGGAAGAGGGCCCTCATCAAGCGCACCATCGAACGGGAGGTGCACAAGGGAATCGTGATCACCACCGAAAAGATCAGGCAGTACTACGAGGCCCATACCGACGAGTTCGTGCTGGAGCCCACGGTAGAGCTCTATCACGTGTTCATGAAGAACAATTATCAGGCGAAAGAGGCGCTTAAAAGGCTCCGCTCGGGCATGACCCTCGAGGCGGTGGCCAGAGAGTTCGGCGAGACCGAGGGCGTGGAGGAAGGTTCCGGGTTCATGGGGGTCTTTGCGCAGGGGGACCTGCCCAAGGATGTGGAGGAAGTGGTGTTCTCGATCCCGCCGAGGCGGTACTCGAATATCATCAAGACCCAGCGCGGCTATCACATCTTCTATGTGGCGAACAAAACCCAAGGGAGGACCCTCTCCCTGATCGAGGCTTCCGACCAGATCCGGGAAAAACTGGTGGAAGAATCCTTTGAAAAGAAGTATGCAACCTGGATCGATGATCTCAAGCAAGAGTATCGGGTAGAGGTTAACTGGAGTGGGATTAATGAGGTTTCAATCAGCGGTTAGCGTGCTGTTTTGTCTGGTCCTGGTGGCGATCGCCGGAGGTCGGGTCCGGGCTGAAATGATCGACGGCATCGTAGCAGTGGTGGACGACACCATTATCATGGTTTCCGACCTCCAGGAGCGGATGGAAGAGCTCGGCGCGCCCATGAACGACAAGAATGCCGAGCGCCAGGTCCTGGAGCTCATGGTCGAGGACATTGTGGTCAAGAAAATCTATGACTCGTTTGGTCTTCCTCCGGTGGGAGGCGACGAGGCAGAGGACCTGGCCGAAAAATCAGGCATGAGCCGCCGGGATGCAGAGAGCTATATCCGCAAGGCCGCGCTCATGGACCTGATGGTGCGCTCACGGGTCGTAGTGACCGAGAACATGATCAGAAACCACTATGAAGGCCAGGAGCAGTACCGCGGCAAGGAATCAGTGCACCTCAATCAGATCCTGATCAGGGGTGACGAGGCGAAAGCTGCCAGGGCGCGTGCCGAGTTGAACGCAGGCCGGCCTTTTGCCGAGGTGGCAAAGCAGTATTCCGATATCCTGTCTTCAGGAGGCGCCGATATCGGGTGGGTCGCAGTGGCCGATCTCTCCGAAGAGGTGCTGCACGCCCTGAGCGCTGCGAAACCCGGAGACATCGTGGGGCCTCTTGCCATGAACGGCTACCAGGCCCTCTACCAGCTCCTCGAACGGGGCGTGTACAGAGAGAAGCCTCTGAGCGAGGTGAGGGAAGAGATCACGGAAACACTCCAGAAAAAGTACCAGCTCGAGGCGTTCAATCACTGGCTCAAGAAGATGATGTCGGAGTATTTCATCGGGATCTACCTCTAGGGCGGCTCGCTCCGGGAAAATGTATTCGGATCACAGGGTGAATTCCTCCTGAGGAGGGATTCATCTTAAAAAAAAGAGAGATCGGGAAAAGTCTTAAAAAAGGAACCCTGAGAAAACAGGCATCAGACAGCAATAGGGGATTTCATCCTCGCGCCGCGATCCGGTTTTCGCATCCTTTGACTGCACACCTGAAGATAAGGAAACCATGAAGGACTACATCGAGATAAAAGGAGCATCCGAGCACAATCTCAAAGGGATCGACGTAAAGATCCCCAGAAACAGGTTCGTGGTGGTCACCGGGGTGTCGGGCTCAGGCAAGTCGTCGCTCGCGTTCGACACCCTCTATGCCGAGGGCCAGCGGAGATACGTGGAGTCGCTGAGCGCCTATGCCCGGCAGTTTCTCGAACAGATGCCCAAGCCGCAGGTCGAGTCCATCGAAGGGCTCTCACCGGCCATTGCCATCGAGCAGAAGACCACCTCGAACAACCCCAGGTCCACCGTGGGCACAGTCACCGAGATCTACGACTATCTCCGCGTGCTCTTTGCGCGTGTCGGCACCCCGCATTGCTGGGTGTGCGGCCGGGTCATCGAGTCCATGACCATCCAGCAGATGGCCCAGGCGGTCCTCGGTCTGGAGCCCGGATCGAAGGTCATCATCCATGCCCCGGTGATCACCGGCCGCAAAGGCGAGTATACCAAGCTCTTCGAGGGCCTGGCAAAGGACGGATTCGTGCGGGTGCGCATCGACGGCGAGGTGTACGGCATCGAGGAGGTCCCCAAACTCGACAAGAAGAAGAAACACTCGATCGACGTGGTGGTGGACCGGCTCGTGATCAAGGAAGGCGTGTCGCAGCGGCTCGTGGACTCCATCGAGATCGCGTGCAGGCTCTCCGGGGGCATCTTGAAGATCGGCGACGACAAGGGCAGAGAGACCGTGTACTCCGAGCACTACGGGTGCCCGGTGTGCAATGTCTCATACCCGGAGATCTCGCCCCGGATGTTTTCGTTCAACAATCCCCACGGCGCATGCAGCCACTGCACGGGCCTGGGAGTGCTCCTGGAGATCGATCCGGACCTGGTGGTGCCCAACCCCGAGCTCTCGCTCATGCAGGGCGCGGTCCTGCCCTGGGGTTCGACCCCGGGGAGGTTCGCCACCCGGCTCATCAGGCATCTGGCCCGGGCGCTCGGCTTCGACCCGAACACGCCTTTCAAGGACCTCGACGAGGGGGTGAAACACGCCATCCTCTATGGAGACCATATCCAGGGACCCTACGGCTACCCCTATGAGGGCGTGATCCCGAACCTGGGCCGGAAGCTTGCCGAGACCGAGAACGGCGAGATCAGGAACGACATCTCGCGTTTTCTCAGCAACAGGGCCTGTCCCGAGTGCGGAGGCGCCCGCCTCAAGAAGGAGATGCTCCACGTGCGCGTGGCCGGCAAAAACATCCAGGAGATTACGGAGACGAGCGTGGACTGCCTGCTGGAGTTCTTTGGCGATCTGCGTTTGAGCCCCAAGAAGGAGGAGATCGCGGGCAGGCTCATCAAGGAGATCAGAGACCGGCTCGGGTTCCTCTCCTCGGTGGGCATCGGATACCTCACACTCTCCCGCACGGCAGGCACGCTCTCCTCGGGCGAGTCGCAGCGGATCAGGCTGGCGACCCAGATCGGCTCGGCGCTCATGGGGGTCATGTATATCCTTGACGAGCCCACCATTGGTCTACACCAGCGGGACAACGACCGCCTCATCAATACCCTGCTCCACCTGAGGGACCTGGGCAACACGCTCATCGTGGTGGAGCATGACGAAGACACGATCCGCGCGTCTGACTACGTGATCGACATGGGCCCGGGCGCGGGCGAGAAGGGAGGGGAGATCATCTTCCAGGGTACGCCCGGCGAGCTCATGGTCTCGGATACCTCGCTCACCGGCCGCTATCTCTCGGGCAAGCTCAGGGTCCATGACTCGCAGAAGCGAAAGAGTCCGGGCAGGGGAAATATCGCTGTCAGGGGAGCCCGGGCCAACAACCTGAGAAACGTGGATATCGACATACCCATCGGGCTCTTCACCTGCGTGACCGGCGTGTCCGGCTCGGGCAAGTCGAGCCTTGTCATCGACACCCTCTATCCCTACCTGACCAAGGCCCTGACAGGCTCGCGGAATCTGCCGAACAACGTGGATTCCATCAAGGGCATCGAGCTCATCGACCGGGTCATCAACGTGGACCAGAGTCCCATCGGACGGACCCCGCGCTCGAACCCGGCCACCTATACCGGGGTGTTCACCCTGATCCGGGAGCTCTTCACCCTGCTTCCCGACGCCAAGGTGCGAGGCTACAAGCCGGGGAGATTCAGCTTCAACGTCAAGGGCGGCAGGTGCGAGGCGTGCCAGGGCGACGGCCTGATCAAGATCGCCATGCACTTTCTGCCCGATGTATATGTGGTGTGCGACCAGTGCCAGGGCAGGCGCTTCAATGACGAGACCCTGGAGATCAGGTACAAGGGTCACTCCATCTCCGACGTACTGGATATGAGCGTGCGGCATGCGCTCGACCTGTTCGAGGCCGTGCCCTCCATCCGAAAGAAACTGCAGACGCTCATCGACGTGGGCATGGACTACATCAGGCTCGGCCAGAGCGCCACCACACTCTCAGGCGGCGAGGCTCAGCGCACCAAGCTCGCCCGGGAGCTCTCCAAGCGTTCCACCGGAAGGACCCTCTACATCCTGGACGAACCCACTACCGGCCTGCACTTCGACGATATCAGCAAGCTGCTCAAGGTACTGCACCATCTGGTGGACCAGGGCAACACAGTCATGGTCATCGAGCACAACATGGACATCATCAAGTCATCCGACCATCTCATCGACCTGGGGCCCGAGGGCGGGTATGAGGGGGGCCGGATCGTGGTCACCGGCACCCCAGAAGAGGTGGCCAGGTGCGAGGCATCCTATACCGGCAGGTTTCTCCGGAGGCACCTGGGGTCCTGATCTCCCGGCGCCGGCCCTTGAGAAGGCGCCATCACTTAAAAATTGGGCCGGCAGACACCCGGCCGCATGCCGCCGGTCAGGCCCGGATGAACGGGAAGATCCTGCGTGCCTGGCCTAATCCCTGATTCTCCAGTTCAAAACATGTCGTTCTCAAGATATGTCTCGTATTTCCCGATAGCTGACAGGGATAACGACGATTATCGTTCAGTGTGAAGACAAGGAGGCTTGTATGAAAAAGATTTTGATCTTTCCTGAAATGCGAATCTCTGGAAAAAGGTGGGCATTCTCCTGAAGATCAAGAGCGCTGCATCACGGATCGCAGATGCAAGGCCGGACCTCGTGATCACGGTCGGCACCCCGGCCACAATGATGGTCAAAAGGGGGAGGACGCTCCATTATTCTCAAGTAGTCCAGCATATCCTGACGGCCTTTAAGTTTTTTGCGGCCAACCATTTTTAAGAGAGCAAAGAGAAAAAAGAGAAGGAGGAATAACATGAGGAAAGTATGGAGCATTCCGTTACTGGTTCTGCTTCTTATAAGCCCCTGCCATGCGTATCGCATCGAGGTGCTGCAGGTCTCCAACATCGGCCCGTTCGACGACGCATACCGGGGATTCGTGGAAGAACTTGGCCGAAGCGGGATCGTTGAGGGGCAGAATCTGACAATCAACCGGCAGATCATCGAGGCATCCGCGGATGCAAATCTCTGGAAAAAGGTGGGCATTCTCCTGAAGATCAAGAG
>JALNWY010000044.1 GCA_023230665.1 Deltaproteobacteria bacterium
CCCGCCGAAAAGGCCGCTCTTGCCTCCCTCTTCAATGGGGGACAAGAGGTCGATGATCTTGATCCCGGTCACGAAGACCCTGGAGACCGCAGCCTGTCTGCTCAGCGGGACGCCTCCCCGGTGGATGGTCCGCCGGGGTGTGTCGGGAGGGAGCGCTCCTTTCCGGTCGATAGGCTCTCCGAAGACATTGAAGACCCGCCCCAGGAGCTCGGCGCTCACCGGCACGGTTATGGGACCCCCGGTGTCCGTGATCCCGGCCCCGCGCTCGAGGCCGGCAGTAGGCGTCAGGGCGATCCCCCGGACCCGATGGCTGTCGAGCTGTTGGAGGACCTCGATATACACCGGTTCCCTGCCCTGAGCATGGAGCAGGTTATAGATGGGCGGGAGCCGGGTGGGGAACCGTGCATCCACCACGCTGCTGTGCACCTCCAGGATGGTTCCCTGCGCCTGCCCGTTTTCTTCCAGAGATGGTGTGCTTAAGCGTGTCATGGCTCCATAATGTCTCCCTGTTTTTAGGGGTCACCCCCTATCATGCGGACATGTCGAGGAAACGCCTGCTCCTGCCCGCCTCTCCGGATACATCCTTATTGCCCCGCCAGCCTGCAGGCCTTTTCGCTGCTGCCGCACGAGATGAGATCATACGAGCGCAAGGGGCTGATCTCCTGATCTTCTAGGAACTGCTTCATCTTCTGGAGCGACCTGACTTGGAGCTGCCGCACCCGCTCCTGGCTCAGGCCGAGCTGAGAGCCGATCTCCATGAGGGTGACCGGGGGGTCGGAATAAAAGCGCTTGAGGATGATGAACAGCTCCCTGCGCGTCAGCATGGTGAATCCCTGCTGGAAAAGAAACGACACGTGCCGTGATATCTCCCGGTCGGAGTAGAGCGATTCCAGATCGAAATCGTCTGTGAGATAATCCACCCACCGGTCCGTCTCGCTGGGGTCTCCTGCAATGGTCTCGTCGAGCGAGAGGAGATCTTTGGTATGCCGCAGCGTTCCCGTGCGGATTTTGCTGCTCTTCCGGATAAAGTCCTTGATGGACGCCTCGATCCACCACACGGCATAATAAATGAAGTGCACCCCCCTGTCGGGATCGAATCGCGTGAGGGCCTTCATGAGCCCCAGATTTCCTTCCTGGACGATTTCGAGATAATTGTGTCCGCTGTTGAAGTATTTCTGACTCACCTTGACGACGAATCTCAAGTTTGCGTGGATGATCTTCTGCCCGGCATTCACGTCGCCCTGCTGGTATTGTTTTGCCAGCTTGTATTCTTCCTCGGGCAGGAGGAGAGGATACCGTCTGATTTTTCGAAGATAAAGCTGAAGCTCGGAATAGTCATGTCTATTTGCCATAGATAAGCACCTTTTTTAAGAATGTGATTTTGTCGGTTCCATCATGGTTACCGGTTCGACCCTATACCTGATCCGCCCGACGGGAGAAGGGGGAGCCGCGAGGTGCTCCCGTCGCTGGTATGGATAACGACCCCCGCACACCTCATGAAGCGCCAGGGAGAAATGTTCGGCGGTAATTTCCTGGATTCCCGCATATGCGCGGGCCCTTCCTATCACGCGCAGGAGCGTTTCGAGATGCCTTGGGAAACGCTCGTCCGGGACGTCGGACTGCGTACAGAACCGGAGGATCGCATTGCGAGCAGAAGGATGGCATGATAGAGAACTCCCTTGGACAACGGCCGTATCCGGGCTCGACCCAGCCGGGCCATTGCCGGAGTCTTGCTCCGGGTTCCACGGGTCGCCCGCCAGAGCGATGAACTCCTGGTCCACGATCGAGAGGATGGCGTGCTCGGTTCGCGTGCCCGCCACCACGACCGCGACTTGAAGGGAAATGGATTCGGAGATCCTGTTTCCCGATGTGAAAATTCCTGCGCGCAGGGTTGGGGCGGCCAGGACATGCTCGTGCTCTATCACGGCCTTTTTGATCAGCTCCCAGAGGTGGATGTTGCGGATGATCCATGAGGCCTCCAGCACCAGGCACCCGCCGTTTGCCCTGTGAATAAGGCCGCCTCTCATGCCTGGGGCTTCTTCCTGTCGTGATCCTGAACCGCTATCAGGGGAAAAACAGCCCATCAGTTCTTCACGATCCGGGTCCCGGGCAAAGATCACCGGATAGTCTGCTCTGCCGGTTCTTCCGGCGAGCACGGTGACCGTGTACGGGGCGTGCAACCGCTCGCGGCAGAGACCGCCGGGGCCGGACACGCAGGAAGGTAGAGTGAATGATGTCAGATTGTTCAGAATGTCGTGTTGAACGTCTTCCAGATAGACCAGGACCCTGGGGGAATTGCGGTATTTCTTTCTGAGACGGGCCATGAGGGGCGCCATGGCACGTTGCGCTGCGCGCTCCGTGCGCCGGCGTATCCCCTCGGAACACCCATGCTTTGCTTCCCGGATGCGTTGGCGGATAGTGTCCAGCTCTTGACCCAGGTGATCATCTGCATCCCCTGTCCGGATGGGATCGGCTCCCCTGTTCAGGGATGCGGGGAAACCTCCCCGGCCAGGGGGCTCGCCAGACGGTCCCGATCTGCGGCTGTTCATGGGGGTTGTCAGGCCATGCCTCTTCATGATGCGACAGAAGGCCAGGGCCAGGCTCTGCTCATACCGGCCGGAGCGTCGCATCATCTCGCGGATATCCCTCTGTACACCTTCCGAAAGCAGTGCGCTGCGCACCCTGCGGTTCGCCTCATCGATAAAGCGCTCCATGTCGCGGCGGAAGGCATTGCCTTTCCCAGCGGGAAGGGCGATTATCCGCGGGCGTGCAGCCTCCTGAAAATTTCTGAGGCCGCACCAGTCGAACGGGGCGGAGAACGGTATGTCCGCCGCCTTGAGGCATTCCCTCACGATCCGGTCGTCCACCGGACATCCCTGCCCGGTGGTGAGAAACAGGAAAACCGGCCCCTTTTTCCCGTCATTGTTCTTCCGCATCTTCAGTGCATGCAGCACAGTGCGGGTCCACTCGGACTGCTCGTTTCCCATTGTGCGTGCTCCTGTATTCCTCATGATTTTCCTGTTCGGGTAAGACAGGGACTTTTGGAGCCCTCTTTTGAGGGGTTTGTCCGAAAACAGTCGCCCGAGAGGAGACACTAGTGTACCTGGATCGACCTGGTGTTTTCCCAGAGGCCGTGGATGCTGCAATAACTCGTTGCATAGATCTTCCCTGATTTCTTCAACCTGGCTGTTACGACGGCCGAGTGATCCGTGTGCGCAGGTCCCTGATCCGGTCCGGCCGCCGATTCTCCGTGCGCTGAAAACTGGATGTGCGCGAGCTGATAGGTGAACCGGTCTCCTTCCGGGAGATAGAACACTTTTACCCAGCGGATGTGGTGCTCCGTGGTATTGGGATGGGGGGTTTCCTTGCCGATGGAAACCCTGATCTCGAATGTGCCGTCTTTCTGGACTGAATCAGGGCATTCGATGACCGGGACATGGTTTTCGGTTTTCCAGCCAGGCGACTGGAACAACCCGCCAAACCGTATCATTCGTCTCCTCCTTTTTTTAAGCATCCCAAGGGCGTGTCTTGTTTCGGGCATGCACGTACTCGGGTTTGCCGGCCACCCAATAAATTCAATCAAACAGCTCGGGAAAACTCTGCTCAATGTCCCGTGGATGCTTGAACCTGATCTTCCCGGATAAAAACATATTTGCAATCGTCCTGGCGATCTGCCGGTCCTGATCCAGATCGGTTTGGGAACGACCCTGCCCGCGAAGGCCGACTGTATCTTCAGCGCCGGTTCGTTCGACCATCGCTTCCATCAGCTCGAAAAGTGTAGTGGTGATCTCGACCGTATTGCTCCGTGAACTCAGTGTACCAAAACCACTGTGTATGCTCATTCGTAACTCCTCCTGCGTATTGTCTCTGGTGATCCGGTCATCTGTTGGCTGTAACCCCGATGACTTCTCAACTGCCATTCTCTCTATTCAATTCGTGTGCCGATATTCGGGGCGGTCAAAATATATTGAAAAAACGAAATCCTACATAACGGCCAGTGAAATTCGCGCCCTGTCTCCCGCCAGCATCCTGTCCTGTCAGAGAGGATGATTCTTTTCCCATGGGATTTTATCCGGCAGGATTCCGGAATATGACCGTATCTTGCAATGTTGGGATGAGGCGCCTCATATCCGGGTCCTTATCATTGTGGAATAACAACGCCTTAGGGGGGGAGGCCCTGGAAGGTTGCGCCCGCGGGGGGACTTCTTTTTTGCCGATGGACCACACCGGG
This sequence comes from Deltaproteobacteria bacterium, assembly GCA_023230665.1. Taxonomy (GTDB): domain Bacteria; phylum Desulfobacterota; class Desulfomonilia; order UBA1062; family UBA1062; genus Phosphitivorax. The sequence goes on from JALNWY010000044.1 coordinate 4,232, forward strand.
GAGGATAAGAGGCTCGGATAATCAACCCCTTACAGGTAAATAATCCGAGGTCCTCCCTGCGGAGAGCACCTCCATGCGGACTCCGGGATTCCTGTCGGGCAGAACAGGGCGCAGCTACATATGACGGGAGATTTCGTGCTTATGGAGAAGGGCGTATAAACGGGACCGTGAAACACCTGAGATTCTACAGGCGCTTGTGACGTTTCCGGAGGTGCACTTCATGAGTTCCGTCAGATAGAAGCGTTCCACCTCGGCCAGGTACCGGTTGCGGACTGACCGCAGCTCGGGAAGGCCGGGAGAAGACGACCTGCTCGCTTTGGAAATGATATGGGTGAAAGTGGGCTTCTGAATATCCATGATGCCGTACATAACAAACTATATGCCAATTCGGTCTCTTCCCGGCAGGCATCGGCTGCGGAAAACAGTTCCTGGGGCCGCAAGGCCGGGAGGAAGGCCCTTGACGATGATTTTGTAATGACCCTTCCCCCATGCCGGATGCACCCGGAAACGGCAGCCGGCTCTCCTTAGGGGGTGTCCGCTGTATAAGGACATGCAGATGTGAGTGCAGAGAGCCAAAGGGGGTGTGTCAGGATATTTCGTACTGTTTGAGCAGCGCATAGAGACGGGATCGCGAGAGCCCCGACACCCTGCAGGCCGAGCGGATGTCGGCCTTTGTCTGGCGCATGAGCTCCTTGAGGTATTGTTCTTCGATCTCGCTGACCGCCTCTTCCCGAACGTCCTTGAGGCTGGGCAGGGTGTTGTCTCCGAAGGCCTGCAGACCTCCCGGCTGCGCCTGCTTCCTGGCTGCGGCGATACGCTTGACCTGGACGTGTATGTGGTAGGGAAGATGCTTGGGAACCAGGATGGGACTGTCGTGTGCCACGGCCAGCGCGCTCTCCAGGGCGTGAATCAGCTCGCGGACGTTTCCGGGCCAGGAATACTGCAACAGGATATCCCGGAACCCGGCGCTCACGCGCTTGGGTTTGATCCCGTACTTCTTGCTGTGCCGCTTGAGGTAATGATTTGTCAGGTCCTGGATATCTTCGGGCCGTTCCCTTAACGGCGGCAGGTCTATGGTGATGGATCTGAGCCTGAACAGCAGATCCTTGCGGAAGGCCTTCTCCGTGACCAGGTCGACCAGATCCCGGTTCGTGGCGGAGATCACCCGGAAATCGCTCTCCATTTCGCTCGATTTTCCGATGGGACGAAAACGTCCCTCCTGCAGGACACGGAGAAACTTTTTCTGGATGGAGAGCGGGAGCTCCCCCACCTCGTCCAGGAAGAGAGTCCCCTTGTTGGCCTGATATACCAGGCCCGGCTGGGCCTTGTCAGCCCCGGTGTACGAGCCCTTCTCGTGGCCGAAGAGAATGCTCTCCACGAGGTTCGGGGGGAGGGCCGCACAATCCACTACCACGAAATCATTGCCCTTCCTGAGCGAGTGGTTGTGAATGGCCCGAGCGAAGAGCTCCTTGCCGGTCCCGGTTTCACCAGTGATCAGCACGCTGGCGTCATTGGCCAGGGTCTTGCTCAGAAGGGTCAGGCATGCCCTCATGCCGGAGCTGTGGCCCAGGATTCCCTCCTTCTCGAAATCCAGCGCAGCCTGGGGGAGGGTGTTGCTCTCGTGATACATGAGCGCATCCTTGAGGAGCTGGGACAGATCCGCCTTGGAAAACGGTTTTTCGATATAGTCCCATGCACCCTTGGACAGGGCTGATTCCACAGACTCGGGATCGCCGTAGGCGGTGATCACGATCATCTCGGGAGAACCGCTGTTTCTGCAGACTTGGGGGAGAATGTCGATGCCGTTTCCATCCGGCATGCGCACATCGAGAAACACCACATCGTACGGGGCCGAGCGGATGGCGTCCAGGCCCTCCTCGAGGGTGAACGCCTGCGAGCTGTCATAACCCAGACTCCGCGCAACGTTCGCAATGGAACTGCAGACGAGCTTATCATCGTCAATGACAAGGATTTTTTTGCGGCCGTCCATGGGAAGTCTCATAAGACGGATTCATGAAAATGTAAAGCCCCCACGGCCGAGGGCCTGCTCGATTGCTTCGCGCAGGATTTCGGATGAAAATGGTTTGGAGAGCAGGCGGGGAAAGACGGCTGCTTCGCTGCGGATTTCCTCCAGGGCCTTCTCAGAGCCCGAGCAGATGATGACCGGCAGGTCTCTGCGGATCTCCCGCATGACGGCCGCCATCTCGCTGCCCCTCATGAGAGGCATGAGCTCATCGGTGATCACCAGGTCAAAGGCCTTGGGCGTCTCTTTAAAGAGCTTCAGGGCCTTGACGGCATCGTGGGTGGACGAAACCCGGAAACCCTGGCGCACAAGCATCCGGTGAACGCTGCGCAGCTCAAGCACATTGTCGTCCACCAGGAGAACGCGACCCTTCTTCCGCCCCGCGGCAGGGGAGGCCTCGGAGACCTTCAGCTCAGGGCTCCGGCTTGAGGCAGGGAGATATACCTCGAACAATGTGCCCTTGCCCGGAGTGCTGTGGACGATGATGGACCCGCCCGCATTCTTGACTACGGAATGTGCGACACCGAGCCCGAGGCCGGTGCCCGTGCTCGACTTCCGGGTGGTGAAGAGCGGATCGAATATCTGATCCATGATCTCCGGCGATATGCCGCAGCCCGTATCCCTCACCACGAGCTTTGCATACGTTCCGGGCATGAGATCCGAAACAATGGCGGGCACGGCGTGCGTGACCGATGTCTCCGAGAGTGACACGCACAGGGCGCCCCCGCTGCTTTCCATGGCCTGCACCGCATTGGTGCACAGATTGGCCAGCAGCTGATAGATCTGGGTTGCATCGGTCCTGACCAGGGTTCCCCTGGCGGATATCCGCTGGCGAAGGGTGATTGTCTCGGGCAGGGAACGCCTTATGATGGTTAACGCCTCCCGCACGATCATATCCAGGACCACGGGGGCGAAAATCTGTTTTCTCCGGGAGCCGAACATCTTGATCTGATTCGTGATCTCCCGCCCGATGCGCGAAGCCTCGATGATCTGGCCGATGAATTCCTGCTCAGGGGCATCGGGCGGGAGCATGTCCGAGATCAGCTCGGCGTTGATGATGACCGGCTGAAGGATGTTGATGAAGTCGTGGGCTATCCCGCCCGCGAGCATCCCCAGTGCCTCCATCCTTTGTTTTCTCTCAAGGGCCTTCTGCATGGCCTTTTCCTCGGTGACGTCCAGCTCGATGACCGCATAGTTGGTGATCGCCCCGGATTCGTCTTCCAGCGGGGAGACGACCACGTCCAGTTCCCGCTGGTCGCCGTCCGCCCCATCCCTGCGGATCGTACCCCGCCAGGGTCTGTCACCGAGCTCCTTCAAGGAGAACGTTTTCTCCGCTCCACGATCCGGGGCAAAAAACATCTCGTACGGCTTGCCCTTGAGATCGTTGCGGGGAATCTGCAGCGAGCGTTCCCCTGCGTGGTTGATGTAGATTATCCTCTCCTGTGAGTCGAGGATGAGGACACTTTCTGCAGCGTGCTCCACCGCCGAGACCAGGAGCCGGTTTTCCTGCTCGGTGCTGCGGTAATCGGTGATGTCGATGGAGACGCCCCCTATAAGCCCGGGGGAATTATTCTGAAATATCGGGAACTTTTGTGTGAAGAAGGATGCCTGGAAATCGCCGAGCCGAATATCTTCTATCTTCTGCAGTTCCTTCCCAGAGGCCAGCACCTTCCGGTCGTCCTCCATCAAGGCGTCGGATATCTCTGTGGGCCAGATATCCCGGTCGGTTCTGCCGATGCAGGCATCGACCCTGATCCCGTAGACATCCTCCAGATACCGGTTGAGATAGAGAAACCTGCTCTGCTCGTCCTTGAGATAGACCATGCCGGGAAAATGCTCCATGAGGAGTGTGAACTGCTGCTCGTTGAGCCGAAGATCCTCTTCCAGGCGCTTGCGCTCATCAATCTCCTGCCTCAGGCGCCGGTTTGTCCTCATGAGCTGAGCCGTGCGTCTGCGGACTTCTTTTTCCAAGATCTGCCGGGCATTACTGCTGTCGTGCTCTGTCATGCGCCTGAACCGGCGGTTTTCACGGCGCTCCATGACCTCTTGAACAACCAGGGGGAGCAGGGACTGATACGCAAGGGGCGGATCCTTAAGCAGATAGTCGTCTGCGCCCTGCTTCAGCGCTGCAGCCGCTTGCCCGATGGTTTCCGCGCCGCAGGTCACGATAAAGGACGGCGGATCTTCCAGGTCTTTGGTTTGAGCGAACAGATCAAGCCCGTAAGTCCCGGGCAGATCCAGAGACACCGCAACGAGGTCGAACCTGTCCTGAGCGTTCACCAGCAGGGACGCGGCTTCGGCCGCGCTGCCGCTCTCCACGACCATACAGTCAATGCCCCCTGCCTCCAGAGCCGCGACGAACGCCTTGCGGCTCTTCGGGTCGGCTTCGACCAGCAGAATGCGGACCCTCCTGGTGTGCACGATCAATCCCCGGGCCGCTGGCCGACAGCAGTGAGGACCTTGAGGCGGGAAGGAGATGCAGTGCCTGCAGGATACCCGGAAAGAGTCACATCGCACGGACCTGGAAAAAACCCATCGGACTCACGCATCGTCCTCTGACCCATAACCCTTGTCCTGGTGATAAAAATAAGCGCGGCCCGGCCTGCTGTCAAGGAAGGCGATGCAGAATCGGCCTGCATGCTGCCTTTGCCCCGCCATACATGCCGGAAAGAACCCATCCCGGCCCAGGCGAGCAGGCCAAATCCTGGAGGGGGGCAAAGTGGCTTTTCTCGACCGGGATCTATTGTGCATGGTCGTGCAGAACCCTTCATGTTTCAGCCCAATAAGGATCAGCACCGGCTCAGCCAGGAATGGGAGGATTACCGCCCGCAAATATTACATTGAATAACAATTTCCTAGCATGAACAGGGATCCACGGCAACGAGAAAAACAGACACATGCATCATGCGCCTGTAGCCGGTCGGTTCCCCGGTGGAAACCTCCCGCTGATAGCTGTTCGCAGAATGCGCACCTGTCCCGGTCCAGCCTCTTTTTGATTCTAGAGATTCCCGATCGTTTCTCACGATCGGCCTCTGTTACAGAGGGAGACGGGGGCCGGAAAAGAAAGACCAGAATCGGGCGGTGGGGCAGAGAAAAAGGCTTGATCGGGAAGGAAAAAAATCAGAGAATGCATTCTGGAGCGGAACCGGTCGGGCCCTATCAGTCGGGTCCGCAAGCCACACCGGGAAAAGCGGTGCACGTGAAGGGCATGGATCTGACGGCCGCTGTTTTCCGGAGATATCCGATCCTCTCAATCGAAACCGATATCGTGTCAGGAGGCTTCATAATGGGAAAACACGACATGCAGGAGCACAAGGACGGGCATACCGGGCCGCACCGATTCGTCATGGATGGATGGATCAGCGCAGCCCCGTTCGAACGCCATCTGCACATGGAGATCGTCTCTGCACGGGACGGGGAGGCCACGCTCAAGATGCCCTTTCTCTTTGATCTGGCGCAGGGCGCGGGCATCATGCACGGGGGCGCGGTGCTCAGTCTGGCGGATACTGCGGTGGTGATGGCGATCAAGAGTCTCCTTGCACCCGGAACCCACTTCGGGACCACATCGGTGGAGGCGGAGTTTCTCTATCCGGTCAAGCAGGGGATTGTCACGGCAGAGGCCAGGGTCGTGGACCGCGAGGACCGGACCATCCGGGGCCGGGCAACCGTGTTCAACGAAGAGGGCAGGCCGGTGCTGGAATTCCGGTCCACCTTCAGAATAGCCAGGGACAGTGCGATCCGGGATGTTACCTTCACCGAGCCGTGAAGGCGGCCATGATGGTCTTGAGCGGGACCGCACCCTCTCTGAGACACCGCGGGGGCCAGGAGGTGAGATCAATGAGCGTTGAAGGATTGCCGCCGGCAGTGCTTCCCCCGTCCAGAATCGCATCGATGTCGGGGTCCCATGCCGCGATTTCCCCGGGCGTGCGTGCCGGGGCCTTACCCGAGAGATTTGCCGAGGTGGAGGTGAGGGGGCCGGCAATCTGCATGAGTTCACGCGCCAGGGGCAGAGGGGATACCCTTACGGCGATCTTGCCCTGCGGCGACAGCATGGGGTTGACGTTCGGGCGCGCGACGAGCACGGCGCTTAGAGGTCCGGGCCAGAATCTGTTCAGCAGGGCCTCCTGCCGGTCGTCCATCACAGCGATGGACCGGGCGCCCTCGATTCCGTCCGTCAGGACGATCATGCCCTTGGCCGCGTCTCTGCCCTTGATCCGGATGATCCGCTCGATCCCTTGAGGGTCGCTGATCCGTGTCCCCAGGCCATAGAAGGTCTCGGTGGGGTAGGCGATAACCGCGCCCGGCGTATGGATGAGGATGGAAGCCGCCTCGGATGCATCCGCGACCAGGCGCATGACTAGAGTTTCCTGACGCTCTCGTCGGCTTCCAGAACGGTCTTTTTCATGTCCTGCCGGTAGAGATTGAGCTTTTCCCTCATTTCCGGACTTGATATCGAGAGGATCTCGGCTGCGAGCAGGGCCGCGTTCTTTGCGCCGGATTTCCCGATGCCCATGGTGGCGACCGGAATGCCTGGGGGCATCTGCGCCATGGAAAGCAGCGCGTCCATGCCGCCCAAGGACGAGGAGTCGATAGGGACCGCAATGACCGGCAGGGTGGTGTGCGCCGCGATCACGCCCGCGAGGTGGGCCGACATGCCCGCGCCCGCGATAATGAGCGAAAAACCTCCTTTCCGTGCCGACCTGCTGAAATCAGCCACCTCGTCCGGGGTCCGGTGGGCGGAGAGGATGCGCGTCTCACAGGCGATGCCGAACTGCCTCAAGACGCCCGAGCACTCCTCCATGACCGGAAGGTCTGACTTGCTTCCCATGAGAACGGCAACCTTCATGGCAACCTCTTGAGGGCCTTATGCCCGATATCTTTTCTGAAGTGCGCCCCCTCGAAGGATATGCGGGAAACCGCTGCGTACGCCTTGTCGATGGTCTGCGGCAGGTTCTCGCCCAGGGCCGTCACGCCCAGGACCCTTCCGCCTGAGGTGACCATGCGGCCGTCCGCGAGCCTCGTGCCTGCGTGGAAGACCTTGACCCCCGGGATGTTCTCGGCGTCGCCGAGGCCCTCGATGACCCTGCCCTTTTCGTATCCGCCAGGGTACCCGCCCGAGGCCATGACCACGCACACGCTCGGGCCTTCTTGCCAGGAGAGCTCCCTATCGCGGATGCTGCCGCCCTGAGCCGTTTCCGCGAGCAGCGGAACCATGTCGCTCTTGAGCCGCATGAGCAGGGGCTGGGTCTCCGGATCGCCCATCCGGGCGTTGAACTCCAGGACGTACGGGCCGTTTTCGGTCATCATGAGCCCTGCATAGAGGACGCCCCGATAGATAATGCCTTCCTGCTGCAGGACGCGGACCAGGGGGTAGAGGACCTTTTCCATGACCTGCTCGCACGCGGCCTGGTCGAGGACCGGCGCCGGGGAATATGCGCCCATGCCGCCGGTGTTGGGGCCCCGGTCGTTGTCAAAGGCGGGTTTGTGATCCTGGGACGAGGCCAGGGGTACAATGTGCTCCCCGTCGCAGATGGCGATGAATGACGCCTCTTCTCCTTCAAGCCGCTCTTCGACCACCACGGACGCACCCGCCTCCCCGAAGGCGCGGGAGACCATGATCTCGTCGAGGGCGGACAGCGCCTCTTCCTTCGAGGAGGTGACGATCACGCCCTTTCCCGCGGCCAGACCGTCCGCCTTGATCACGAGTGGAGAGTCGGCGCCCGTGATGAACGACCGGGCCGCACCCGCCTCGGTGAAGACCCTGAAGCGCGCCGTGGGGACGGCCGCCCTGCGCATCATCTCCTTGGCGAATGCCTTGGAACCTTCCAGCCGGGAGGCCCGCATGTCAGGACCGAATATAGGGAGGCGCTCGGAGCGGAAGGCATCCACGATGCCCGCTGCCAGAGGGGCTTCCGGTCCCACCACGGTCAGGCCGATGCCGTTGTCTTTGACGAACTTTGTCAGGCCGGGAATATCATTCGAGCCGATGTCCACGCACACGGCGTCGGAAGCGATGCCGCCATTGCCCGGCGCGCAGAAGACCTCGCCCACGAGGCTGCTCTGCGCGATCTTCCAGCACAGCGCGTGTTCCCTTCCGCCCGAGCCCACCACGAGGACTTTCACAGAGCTCTCTCCTAGTGGCGGAAGTGGCGCATGCCGGTAAAGATCATGGCCATGCCGTGCTCGTCGGCCGCCTCAATGACCTCCTGGTCACGGACCGATCCGCCGGGCTGGACTGCTGCGGTGGCGCCTGCCCCGGCCGCCTCGTCGATCCCGTCGCGGAAGGGGAAGAAGGCATCCGATGCCACCACTGAACCCTTGGTGGAAAGGCCTGCATTGCCTGCCTTGATAATGGCGAGCCGGGAGGAGTCCACCCTGCTCATCTGACCTGCGCCCACACCCACGAGCTGATCTTTGACTGCGTAGATCACGGCGTTGGACTTGACGAACCCGACGATCTTCCAGGCGAACTTCAGGGCCTCCATCTCGTCTGTGGTGGGTTTGCGCTTCGTGACCACCGGGGCCTTCTCCAGATCGACGTCCCCCAGGTCACGGTCCTGCAGCAGCAGGCCGCCGGTGACCCTGCGGGTGTTGAGGTACTGCTTCTTGGCCGATCTGCCCACAGCGATCTCCGGGACCTTCAGGAGCCGGATGTTTTTTTTCTGCGTGAGGATGTCGAGCGCCTCCTGGGTATAGTCGGGCGCCACCACCACCTCGGTGAAGACCTCGCTGATGGCTTTGGCCGTCTTCGCGTCCACGGGCCGGTTCAGACCCACGATGCCGCCGAAGGCAGAGGTGGGGTCCACATTGAATGCCTTCTGATAGGCCTCTGCGAGAGAGGACTCGGACTGGGCCGCGCCGCAGGGGTTGGAGTGCTTGAGGATCACGCACGAGGGCTTGTCGAACTCCATGATGAGGTCGAGGGCCGCATCCGCGTCCATGATGTTGTTGTACGAGAGCTCCTTGCCCCAGAGCTGTTGGGCCGTGGCGATGGACGGCTGGTCAATGGACAGCTCGCGGTAGAACGCGGCCTTCTGGTGCGGGTTCTCCCCATAGCGCATGATCTGGACGCGCTGGTACTGGGCGGTGTAGGTGAGCGGGAACCGCCCTTGTTCCACATCGATGGACTGCAGGTGGTTGGAAATGGCCGCATCGTAGCGGGCGGTGAGTGAAAAGGCGTTGCGGGCGAGCTCGAAGTTGGTCTTCTCGCTCACCCGGCCCCCGGTGCCCTTCATCTCGTCGATGATCCGTCCGTAATCGGCCGGGTCCGTGACCACGCTAACGTACCGGTAGTTCTTCGAGGCGGCCCTCACCATGGCAGGCCCGCCGATGTCGATGTTCTCGATAGCCTCTTCCAGAGATGCTCCCTTTGCCACCGTATCCTCGAAGCGGTACAGGTTGACCACCAGCATGTCGATGGGCTTGATGCCCTCCTTGTCCATGGATTTCACATGCTCGGGATTGTCCCGGACCGCCAGCATGCCGCCGTGCACCTTGGGATGGAGCGTCTTGAGCCTGCCGTCCATCATCTCCGGAAATCCGGTGTAGTCCGAAATGTCCGTGACCGTGACCCCGCTTTCCCGGAGGATCTTTGCCGTGCCGCCCGTGGAGATGATCTCCACGCCGAAGGACTCAAGTTGTCTGATGAAATCGACAAGCCCCCCTTTATCGGTAACGCTGATCAATGCCCGTTCAATTTTCGGCATACAAAAACTCCTTTCCCACGTTTTTTTCAAGCGAGCGGCAGGCACCAGGCGATATCAGTTGTTACTGGCTCCGTTAAACCCCACTCTTTGCATATAATACCAAGTCAGAAACGGGACGATCCGTTCGAACAGACCCATATCGATATAGCTGATGTTCTCGACGTGGTTCTTCACCTCGGCCCCGGAGATGTCGCCCGCTATCATGCCGTCCCGCAGGCGGGTTATCCGGTGGAAGAGCCGGTCGCGCATGGAAGGGTCCTCGACATAGACGGACACATAGCGGCTCATCTCGGCGAACAGGCTTTCCATGTCCATGAGGCCCGGCGTGCTGGTGTTCTCTGACTCCAACTCGTCGATGAGCGACGAGAGGAAGGACCGCCCGTCTTCCAGGGCCAGGCGGACCGTCTCTTCGATCACAATCTCCTCGAACTCCTCCAGGAAGGACGTGTAGAAGTCGATGGAGAGAAACTCGTTTGTATAGGGATGGTGTTCGCCGAGTATCTTGGAAAGAATGGAGTCGGCCCGCTCCTTCCATTCGAGTGCGGGCTCTTTTTCGATCGGCTCCAGCAGCATCACGTTCACCTCGTCGAGCAGGTCTTTGAGCAGGACGATATACTTGGCAAGATACCGGGTCGTCTTTTTCATGGCGCTATCATATACAGCGTTTGAGTACAGGGTCAAGCCTGTTCATGCGCTGATCTCTGTGTTATATACGTTTTCATGCCGCATACAAAGTTTGAATATTTGATCAAAGACGAAAATGCATTGAAATCGCACATCAGGAGCATTTTACAGAAGCGCCACAGAAGGCTCATCCCCAAGGACGATCTGCGTGAATCGGCCGTGCTCATCCCGCTTTCCTTCGAGGGGGGCGAGCCCTCGGTGGTGGTGACCAAGCGTTCCATGACCGTTGAACACCACCAGGGAGAGATCTCTTTCCCCGGAGGGCGGAGCGAACCCGACGATCCCGATCTCGTCTCCACCGCCCTGCGCGAGGCCGAGGAAGAAATCGGACTGAGCAGGGACAACGTGGAGGTCCTGGGGCTTCTGGACGACCACATCTCCATCCTCGGATACCACATGACCCCGGTGGTCGGGGCCGTTCCCTGTCCGTACCGGTTCACCATCAATGCCGAGTCTGAGATCCTGCTCCGCGTGTCGCTCGCCTCGGCCCTGAAGGATACCGTGTGGATGGCCGAGAAGACCACCTTCATGGGTCGCGAGATCAACGTCTATTATCTGGAGATCGACGGAGGGATTCTCTGGGGAGCCAGCGCCCGGATATTCAAGCACTTTGTCGATCTCATCGCCGGGAGGACCATCGGCTTCGGGCCTGTCTCACCCAAGGCAAAGGGCTGGGTCCGCGAGGTGCTCAACCGCCAGGCCGGCTGTGCTACACGCACGTGAAGAGGTCTTTGCAAAACAAACCTGCCACAGATCAGAGCGACAGCGATCTCCCGGTCAGGATCTCGTAGGCCGCCAGGTATTTCTGCGAGGTCTTGCGCACAACGTCCTCGGGAAGATGAGGTCCCGGAGGCGTTTTTCCCCAGTCGAGCGTTTCCAGATAATCCCGGACGAACTGCTTGTCGAAGCTCGGCTGCGGGCCGCCCGGCGCATACCCGTCCCTGGGCCAGAACCGTGATGAGTCGGGCGTGATCGCCTCGTCGATGAACACCAGTTCGCCGCCGATGAGGCCGAACTCGAACTTGGTGTCCGCGATGATGATCCCCCTGCCCAAGGCATACTCGTACGCTGTGGAGTAGATCGCCAGCGACACGTCCCGCACCTTTTCCATGAGTGTATGCCCGATCATCTCCGATGCACTCTCAAAGCTTATGTTTTCGTCGTGTCTGCCAGGCTCTGCCTTGGTGGACGGAGTGAAAAGGGGCTCGGGGAGCTTTTCGGCCTCTTTGAGCCCCCGGGGCAGAGCCATGCCCGAGATGCATCCCGTGCTCAGGTATTCTTTCCATCCCGACCCCGAGATATATCCCCTCACGATGCATTCGACCGGGAGAGGCCCGGCCTTTTTTACCAGCACGGAGCGTCCCTTGAGTCGCGGGTCTCCCGTGAAAGGCTCCGGATACTTGTCCACGTGCGCACTCACCACGTGGTTGTCGATGATATGCGAGGTCTTGCGGAACCAGAACAGCGAGATCTGGTTCAGCACGCGGCCCTTGCCCGGAATGGTGTCGGGCAGGACAATGTCGAAGGCGGAAAGCCTGTCGGTCGTCACGATCAGGAGATGGTCGGCATCCGCCTCGAATATCTCGCGGACTTTGCCGCTGCCGAGTTTCTTTGCTCCGGGGACAGTATAATCCGCCAGGGTCTCCATGGTCTCTCCTTGAGAGAAATAGGGAGTTACGATGCCAAAAAAGTATTGAAAAAGTCAATAGCCTAATATACATTAACAGCCTTTGATAAAAGCGAAACGATCTCTTTAAAAAGCATGTTCAAGAGGTGGCAGCGAGAAGGACATGAACGATCCACACATGCCTGAGATACAGGGGAGACTGGTCTATACGTGTATCGGGTGCGGGAAGCGCTACGATATTTATGATTTCGTCTATACCTGCCCGGAGTGCCGGTCGCTCCTGAAGATCGAGAACACCGAGTTCGACCGGCTGAAACGGGTTCCCGCTCAGCACTGGCGGGAGATCTTCGACTCGCGCAGGAACACGAACCTGCCCGAGCTCTCCGGAGTCTTCCGTTTCCATGAGCTGATTCTTCCCATCGTGCCGGGCGGGGATGTCATCTACCTGGGAGAGGGGCAGACCCCTATGGTGAGAGCCAACGCGGAGATGAGCGCATGGGTGGGGGTGCCCTTTCTGGTCAAAAACGACGGGCTCAATCCCTCGGCGAGCTTCAAGGACCGCGGGATGGCCTCTGCCATCAGCTTTCTGAACCATGTCATCCGGGTCAGGAACCTTGACAGCGTACTCGGCATCTGCGCCTCCACCGGCGACACCTCCGCTGCCGCGGCGCTGTATCTGAGCTATCTGCCCAAAGACAAGGTGCAGGCGGTGGTTCTCCTGCCCGCGGGGAAGGTGACCCCCCAGCAGCTCTCGCAGCCCCTGGGATCGGGAGCGGTCGTGATCGAGATGCCCGGGGTGTTCGATGACTGCATGCGGGTGGTGGAGGAGCTTGCCCAGAATTATCACGTCGTTCTCTTGAACTCGAAGAACCCGGTGCGGATCCTCGGGCAGAAGTCGTATGCCTACGAGATCGCCCAGCAGCTCGACTGGGACACCGAAGATCTCACCGTAGTCGTTCCCATCGGCAATGCCGGAAACATCACCGCAGTCATGGAAGGGTTCGCCGATCTGTGCGAGCTGGGGATCATTCCGGCGCTGCCCACGATCCTCGGCGTCCAGAGCCATCATGCCGATCCGATCGCCCGCTGGCGCGCGTCAGGCACCTATGCCCCGCTCAAGGTCAGCCCGTCGGTGGCCCAGGCCGCCATGATCGGCGACCCGGTGTCGTTCCCCAAGGTCAGAAAGCTCGTGAAAGAGCATTTCGCGGACCGTTTTCACGTGGTGTCCGTGACCGAGACCGAGATCATGGAGGGTATGCTCAGGGCCAATCGCAACGGGCACGTGGTGTGCACCCAGGGAGGCGAGTCAGTGGCGGGCCTGAAGAAGGCCCTCTGCGATGGAATACTTCCCGCTTCCGGGCGCTTTATCCTGGATTCCACCTCGCACCAGCTCAAGTTCTCGGTCTTCCAGCAGATGTATTTCGAGGATACCTTTGCTCCGGAGTATGGAATCCGCATAGATGACAGCCTGAAGAACAGGCCGGTCTCGCTTCAGGCCGACACGCTTGAGATCGCCCGGCACCTCGGGTTGAAGAAGAAAGGATGAGGAGTGCTTTGGGCATGGATCGATACAGGGCTTCAGCGTTTTTTGCACCCGCAGGCGCTGTCTCAGGGATACCGTGCATGCCCTTTGGGACCGGCGTGCGTCCAGCGGGTACGTGCCGGAAAGAAATCCGCCTTCAATACAATTTCATAAGCTGCATAAAAAGATAATCAGGAGGAGCAATTCATGGCAAACAGGAACTTCTTGTTTTCATCCGAGTCCGTCACTGAGGGACATCCGGACAAGGTGGCAGACAATGTTTCCGATGCAATTCTCGACGAGATCATTGCGAACGATACCTGTGCCCATGTGGCGTGCGAGACCATGGTCACCACCGGGATGGTGATCGTTGCCGGAGAGATAACCACATCCCACACCTTCGACGTCCAGCGACTGGTGCGCCAGACAATCAAGGAGATCGGGTATACCGAGGGCATCATGGGGTTCAGCTGGAACACCTGCGGGGTCATGGTGTCCCTTGACCGGCAGTCCCCCGACATTAATATGGGAGTGGAAGAATGCGAGGACCACGAGCAGGGGGCGGGCGACCAGGGAATGATGTTCGGCTTTGCCTGCGACGAGACCGATGTGCTCATGCCCGCGCCCATCTACTATGCTCAGAGACTCACCAAGGCGCTCTCCGACGTCAGGAAGAACGGGATCCTCGAGTTTCTGAGGCCCGACGGAAAGTCACAGGTCACGGTGCAGTATGAAAACGGGGCCCCCAAACGGGTGGATGCGGTGGTCATCGCGGCCCAGCACGATGAGGACGTGGACAACGCCACCATCAAGGAAGGAATCATGGAAGAGGTGATCAAGAAGCAGATCCCCGCGAACCTGCTCGACGAGCGGACCAAATACTTCATCAACGCCACCGGCAGATTCGTCCTGGGCGGGCCGCATGCAGACTGCGGGCTCACGGGGCGCAAGATCATCGTTGACACCTATGGCGGGTTCGCAAGCCACGGCGGCGGCGCCTTCTCCGGCAAGGATCCCTCCAAGGTGGACCGCTCCGCCGCCTATATGGCCCGCTACGCGGCCAAGAACATAGTGGCGGCGGGGCTCGCGAAACAGTGCACCGTCCAGCTCGCCTATGCCATCGGCGTGGCCGAGCCGGTGTCCGTGATGGTCGATACCCACGGCACGGGAGCGATCGAGGACGATAAACTCTCCGGCATCGTCAGAGAGCTCTTCCCGCTCAAGCCCAGAGACATCATCACTAAGCTCGACCTCCTGCGGCCTATTTTCAAAAAAACCGCTGCCTACGGTCACTTCGGCCGGACCGAGCCCGAGTTCACCTGGGAAAAAACCGATATGGCAGGCAAGCTCAAGGCAAAGGCAGGTGTGTGATGGCTGAAAAGGCTGCACAGCTCAAGGCCCGGATACCGGACTTTACCGGTCTGGGCTTCAAGGTGGCCGACATGGCCATACAGGACTTCGGCAGGAAGGAGATCGAGATCTCCGAGCAGGAAATGCCGGGTCTCATGGCTCTCAGAGAGGAGTATGCCGCGCAGAAGCCGCTCGCAGGGGCACGCATCACCGGGTCCCTGCACATGACCATCCAGACTGCGGTTCTCATCGAGACTCTCAAAGCCCTGGGAGCCGATGTGCGGTGGGCCTCATGCAATATCTTCTCCACCCAGGATCACGCTGCTGCAGCCATTGCAGCGACCGGCACCCCGGTGTACGCCTGGAAGGGCGAGTCCCTGGAAGAGTACTGGGCGTGTACCATGGCGGCCTTGAGCTTCCCGGGCGGGAAGGGGCCGAACCTTGTCGTGGACGACGGAGGTGACGCCACACTCATGGTCCACAAGGGTTACCAGGCCGAAGAAAACCCGGCGCTGATGGATGCGCCCGTGAAGAACAAGGACCTCACCATCATCAACGCCATTCTCAAGCATAAATACAAGGAAGATTCCACCTTCTGGCACCGTGTGGTGGAGGGGATGAAGGGCGTCTCCGAAGAGACCACGACCGGGGTTCATCGGCTCTACCAGATGCTGGAGAACGGGACTCTGCTCTTCCCGGCCATGAACGTCAACGACTCGGTGACCAAGAGCAAGTTCGACAACCTCTACGGCTGCCGGGAGTCGCTGGCCGACGGCATCAAGCGCGCCACCGATGTGATGGTGGCGGGCAAGGTGGTGTGCGTGTGCGGGTACGGAGACGTGGGCAAGGGTTGCGCCCAGTCCATGCGCGGGTTCGGGGCCCGGGTGCTGGTCACCGAGGTCGATCCCATCTGTGCCTTGCAGGCGGCTATGGAGGGATACCAGGTGGTCACCGTGGAAGACGCGCTGAGCGAGGCGAACATCTTTGTCACCGCCACCGGCAACTGCCGGGTGATTCGGATCGAACACATGGCAAATATGCTGGATCAGTCGATCGTATGCAATATCGGTCACTTCGACGACGAGATCGAGGTGGAGGAGCTCGAGCGCCATCCCGGCATCGAAAAGGCCACGATCAAGCCCCAGGTCGACAAATACACCTTCCCGGACGGGCACTCGATTTTCCTGCTCGCCGAGGGAAGGCTGGTGAACCTGGGGTGTGCCACCGGGCACCCGTCGTTCGTCATGTCCAACTCATTCACCAACCAGGTCCTGGCGCAGATCGATCTCTGGCAGAATCCCCGGGACATCAGTGTCAGGACGCTGCCCAAGATCCTCGACGAAGAGGTGGCTCGC
>JALNWY010000045.1 GCA_023230665.1 Deltaproteobacteria bacterium
CGTGGGATACTCCTTCTTGACAGGGATGGCGTCAAGCTCCTTCCTGGCTTTGTCAAGCCGGCCGCCCAGCTGTTTCTGCAATTTTCCCTGGACCGCATCCCTTCCGGACAGCCTGGCGCCGTCAACCTTGGCCCGGGCATCGTGGTCTTTGGGCGAGAGGCCCTGCTTGGGGTTCATTCCGGCGGATTTTAACGCCTTGTGCTTGCGCCTGGCGTGCTCCCGCTCCAGCTTGTCCAGCCTGGCGCGGGTGCCATCGAGCCGGCTCGCTGCCGATTCCTTTTCCAGCTGTGCCTGCTGTGCCCCTGTCGAATAATTGCCGGGTCGCAGGGTCGCGGTGGGGGTCTCGATGAACACACACTCACTGCAGAGATTGTCCAGAAGTTCTCTGTCGTGGCTCACGAGCAGCCCGATGCCCCTGTACCTCTTCAGGGCGCGGTACAGCAGATTTCTCGTGGCTGCATCCAGGTGGTTGGTGGGTTCGTCCAGGGCCAGCAGATCGGGATTGTGATACAGGGCGGAAGCGATCTGAAACCTTTTACGCTCGCCAAAGCTCAGGCTCTCCCAGCGGAGCAGATCGTCGTCTTTCAGATCGAGATCGGCCTTTAAAATGAGCGAGTCACGGTCCTGTGCCGCCATGAGCTGTCCGACCCCTTCGGGCGGGTCGTCCGTGCGCTGCGGGCAGTAGCAGACCAGTTCCGGAATGCTGACGAGGCCATGGTCGGGCTGGAGCCTTCCGCACGCAAGGAAGAGAAGGGTGGTTTTGCCGGCGCCGTTGGGACCGACAATACCGGTCCAGCCGCGGGAAAAATGAAGGGTCACGCTACTCAGCAGCGTGCCTGTCATGGAGTCATACGTAAAATCGACATGGTCAAAACGCAAGAAATTATGATGAGTCATTCGTAAACACCTTTCATACAGAACCGGGCCGGCCTGGCAAAGGGATGAGAGTGCAGCGGCCCATGACATGAACAGGTGCGATGAATGTTCGAGTGATTCTTGACAGCCGCCGGGCTCGATCCCCCGGGCCAGACGAGGTTGGTTTCTTTTTTTGAAAAAGCCTTGGGGCTTTTCCAAAAAAAAGGATGTTCCTGGCTTGGGGACAGGTTTTGTTAGCGGCTGTTTATCATTCCCGTGCTCTCCAGATATGAAGGATTCCAGGCAATGTATACTTCATTCAGTCAGCGGCTGTCAACCTCTGCTGGGGCGAGACCAAAAGCCGTATCTTAAGAAAACAGAATGCCTAAATAGCGAACTGAGAAGAAGGGCTAGAAGGGATGCCTCCCGGTCGAGATGCCCATGATCTTCATCTTTTCATAGAGCCAGGACCGGCTGATGCCGAGGAGTCTGGCCGCCTGGGTCTTGTTCCCCCGGGCCTGCTCCAGGGCACTGAGCACAATCTCTCGCTCGTGGTGTTCACGGCTCGATTTGAGCATGTGCGGCCCTGGCGGGGATTCGACCTTTGCAGGGGTGTGGCAGGCTTTCTCGCGCAGATACTGGGGCAGGTCGCGCCTCTCGATGTCTGTGCCACGGGCAAAGTTGATACCCCGCTCGATCACGTTCTCCAGCTCGCGAACGTTGCCCGGCCAGTCGTGGTCAAAGAAGATCTCCCGCACCTCTGCCGACACGTTCCGGACATTGGTCCCAAAGATCCGGTTGTACTTGTCCAGGAAGTACTGCACCAGCAGGTCGATGTCCGGACGGCGTTCCCTGAGCGGAGGGATATGCAGGTGGATGACGTTGAGCCGGTAGAAGAGGTCGGGCCGGAACCGTCCCTGGATCACCAACTCCTCAAGGTCCTGATTGGTGGCCGCAATGAACCGGGCGTCGACCTTCTGGGGCGTGTTCGAGCCGATGGGCTCGAAGCACTTGTCCTGGATCACCCGCAGGAGCTTGCCCTGGAGCCTCAGGGGCAGGTCCCCGATTTCGTCCAGGAAGAGCGTGCCGCCATCCGCCATGACGAGCTTGCCTTTTTTGCCGGCACGGCTCGCGCCCGTGAACGCGCCGGGGACATAGCCGAAAAACTCCGACTCCATAAGGCTGTCCGGGATGGCGGCGCAGTTCACCTTGACGAGCGGGCCCGTGCGATAGCCGCTACCGTGGTGGATGGCCTGGGCGATGAGCTCCTTGCCGGTACCGCTCTCGCCGGTGATGAGGATGTTCGAGGCGCCCCGGGACACAATCTCGGCCTCGTCAATGATCTGCCTAAACGCCGGGTCCGCGGTCACGATCTGATGGAACCCGTGCCAGGTCTCGGTCTCCTTGGGCTCGGGCCGAACAGACCCCGCAATCTCTGGGTCGACGTGCGCGAGCTTCCGGGCCAGATCCTTGATCTCATCAAGGTTCCGAAACAGGATCTTTCCCACGGCCCCCACCACCTGGCCTTTCCGGATGATGGGCAGGCAGGACACCACGTAGGGGGTGCCTGAGATGAACTGCAGCCGGTTCAGCTCAGGGACCCCGGTCCTGATGACCTTCATGATCATGGTATTCTCGATAACCTCCTCCACGGGCCTGCCCAGGATATGGTTCTCGTTCCTTCTCAGGAATCGCTCCGCCGCCTGGTTGGCCATGGAGATCAGACCTTGCTCGTCCACCACGATGATCCCGTCATAGGCGAGATCCATCACCGACTGCAGGGTCCGGTAGAGTTTGGTGACGCTCTCCAGCTCCGCGATGATGCGCACCAGGTCGGTCACGTCCTGAAACACGATGATGGCGCCCGTGATCGCCCCCTCACGGGCGATGGGGGTAATGTTGCACAGGAGGCTCATATCCTGGCCGGTGTAGAGATACCCCACCGAGGGCCTCCCGCCGATCAGTACCTCGTCGAGCTTGATCCCGGGCAGCAGTGAGTCCGCCCGCATGCCTCCGGCGCGATCCTGGGTGGTGGAGAGGATCTTCTCCGCGGCCCTGTTGAGCTTGACGACCGTGCTGTTCGTGTCCAGGACCAGCAGGCCGTTGTACATGGTCTGGAGGATCGCGTTGAGCTCGCTGTTGAGCTTTGTCTCCTGCTTGAGCATGGACATGATCAGGCCCGCCTTGGTGAGGACCCCGGTTATCTCCTGACAATCATTGATCACGACCGCGTTGCCGGCCCTGCTCGTGCGCACGATTTCCTTCACCTCGTCATAGGGCATGTTTTCGTTGAGCATCAAGACGTCGGTGGTGAAGAGGCCATGGATGGGTACATCCGGTTGTACGCCCTTTACAAGCGCGTCGAAGAGATTGGCCTTGGTCATGATTCCCGCGAACCGGCCCTGGTTGTCGGCAACAGGGAGGGCCTCCAGGTGTGTCTCCCGGAAGAGGCGTGCCGCCTCCCGCAGGTTGTCGCTGGATCTCAGCCTCTCAAACGAGCAGGTCATGATATCTCTCAGAAACATGATCTCAGGCCGACCCCCTCCTCTCATGCAAGATGGGATACGATTCCTCTACATATACTATTTAAGGTCTGAAATGAAGGCCGATCTTTATCAAGCACAGAGGCACTCGCACGTTCTCGATCAACGAGAAACCATGAAAGTATATGATATAATGAATGAATATATCATGGCAGATTGTTGTCATATACAGATGATATGTTCATATGGCAAACACCTGTTTGACAAAGCCTCAGATAAATCCTATAGTCCTGGAATAATGACAGCCCTTTATACTCCCATCCTTGCCGGCGTGGCTCAGTATACCCAGCCCAAGGACATCGAGCCTCCGCTCGACCCCATGGGGCTCATGGTCCGCACGTGCAGGGCGGCCTTGGGCGATGCCGGTTCCGTCAGGCTGCGAGGTCTTATCGATGAGGTCCATGTGGTGAACCTGCTCCAGTGGCCCTACCGGGATGCGCCGGGCATGCTCGCCGAGGCGCTCGGGGTACGTCCCTGGGGGAAATACTACACCCCCATCGGCGGCAACACGCCCCAGATGCTCGTGAACAGGGCCTGCCGGGCATTGGCCGCAGGCACGGTCCGGGCCGTGCTCATCGCCGGGGCAGAGGCCATCTATTCCCTCAGACGAGCCCTGGCGGGAAAGATCGTGCTCGACTGGCCCCAGAGCGAACCGCCCGAGCATATCGACGGCCAGGAGCGTAAAAGCGTGAACCGGATCGAGGCAGACTACGACCTCTTTTTCCCGGCCGTCGTGTATCCCCTGTTTGAGACCGCGCTCAGGGCCTCGTCCGGCCGCAGCGTCGAGGGGCACCGGGAATACGTGGGCAGGCTTTGGGAGCGCTTCTCCCGGGCCGCTGCCGTCAATCCCCATGCCTGGATCAGGAGGGAGCTGAGTGCCCGGGAGATCATCGAGGCCACGCCTGACAACCGCTATATCAACTATCCCTACACCAAATGCATGAACGCGAATATCAACGTCGACCAGTCGGCCGCAGTGCTCATGACCACGGCCGAGACCGCGCACAGTCTCGGAATCGACCCGGCAGGATGGGTCTACCCCTTGGGAGGGGCGGACTTCTCCGATGTCTGGCACGTGTCCATGCGGCCCCGGCTCGACTCCTCGCCCGCGATCCGGAACGCCTCCCGGCTCGCGCTGGCGCAGGCGGGGCTGAATATAAGCGACATAGACTTTTTCGACCTCTACAGCTGCTTCCCCTCTGCCGTGCAGATCGCCATGAAGGAGATCGGCATTGCCGAGCATGACCCGAGGGATTTCACCCTCACCGGCGGGCTGGCCTTTTTCGGCGGGCCGGGAAACAACTACTCGTTGCACGGCATTGTCTCCGCGGCCGAGCGGATCAGGGCGGACCGGTCGAAAAAGGCCATGGTCACGGCAAACGGCTGGTACATCACCAAACACTCCATAGGCATTTACGGCGGCGACCCGCCGAAGCGGCCCTGGGAAGAGCGGGACGACTCTTCCATCCAGACCACGATCGATGCAGAGGCACTGCCAGAGCCGGTGGAAAAGGCCGAGGGCGACCTGAGGGTCGAGGCCTATGTGATCCGGCACGACAGAGAGGGCAGGCCATTGCTCGGTACTGTGATCGGAAGGCTTTCAGACGGGCGGAGAACCCTGGCGCATATCGATGCCGGGGCAGATGAGCTGGAAGAAATGGAACGAGTCGAGATGGCGGGGCAGACTGGGCAGGTGCGCACTATTTCCGGCAAGGCAGGAAATCGAGTGCGTTTGTAAGGCCTTCTGGCAAAGAGGTGCCCCGCAAGGTGCGCACATAAGCGCCATGGTCGGATCGATCGAAAGAGAAAAGGACTGATCACGCATTACCGGAGGTGTTCATGCGACTTGCCCCAGGCTGGACGCGGCTGCTGAAGACCGTTCATATCATCCTGTCGTCTGCATGGCTGGCATCGGCAATGATCCTTGTGTTCTTTTTCGCGGCAGTGGTCCCCGGAGCATCCCGGGCCGATCTGCACGGCATCCTGATCGCGCTCAAGGCAATCGACGACTGGGTCATCATCCCTGCGGCAAACGGCATACTCATAACCGGGATCATGTACGGCGCGCTCACTCACTGGGGCTGGTTCAAGCATGGCTGGATAACGGCAAAGTGGGGAATCACCCTCTACGGCATTCTCTTTGGCACCTTTCTTCTGGGCCCCAGGCTCAACCGGCTGCCCGAGCTTGCGGTATCCGTTCCCATCGATATCCCGCTGCCGGCTGAATTCACTGCAGGTCTCGCGTTCCTGCAGGTCTGGGGATCTGTCCAGCTCGCAACCCTCCTTGCGGCATATCTGCTCTCCGTGTATAGATGGAAGAGAAAGGGCTCCTTCCCGCCTGCACACCGGGCGGCAAGCGACCCTGCATAAGACATGGTATCGTGATGCTTAAGAACCGCTGTTGGGTGCGGGGCATGGCTTAAAGAAGGAAGATTTCAATGACATGGGACGAGGCACCCGGCTTCTGCGACTCGCGGCCGGCCGCCTGGACCGGGGACAGCCCGGACAGGCTCATGGAGTTCTACGGCATCTCGTTCATGGAGAACCGGAGCTGCGCGGGCAGGAAAGATCCTGACACGAGGAGGGGTTCATGAAAAGGGTCATTACCGGGAGAAGCGTGCTCTTCGGGTTTTTTCTGGTGGCCTTTATCATTGTTTTCGAGGTTGTTCTGGAAAGGCTCAAGCTTCCCGCCTGGCCGGCATTCATGGTCATGATATGCTTTTTCATCGAGCACGAGGACCCCGGATCAGTGCCCCGCATCCTGATCGGGGGGCTTGCCGGGATCGGCTGCATGGTGCTCATGGAGCATTTTGAGCCGGTCCTCGCGCCATACCTCGGCGTCGAGGCATACAGACTGCTCTTCATCGGTGTCTTCGTGTACGCAATCGTGCTGTTCAAAGACGCTCTGCCCCCTGTGTTCAACACCTTTGCCTTCCTGTTCTTCCTGGTGGCCTCCATCGCCTCCCGGACCCCGAATCCCGAACCCTATGTCTGGATGGGAGTGGAGATCGTGGTCGGCTCCATCTTCATTGCAGGCATTCTCGGCATAAACAGACTGGTGGACACCATTCTCGATGATGAACATGCCAATGAAACAGCGCTTTCAGTCCAGCCCGCGCCCACCGTGGAAGAGGCCGCCGATGAGCCGGACGCCGAGCCCTGATCGCCGCTATCCGCGGCTCGGCGTCCAGTGGGTGGTTGTTCTTGCAGGCGGGCATGTCTCGAACGAGAGCCTGCCCGTGACCAGCCAGCTTCTCGATGAGACGCTGGTGCGTCTCGCGGAGGGTATCCGCATTCAGCAGAACCTCCCGGGGGCACGGTTGCTCGTGTCGGGAGGATGCATCTCCTCACCCCGGGGCATGCGCCTATGCGGGATATGACCTGAAGCTTGGCACTTGAGTCTGGTATGAGTTTATGTATTATAGTGATAAAAAATAACAGCATGATTGATGTTGGAGCCTATGCTGCAACGCGCCATCCCAGGGTTTCGGGCAAGGGCTTTTTATAAGAATACATTGATCGAGGAGGAGTCATGAGCCAGGCGTTCTCATACAGTCCTGATGGAAAGTCATATCCGCTGCCGGCGGAATCCGATTATCTCAAAGAGTTCGAGCGGCTTGAGCAGGAAGTGAGCGAGCAACGCGCACGCGGAAGAGAGATCGTGGTGGTCATGGGTCTGGGGTTCGTGGGCGCTGTCATGGCCGCAGTGGTCGCAGACAGCACGGACAAAAAGACCGGCCAGGCCGGAAAGTTCGTCATCGGCATGCAGCGACCCAGCACCCGGAGCTTCTGGAAGATCCCCATGTTCAACAGCGGTGTCTCTCCCGTAAAGGCCGAAGACCCGGAGGTGGATATCCTGATCCGTCGCTGTGTGCTCGAGCGCAGGAACCTCACGGCCACGTTTACCTATGATGCCTTGCGTCTTGCGGACGTGGTCGTGGTGGACGTGCAATGCGATTTTCTCAAGCAGGAGTTGGGCAACTGTATGAGCGGCAAGGCCGAGATCGCAGCCCTGGAGGAGTCCATGAAGATCATCGGCGAGAAGATCGAGCCCAAAAGCCTGGTGCTGGTCGAGACCACGGTCCCGCCCGGCACCACCGAGTATATCGCCTATCCCATTATGAAAAAGGCCTTTGCCGCTCGCGGCATTGAGAGCGAGCCTTTGCTGGCCCACAGCTATGAGCGGGTCATGCCGGGCAGGGACTATGTGAAGTCCATCCGCGATTTCTGGCGCGTGTGCAGCGGGATCAACCAGGAGAGCAGACAACGGGTGGAGCGCTTTCTCTCCGACGTGCTCAACGTTGAGAAGTTTCCGCTCACGGTCCTGGACAGGCCCCTGGAGAGTGAGACCGCCAAGATCGTGGAGAACAGCTTCCGGGCGACCATCCTGGCCTTTATGGACGAGTGGAGCAACTTCTGCGAAAAGAACGGCGTAGACCTCGTCAAGGTGATCAAAGCCATCAAGGTCAGGCCCACCCACAACAACATGATCTTTCCCGGGCCCGGCATCGGGGGCTACTGCCTGCCCAAGGACGGGGGCCTGGGTGTGTGGGCCTATCGGCACCTCATGGGCTACGAGGACGACAACTTCACCATCACGCCCGAAGCAATTAACATCAATGATACCCGGGCCCTTCACGCCGTGCACCTCATCCGGGACGCCTTGAGGAACATGGGCAAGATCGTGGCAGCTTCCGTGGTCACGGTGCTCGGCGCGTCATACCGGGAGGACGTGGGCGACACGCGCTACAGCGGCTCGGAACTCATGATCCGGAAGATCGCCGAGATGGGCGGCGACGTGCGGGTCCATGACCCCTATGTGGAGCACTGGTGGGAGTTTGAGGCCCAGGATACCTACCCCTCGGTGGGGGCGAGCTGGGCGCGGTTCTTCAGAAACCAGGAGGGACTGAAGAACTTGCGGGTGAACAAGGACCTTCGCGCCGTACTGGGCGGATCGGATGCGGTGGTGCTGGCCGTCAGACACGCCGAGTATCTGGACCTGGATCCCGATGCCGTGGCAAAGATGATCGGCTCTGCCGCAGCGATCGTCGACTGCTTCGGGATCCTGGATGACGACAGGATACGCCGGTTCTTCGAGCTCGGCTGCGAGGTCAAGGGGCTCGGCCGCGGGCATATCCAGCGCATCAAGGAAGAGGTGCGCTCGCGGATGATCTCCCCGGTTCGCGTACCCGGAGGCTCCGAAGAGGGAGTACCGGACAAGGAGGCCCTCGGGGCCTGAGAAAAGAAGCGGGATCGATGCGGAAGGTTTCTTGGCCTTCACTGGGAGAATTATCCTGCTATCCTATCCGGGCTTTTTTTATGCAGTCTTCTATGTGAGGGATGCTGTCGAAATGGCAGGCTATCGCCGTGTCCTGGGGGGCCGGGCCTACGTGATTGCCAGGCTGGAGCGCGAGAGCTCAGTCCAAGGCGCCCAGCGCATCGCCCTCTCCTCGAACGAGCTGTGGGATCTGCCGGGCTGCCGTAATATTTCTTGCTCTATCCGGGCGGAAAGCCACGTATGGATAATCTGGAGCGGATGTGGTAGATTATGCGGATCTTATGAGATGTCAGGAGCGCTCGAAGGCATGCTGATGCGGGTTATCCCTACAGGGGGGCGCGGGACCGGTGGTATGGGCATCTTCCTGATGCGGTTTCTGTGCGGCGGTCTGTTTCTGCTTTCCGCTGGCGCGGGTCTCTTGTCGTGTGCCGGCAATCATTATTCCAGGCCGGAGTCCTGGCCCAAGCCCCCTGCTTTGGCAAAAGCTCCCTGCGACAGCATCGCCGGAATATACCGCGAGCAGGGCGCAGGCAGCTGCGAGTGGTTTTCCCCGGGTTTTAAGAGCCTCAGTTACATCTTGGAACCCTGTCTTTTTCCCGACCTCACGCCGGCCGGGCATCTCATGAGGGCAGACCGCGCGGAAGATCGCCGGGACAGGCCGGGACCGGATCGCCTTGGCCGTCTATGACGCACAGGGCAGCCTCCTGTCCCCTGATCCGGGTAAGAGAGTCTTCAATGGAATCCGACAGGAGGGGTGGTTGATCAAAGGACTTGAAAGGGCATACAGGAGCACTTTTGCATCACGAACGAGAAAAGAAAGGGGGAGGAAAAGTAATGATAGCGTGTTGCGGCTTGGACTGTTCTCTCTGCGAGGCATACATGGCCACCAAGGCCGATGACGATGCCCGGAGAGCTCAGGTCGCCAAGGAATGGTCGGCCCTCTATAACACCGACATTCAACCCGAACACATTTGTTGCCACGGCTGCAGGGCCGGAGGAAGGCTGTTTTTCTATTGCGATATAATGTGTGAAATCCGCAAATGCTGTATGGAAAACGATCTGGCAAACTGCGCGGAGTGCGCGGACTACCCGTGTGACATGCTCAGGAGCTTTATCAAGATCACTCCGGAAGCAGGGAAGGCCCTTGAACAGCTTCGCGCGGAGCTCGAATAACATGTCCGTGCAGGCAGGCAGCCCGGGGGTCGGCGTCCGGGGCGCGCGTTTCTGCTTCATCGGCATCACGGGCAGGCCATGACCGGTAGTCTCACGATTCTCGCAGGGAAAAAGGCGCTCTCGCTCATCCGGGACAATGGGCTCGATCCCGGGGCTGTAGACGTGGTGGCCGGGGCTGCGGGCGGACCCAAGTGGCTGGTGCTCGGAGGGCTCGACCGGGCCGTGTTCTCTTCATGGCTCACCGGATCTTCCCGCCCGGTCTTTCTCGTGGGCTCGTCAATAGGAAGCTGGAGGTTCGCGGCCATCGCGCAGGGCATGGACAGCGGATCATACGAGGCTTTCGAGTCCGCCTACCTGGACCAGCGCTACTCTGCGTCCCCTGATGCCGCGGAGGTGACCCGGGGTTCCCGGGCTGTCATGGATGCCTTTCTGGCCGAGTCCGGCGTGCAGGCGGTGCTCGCCCACCCCTTTCTCAGACTGAACATCCTTTCCGTCCGGTGCCGCGGGCCGTTTGCCCGAGAAGAACGATATCGCCTGGGCGCGGCCATGCTCCTGGCCATGGCCGCCAATACGATCAGCAGACGATGCCTCGGGCTGTTCTTTGCCCGCACCCTGTTCTCGGATCCCCGCCACCCTCCGGTTTTTTTCGGGCAGGACGGGTTCCCGCTCCATGAGGTTTCGCTCAGCCAGACAAACCTCAAGAGCGCCCTCATGGCCTCGGGCTCCATACCGCTCGTCATGGAAGGCGTGAAATCGCCGCACGGCGCGTACCCCGGGGTATACCGCGATGGGGGGCTCATCGACTACCACCTGGACCTTCCGTTTCGCAGCGAGGGACTTGTGCTCTTCCCGCACTACTGCAACCGCATCGTCCCGGGCTGGTTCGACAAGCTGCTGCCCTGGAGAAGGCCCCGGGGAGACAACCTGGACCATGTGGTGCTCATAAGCCCGTCTCCGGATTTCGTCAGGGGCCTGCCGCTGGGCAAGATTCCCGACCGGGACGATTTCATCCGGTTCCGCGGGAATGATCGCGAGCGCAGGGCGTACTGGGAGCACGTCATCCGGGCCTGCAGGACGCTCGGCGATGAGTTTCTGGACCTGGTGCAGTCCGGGAAAGTCAGGGATGCTCTCCGGCCCCTGCAAACCGGATAGCTGCCCTTTTAAAAAAACTTTTTTCCTGCTCTTGAATCTCTGCGTGCCGGGCATACATTACTGGTAGATCGACAATGAGGAGGGGTGCATGGCAAAGAACACAGCGGTTGAAAGAAGGCAGAAGGTCATCGATGTGCTCAACGAGGCCCGGGCCATGGAGCTGCAGGCGATCTACCAGTACATGAACCAGCACTACAATCTGGATGATATGGACTACGGAGAGCTGGCCGCAAAGATCAAGCTGATCTCCATCGACGAGATGCGCCACGCCGAGATGTTCGCGGAGCGCATCAAGGAGCTGGGGGGCGAGCCCACGGCCGATGCGCGGGAAAAGATCCGCAAAGGCCAGAAGGTCGAGGAGATATTCGGTTTCGATGCCCGTCTCGAAGATGACACCATTGATGCCTACAACCGGTTTCTCCAGGTATGCAACGAGAACGGCGACAGCGTCAGCTCCAGGATCTTCGAAACCGTGATCCATGAAGAGCAGATCCACACCAATTATTTCGACAACGTGGACAGCCACATCAAGCAGCTGGGAACGGTGTATCTGGCCAGAATCGCAGGCACTTCTTCAGCGACCGGGCTTGGAACGAGCGGGTTCGTGATCAGCTCAAACCAATGAGATGATCCTCATCCCATCAGAATCTGCTCCGCGTTGGCGCCCATGAGCTGTTTCATGATCTTGGGCCCCAGCCTGAGCGAGTTGAGGAGGTCCTCGTGGCCCAGGGGATAGTTGTCTGTCCCGAAGAGCAGTTTGTTGCTGAATTCTGAAAGAAATCTGCGGGAAAAGGCGTGGTCCCTGTTGAGAGCGTGGAAGCCGCTCGGAGCGGATATGTCGGCATAGAGGTTGGGGTAATTCCTCAGGAACGAGCAGGTCAGGCCCTCTTTTCGGACAATACCCTGCTGCTGGGCGCATGCGTTCTTTCCTTCATCAGCGAAGATATGCTGCCAGAACAGAGGGCCGTGACCGATGAACCTGATCATGGGGTACTCCTTGAGTACGACGCGAAGGGATGCAAAGTCGAGCTTGTAGCCGGGGAAAAGAGTCCGCTGTTTTTTCCATCTCTCCAGGGGGGCACATACCTCGGCCACCATTTCCAGAATCCTTTTGGGTATGCCCTTGAGCCTGCCGCTCTGCAGGATCTTGAGCAGAACGACCTCCAGCCGGGTGTCTGTTTTCAGATTCGCCAGCACCTCAGGCCGGTTTTCCATGTGGAACACGACCGGCATCTTTACCTTCAGCACCGCATTGAGGAGCCTTTTGAGTTTGTCGGAGCGCCAGTTCACGGTGGTCTTCAGCTCCGCGCATCCCCGCACGCCTCTGCTGCACCAGGTCAGGAGCTTTCCCGGTGCATCGTTGCACTGGGGATCGGGTGCATACATGGGAATGATCCGGGTGGGATGGCGCAGGAAGGCATCGTACACGTTCTCGATAGGGAGGTTCTGGATGTTCCATTTCTCCGGTGAGGCATCCTCCCATGTCATCAGCCAGCAACAGTCGTATTTGTGCTTGTTGAGATAATCGATAATGTTCTGTGTCGATATGTTTCTGAAGTTGATATGCATGTGTGCGTCGATCCTCATGAAATTCTCCCTTCAGCAGTTCCGGTCTTCCCTTCAAGCAGGGTCAGCCGTTCTCCGGAAGGAAAGCCGGCATTCCGCACCGTGAAGCCTCTTGCTCGGCTCGTTACCAGGCTGAGAGAGCTCTGATCTGGGTGGTCCACCTCAGGGCGACCCGGGTTTGCCGCGCCCCTCTCGACGCTTCGGCTGCCGGTGACGGACAGGAATCACAGCCGAGGAATGAATCCTCCTTTTTTAGTCCGCTTCTTTAAGGACATTGAAGGTGGAAAGAGGCTCGTCCAGTTCTAAGTCTTAAGTATAGTCTCACCTGGCCGGGTTTCAATCTATGATCCCCGTCGAGCCTGCCGGGCTGCCCGGTTCTGTTCCGCCTGATTTCTTAAAAAAACCAGGCATCGAGTGATTGCCGATTGTGCAGGGCCGAAGCCGAATGATCTCCCTGTGTGCTAACGCCGGTATCTCAGGCGCAGTATCTTATCGTCGCCCTTCCTGGGCGTACCCCTGCCGTCGCGGTTGCTCGTCAGCATATAGAGGTTGCCGTCGGGTCCTGCCGTTATGTGCCGGAGCCTGCCGTATTCCCCTCGATACCAGTCGGTGGCAAAGAGTCTCTGGATCGATCCCGCCTCATAGGTGCCGCCTCTGTGCCTGAACGATATGCGGATGAGCGCTTCCCCGCGCAGGCTTGCGACATAGAGGTCCCCGCGGGAAAATGCCATGCCTGCGGGAGGTGTCGCCTTGGGCCAGAACACGACGGGATCCACATAGGGATGCATATTTACGGCCCCAAGGACCAGGGGCCAGCCGGAGTTTCTCCCTCTGCGGATGACATTGATCGAGTCATGCCCGAAGAGGCCGAACTCGCCCGAGGGTCCGTGCTCCGAGGAAAAGAGCTCGCCGGTATCGGGATGCCAGGCAAGCCCCTGGGGATTCCGGTGCCCATAGGAATACACCGGGGAATCGCGAAACGGATTGTCCGGAGGAATGGCGCCCTCAGGTGTGAAGCGGAGTATCTTTCCGCCCAGGTTGCGGATATCCTGTGCAATGCCCGCCTGGCCCACATCCCCGGTGCATACATAGAGCATGCGGTCAGGGCCGAATGCGATCCTGCCTCCATCGTGCACCCGATGCCCGGGGATCCTCTCCACGATGATTTTGTCCTGTTTCGCGGCACTCCCCGTGTCCCGCAGCCGGACAACCTTGTTGAACAGATCCGTTCCGACCCGGTAGGTATACATGATGTAGACATAGGGCTTGCCGGGATAATCCGGATGCACCGCCAGGCCCATCAGTCCTCCCTCGCCGATCGCTGCGGTATCTACGACTGCATAGGGCTCGTCTGTCAGACGTTCGTTCACGATGAGACGGACCCTGCCCGGCCTTTCCGTCACCAGGGCCCTGCCGTCGGGCAGGAAATCGAGGTCCCAGGGCACTTCGAGGTCTTCTACAAAAGATTCCACGAGAAAGTCTCCGGGCTCCGGAACAAACACGTCCTCTACTTCCTGAGGCTGCTCGCCGACAACCGGCTCCCCGGCCTTTGGCTCGTGCGGGGCCTCGTACCGGGCAAAACCGACAACCGCGACCAGCATGACGATGAGAACCCAGTGCAGACCGGACACGGCAGCCTCCTTCAGGAGGATACGGCGGAACACCCGCCTGTGGAACTGTTTTTCTCGGTTCATCATTGGTTCTCCCCGAATCCTCCTTCTCGGTCCGCTACGGAAGGACTCGGAAGGTTGGATCGCATTCTCCGCCGCTCTTCGACTAGGCCCAGGGCATGCCTTGGGACCCATACCATGGGTCGATCCCATGAAAAATCCACTCGATTCCTTGATAGTGAAAGAATAAGGATGTGCTCTCCAAGCTCAATAAGGCGGACCCATGCGTGCCCGGTCAAGGAGCGCCTCCTTTGGCTGCAATGAGGTCGCCGGCAGAACAGAGCATGGGCCTCTCCCGGGTGAAGTGCGGAAAAGCTTGATCTTAAATCACGGGATCATACACGGCAGAGAGTGTGTATTTATGCGGGGATATCAGGTATGCCAGAGATAATACGCCCAGTTTCCGGCGTTGCCCGGCAGAATAAAATAAGAGAATTCTCCAGGAGAAGCGATCATTGAGAATGGTAAGTGAAGGCTTATAATAAGTATTCAGTACACCTTTGGTTGCAAAAGATCATCAGGAATATCTATGAGGTAAGGCACATGGCAGTACATCTGATCGACTTGGAAAGGTATCTGAGCGGCATCATGTTTCCCGCGAGCAAGAACGATCTCAGACAGAAAGCCCGAGACAATCATGCCCCTGATGTCATCATCGATATCATCAATAACCTGCCGGAACGTAATTTCTCCTCGTCTGGAGACCTGAGTAAGGCGGTCGACGAGATCGAGTGACTTAAGGGGCGTGCTCGTGGCGACAGGGCTTGAACCCGCCGGGGATGATGACCTTGGGGGACGGCACAGCAAGGAGAGGGAATAGGATGGAAATCAATGCAGCCGAAATACAGTGGTACCTGGAAAATGTCACTTTCCCGGCGACCAAGATGCGGATTGTGAATCTTGCCCGAGACAATCATGCGCCCGATGGCGTCATGGATCTGCTCAAGGGTTTGCCGGACCAGGAATATTCGTCGCCAGAGGAGGTCATGCGGACCGCAGGTGTGAAGCAGTAGACAGGGCCAGGTTGGGAAAAGCACAAAGCTGATAACTCGATGTGGAGTTGGAAGTTCTCGGATGATGAGCAGAGGTGGTTTTTGAAAACCAAACTGGAGGTGAAAAATGGTAAGTACAGGAGAAATTCAGCAGTTTCTTCACGGTATGGACTATCCGGCACGGAGGAATGATCTGGTCAAGAAGGCTCAGAGCAACAATGCCCCCGGCGATGTGATCGACATGCTCAGCAAATTACCGGATCAGGATTTCAACTCCCCGGTGGACGTCAACAAGGCCATCGGGAAGATGTCGTAATTCCACAAATTATTTCATTGATTGGAAATAAGACAGGAAATCATCTGAACACAGATGGTTTCCTGTTCTTGCATTCTCCTGAGAAGAGCGCTGTTCCGGGAAGCATCCCGGCATAGAGCGGGAAAAGGAGGGACAGGCATGGCGAGATACAGCGATGTGAGCGCCGCGGAGGTGCAGCAGTTTCTGCACGGAATTGATTATCCGGCAAGAAAGGACGATCTGATCAAGAAGGCCCGTGATAATGGTGCGTCCGACGATGTCATGAAACTGCTGAGGGATTTCCCGGATCAGGATTTCAGTTCGCCGGTGGATGTGAGCAAGGCGGTCAGCGGCTTGAGGTAATCATCCGAAGGTCTGAGAAACAGGCGTATGACAGTCCCTGTTCTTCAGGCAAATACAGCGCCGAAGAAGGAGTGGATAATGGCGGTAAGCGCAGTGGAACTGCAACATTATCTCCAAGGGGTGAATTATCCCTCGCGAAAAGAGGAACTCATCAGGAAGGCGCGCGAGAATCAGGCCCCCCGGGATGTAATCGATCTCATCAACAATCTCCCGGACCGGGAGTTCAACTCGACCGTGGATGTCAGCAGGGCCGTGGGTGAGATCGGGTGATCGTATGGCCATCTGATCCCCGGCCCTGGTACCTCTTGAAGGTATGAAAGATGCGGGATCATGGGGGGGGGTGGCCGGCCCGCCTCTTCTTAAAAGAGATGCCTTTCAGGGTATGGTCGGTGCAGCAGCGCCCTTCGGGAAGAGTGAAGTCCCCTTCATGCCCTGGTGATAATATCCGGTTCTGAGCCGGTCTATATATCCGGCATTTTCCCGGGCCCATCTGCGGATAAGCAGGTAGCCTCCCAGACGATATCCGATTCTCCAGGCACGCCCGGGTCGATATGCGTCGAGCACGTTCTTGATGCTGTAAAACCTCTTCATCTGGTTGACAATTTCCTCTTGCATCTCGCAGGCAGAGCATCTCGCAGGTCTGACCACCACATGCATACCATCATAGTAGCGCCAGCTCTGGTGGAGAATCCGGTCCCGGTACTCCTTGTGACCCTGTGTGCCCGGGAAGGGGGTGAGCGAACAGATTTGTATGGTGTCGATGTCGGCCTGTGTCGAATAGTCGACGATTTTTCCCACCAAATCGAGCGGATCGTCGGGGCTGATCACGAACATTCCGTGGATGCCGATGCCGTGGCGATGGAGATTTTCGATGCACCGGGGAATCACATGCGCCTGGTGCGACTTGCCCATCCGTTTCAGTGCCGCGGTGTCTATGGACTCGATCCCCACGTACACCGTCCTGCAGCGCGTGTTGCGCATGAGATCGAGAAGTTCGTCATCGAGGGCGGCCATGATGGCCATCTCTCCCGACCATCTGAGCGGCACCGCATCCCGGTCGATCATTTCCCTGAGCAGAGACTTGGCCCGCCTGGGGTCGGCGCAGAAGTTGTCGTCGCCGAAGCACACGCTGCGATGGAGCAGGGGCTTGAGTTCGCTGATGACCTGCTCGTTGCTCTTGAACCGGTATTTTCTCCCGAAGACCGCTGTCACCGAGCAGAAGGTGCACTTGTGGGGACAACCGCGCGAGGTCGTGATGATGGGTGGAATTTTTGCGCTGGTCATCTGGGGGCACAGGGAAAAGTCCGGGGAGGGAAGACCGGCGAAATCGACGTGCCCGCTACTCTCCGTGATGCTCAGTGTCCCATCGGCGCGGAGAAAGGCCAGGCCTCCCACGGTTTGAGGATCCTTGCCTTGCTCGATCGAGTCGATCAGCGAGGCAATGGCATCCTCTCCTTCGCCCAGCACGACATAGTCGCAGTGATCGAGCGCTTCCCGGGGCATGAAGGTGACATGGGGCCCGCCCATCACGACCGTGGTACGGTCCGTCTTGAGCGAGTCGGCAAGGCGGTATGCCGATTCGATGGTGCTGGTCAGGGACCCGATTCCCACCACGTCATAGGCCCGGAGATCCTCGGCGAGGACTGGCGAGAGGGCCTCGAAGAAGATATCGCAGTCATATCCCCTTTGCTTGAGCACGGCCCCCATGGTGGGTATTCCCACCCTCGGGAGGTATGTTCTGCTGAAGATATGCGTTGCCCGTGTCCCTGATTCAACGAGTGCTATTCTCAAGCTCATGACAGAGCGCTCCTTTCATCATGATTCCATTTTAAGAAAAAGTGTCTTACCTTACCATTCAGGAGGAGAATAGCAAATCCTTTGCTCTTCTTTTACGTTTTCTTCTGGCAGGGGCCGTGGCACATCGACCTTTCTATGCCCCTGACACCTCTTGCGCTCCAGGGCAGGGCTGCCCATCTGTACCGCCTATACAGGGGCTTGAGATGATGTCCCTTATCAAGGGATCTGTCTCGCGCCGGAAAGAAGGCCCGTCATGCAGAGTGCTTGAGGGTCAGGCGACAGCGCCTCTCAGACCCGGGCCGGGCGGGAAGGGATCTCCCCGGTGCTCAGGCTCGCGCCCGGTATCGCATTCAGAAGCTGTTCTCTGGACACCGATCCCCGGGCATAGCCGTACGCTGCAAGCATCATGGCGAGCGCCGTATCCCGGGCCCGGGTGAAGAGGGCATCCAGGGACACCTGCTTCTCGCTGCGGGCGTTGCTGTCATAGTAGGTGATCGGGTCCTGGAGGCAGCAGGCAGAGTCGCCGACATCCGCGTAGAACAGGGAGAGCACCTCCTGGTGGCGCAGAATACCCAGCCCATAGGACAGCCTCAACATGGTATACACGGCCCGGCTCTCGAAGAGCCGGTTGATGAAAAGCTGCTTAAAGAGCGTTCTCTCAAGTGCTCGTCCGGATGCGGAAAACCTGCGGATGATAAAGTCTTCGTATGCCAACCCCCGGACGAGGCCCGGGCTGGTGAGGCGGTAGATGCGCAGACGGTTGTTGATGCGCTTGTCGAGACAGGTCTCGATACGGCGGTGCAGGTATGCCGAGCGGCTTCTCTGCACCGGGTCTTTGTCGTAGTAGTCACCGGCAAGCGCGTTGACTACCGGGTGAAACGCGATGTCCAGCGCGCAGTGGGAGACATAGCCAAGGACAAAGGCGATATCGCGCATGCCGCATGCATTCTCGAGCACGCTGAGAACGGCCTCGTTGGTAAGCGCGCCGTCCTTGCCGTGAAGGATCTCCGAGATATCGGAGAGGGTCTGGCCTGAGGCATAGAAGAATGTATCCGGGATAAACGACCCCAGGTAGTAGCAGCCTAGATGCCCGGATATGTCCCGGAGCAGCTGCCGATCCGGGATGTGGTGCAGCGTCTCCTGGGCGAACCAGAGATGGGTGTTCTCCTTGGGCATGGCGGTTTTCCCCTTTTATTCCTCATTATACGGAGAAAACGACCGGGTGTAAACAACCCCGCCGGCCCCGGGCCATGGAACGGAATGTTTGACAGGGGAAGAGGGATGCCGATGCCTGGAAAAGAATTGACGGATGTGCGGAAACATGGAATCAATAGGGAAGTACTTGAGATGGCCCTTATTTTTTCTCCGAGGAGAGTTGCATGAGATCCGTTATCACTGAACCTGCCGGAGATGCCTTTGACCGCATTTTCTACCCCAAAAGCGTGGCCGTCATCGGAGTTTCGGTCCGCGGGAGCGCCTTCGGCACCGGAATACTGAGCGCGCTCAAGGCAATCGGATTCGAGGGAAGGCTCTATGCCGTGAATCCCAAGGGCGGTGAGTACAACGGGATAAAAATCTATACCGGCCTCAAGGAAATACCCGAGCCGGTCGATTTCGCCATTATCGCGGTTCCTGCCGAGCATGTACCCAAGGCCCTCGAAGAATGCAGGCTCATGGGCGTGGCCGGGGCCGAGATCCTCTCGTCCGGTTTCTCTGAGCTGGGTACACAAGAGGGCGTCCGCCTCGAACAGGAGGTCAAGGGCATCGCATCCCGTGGCCTCAGGGTGATCGGACCCAACTGCTTCGGTGTCTACTGTCCCCAAAGCGGTCTCACCCTGCTGCCCGGCCCGGACCTCTCCCGGAAGAGCGGGCCCGTGGGCTTTGTATCACAGAGTGGCGGCATGTCCATCGACTTCGCCCATATCGGCAAGTGGATGGGTGTCGGTTTTTCCAAGGTGGTGAGCTTCGGCAACGGCGCCGACATAAGGGAGACCGAGCTGCTCGAATATTTC
>JALNWY010000046.1 GCA_023230665.1 Deltaproteobacteria bacterium
AAGGTGATCACCTACAGGGAGCAGCACCCAAACGAAAAGGCCATCGTGTTCGTGGGAGCCCGCCACGTGCTGAAAGGCCTCGAATGGGCATTTTCCCATGCCCCTACCCTGGCCGACCACCTGAGCACCTACGATACCTTCTCGGTGGTGCCCTGGCCGGACAGCGCCGATTCGGACCAGGCGGTGGCCATGGACATCACCCCTACGAAATTCGAGGGCGTGAACCTGCCTCTGCTCAGGGCCATGAACCTCAAGCCTCATGTCACCATCCTCACCGCGGCAGACGGGATTATCCTGCTTCCCAAGGCCAGGTAGCCTCCTCGCCTCTGTAATACCTGCCTCCACACACGGCCCCTTCTCGCTCCTCCATTGATTTCAGATGCGTATGAGGATATATACAGTTTCATGCCGAACCTGTTCATTGGAGAAAATCCCAAGCTGGAGGCGGTCTATAAAGAGGTGCCCGCAGCGGGCATGTGCGCCGTCATCACCCATCCGCACTCCCTGATGGGCGGCAGCATGGACAACAACGTGGTCATGGCCGCCTGGAATACGGTGCTCGGGCGCGGCTACTCCGCCCTGCGCTTCAATTTCCGCGGCGTCGGCAGGAGCGGTGGCGCCTTTGACAACGGCGTCGGAGAGGTGGGCGATCTGGCGACTGTGGTGAACTACATGGACTATCCGGTCATCATCGTAGGCTACTCGTTCGGCTCGTGGGTGGCGGCAAATTTCCTGCAGGAGGTGGATGTGCCCTGCATTTTCATATCCCCCCCCACCTCCATGTTCTCCTTCCCCTCCCTGAAGAGCCTTAACATCTGGGCTGCAGTGGGCTCCCGCGACCAGTTCTGCGACCGCTCCGAGCTGGATCGCATCCTGGACAAGGAGCGCATCAGGGTCATCGGAGGAGCCGACCATTTCTGGTTCGGAAGCGAAGATCCGCTCAGGCTCTACCTGGAAAAAAAGCTCGATCTCATCCGCTCCATCTCCTACTGAAACGTATTTTCCCCCGCACCTTCCAGATTCTTTCCGGCCTGATTTATTCTCAAGCGTTAGCGCCTCGTGCGGTTTCTCTCCAGACGCCTGCGGAAGGCCTCGATGATGAGGTTCGCGCTGAAGACGCCGATGTAGACAAACACGCTGGTACCCGCCCTGGAACTCATGAGCCCGGGCTGCACGCAGTCCACCATGAACACGATGCCGATGGTCGCCACGAGAGAAACAAAAGCTGATATCAACAAAAAAGTGATATCGAACCCGAACAGCCCCATTTGTCCCCCATAATACAAGAAATCTGGTTTTTCTGCAGTATATGCGCGCCTGCCTTCTGCCGCAAGGGGCAAACCGCACCCTTAAAGCCGCGGCCCTTATGCAGGTGATGGTATGGAAGTTATGCTAATAACCAGAGGATTTATTCTCAAGAAACCAGAGAAAACCGTCCATGGCCCCCTCTTGATCCGGGATTGGTTATTCCCCACGTATTGAGATAAAGCTGGTGAACCATATGAAAAATACTATGGAGAGCAGAACATTATCTGGAGAGTATGGAAATACAGCAGAAGAGATATCCCAGGCCAATTCCATTTTTCAGCAGCCTTACTGGCTCGAAGCCGTATCTCCGGGACAGTGGGGTGCTGCAGTGGTTTCCAGCGGCGGGCACATCGTAGCACGCCTTCCGTATGTCATACACAAAGAGCTCGGGCTCACCCGGCTGATTATGCCAAAGCTCACGAAATTTCTCGGGCCCTGGATCTCTCCTGCAACTGGAAAGTACGCCAGCGAGCTTGCCAGACAGAAAGATATCATGTTCGGCCTCATCGGGCAGCTGCCGCGGTTTGATTTCTTTGCCCAGAACTTTCACTATTCCATAACCAACTGGCTTCCCTTTTACTGGAAAGGGTTCTCGCAGACCACCCGGTACTCCTATGTACTCGATGATATTCATGGCGAGGAAAGGCTCTGGTCCGAGTTGCAGGGAAACATCCGCAGGGAGATCCGCAAGGCCGGAAGGCAGGTGGAGGTGCGCGACGATCTGGGGATTGATTCCTTCCTCGCACTCAACAGAAAAACCTTTGCCAGACAGAGAATGCCCCTTCCTTATACCCGCGAGCTGGTTCTCAGGATCGATGCGGTGCTCGGGCAGAGAAACCAGCGCAAAATTTTCTTTGCCGAGGACACAAAAGGCAGGATCCATGCAGCACTCTATCTGATCTGGGACAGCGATTCCGCATTCTATCTCATGGGAGGCGCAGATCCTGATCTCCGCAACAGCGGGAGCAGCAGCCTTCTTATGTGGGAGGCGATCCGGTTTTCCTCCACAGTGACCAGGAGGTTCGACTTCGAGGGATCCATGCTGGAACCCATCGAGCGATTTTTCCGCGGCTTCGGCGCCAGACAGCAACCGTTCTTCACCATTACATCCACGACCCGACGCATGCGGTGGTACTCTCTGTATCTCGATATCTCCGAGCGGGTATCCAAGATCCTGAGACAGAGGCTGGCCACCCTTCTTATCCGGTCATAGCGCATCAAAGAAGCTCTTGCATGCAACGAAATTCCGGTATAGAAATAAGGCTCGGGCCACACTTGAGGGGCATGGGCTCCACCGGAGCACGGTACGTGGCATGCCAGGGAAGGAATGTGGACCCGTTTCCTTATAGTATGAAAAAAAAGATGCGCATCATGCTCTCCCGGTATGTCTTCCCTTATGCGGGGCTGTTCGTGGTAAAGGCCCTGTCATCGACCTACCGGCTCAGGATCATCGGCGCAGAGAACGAAAGCTCTGTGCTGAGCAAAGACGGGAGCATCATCTATGCCTCGTGGCACCAGCGGTTCTTTCCCGGGATAACCTTCTTTTCCCGGCGCAAGCCCATTGCCATTCTCATCAGCCAGAGCCGAGACGGCGAGTTTGTCTCGCATATCGTCGACATCCTGGGCTGGCGCCCGGTACGCGGCTCCTCCTCCCGGGGAGGGAGCCAGGGATTGAAGCGGATCAAGGATCTCTCCCTGAGAGGGTACAAGATCGGCCATATCGTGGACGGCCCCAAGGGCCCCTTCGGGGTCGTCAAACCGGGGCTGCTCAAGATCGCGCAGGTGTCCGGCAAGGCCATCGTCCCAACCATAACATCTTCGGAGAATCCATGGATCTTCCGCAGCTGGGACCGCTTCATGGTGCCCAAGCCCTTTTCCCGCGTGGTCATCAGATTCGGCCCCGCCTTCTATGTCCCCCCCGATCTTGAGGGCCACGATTTCGAAAGTCACCGGCTCATGATCGAACAGAACATGAAGGAACTCTACGAAGATACGGACCGGATCTGGTCGGATGAGGTGCTGAAGCAGGAGATTTTTCAATAGGGCGGTTCTCGATACCCTGCCCTTTGATGAATATTCTTACTCTTAGCCGCCCGCGTCGAGCGGCGAGCACAGGAACGAGAAAGGACCGGACATGTCCGCGCCCCCGGCAATCCTGGTATTCGGAGCCCTCATGAGCGTCATTGCCCTGGTGGGGAGCGTCACACTCGTTCTTAGGGAGGCAACCCTTTTCCGTATCCTTCCCATGCTCGTGGCCTTTGCCTCCGGGTCGCTTATCCGAAGCACTTTCTTCCTTATGATCCCCGCATCCATCAAGCATGCGGATAATACTTGACAGGTCTTTCTCTGGCTCGCAATCGGCTTCTTCGTGTTCCTGGCCCTGGAACAACTGCTCCAGTGGCACCACTGCCGCCGGAGCCCTGCCTCCCATACGCAGCCTATCAACCATGGATGATATGACCCCGATCCTGACTAAAGATAGACGGTCCTCTTTCCCGTGAGCTTCTGGATGCGCCCCAAGGCATGGTACAAACCGGGAACCGGCCTGAATGGCAGGCCCAGCAGGCGCCAGGAGATGAATTCGATCACCAGCCCCGCGTCCCGGGCCGTGTCCATATAGGCAAACCGGGTGCTCGTGGGCCATGCGCTCAGTCTTCCCTTCACCCACACCGGGTAGCCTGCCTGCACGAGAACCGTGGCCCAGATATCCACATCGCTCACCAGGAACCCCAGGTGCTGCACGACCGGCCTGCCCGCCTCATCCACTGATTGTGCGTAGAAGTCCGATCCGGTGCCCGGCTCCAGGAGCTCGATCTCCAGACCGTCGCAGACGGCCAGCCCCATCCTGCCGGTAAAATCCCGGGGCTCTCCCCGTTCATGCCAGAAATCCGGGCTTCCGCCGGCTATGAAGAAAGGCCCGATCCCTTTTGCTTCGAGGTCCCGGGCCGCCTCCTCCACGTCAGGGACCACGAGCCCGAGCTGGTGGAGGCCCGGAAGGGCGAAGCGCCTTACGAAATCACCTGCCAGGTCCCGGGCCGAAGCACAAAGATCACCCCCTGCGAGAAGATCATGAAAAAAGATCATACACCCTCCTTGAAAGGTCATTCTCTTCCTCCCAATATACTCCCTGCACCGCCATATGCAAGGAAGGCGCACACAGACCCGCCGTTTCCGGCATCCCCGAGAATGTCATCCGCAACCGGCCCGAGGCGGCCGAGGCCGAAGATGGGGATGCCCCCCAGTGATTTTTTTAAGCATATCCTCTCCCCTTGAGGAATACCATCTTGGGAACCCCGGGGATGAGGAACACAAGGCAGCGGTGATTTCTTGGGGACATCGAGCCGGTTGCATTCTTGGAACAGATAGCCCAATATGGAACAGTGAAGGACGGGTGAGCCTCTGATCCGGAGCCCAGGTGTGCGGCAAGTCGATGGCCGCGTTGCAGGCAATGAGCCGCGTGCGCATGGGCCGCGGCCTTGTGCCCGTGCCGGCATGGAGATGGAATGAGAGGAGTGAGAAATGGATGCTGTTGCCTCAAAAGCAGTCTCTGATCCCTTTGCCAGGTTTCTGGGGATCCGCGTGGAAAGGGTGGAAGAAGGCTTTGCTTCGTGTTCGGTGACCATAGGAGGGGACTTGTGCAATTTTCTCGGCATGGTCCACGGTGGTCTGATCTTCAGCCTGGCCGATGTGGCTTTTGGAGCCGCGTCCAACCGGGACCACTATCCCTCCTATGCTCTGGATGTCAGCGGCTCATTCCTGAAGACGGCCCGGGTGGGGGACGTCATAAGGGCAGAGGCCAGGCTGGTGCATTCCACCCGGCGCATCGGCCTCTACCGGATGGACGTGTACAGGCAGAGCGAGCTCGTGGCCACTTTCAACGGTACGGTGTTCAGAAAGGTCGACGGCCCGAACCCGTGAGACGGATTGGACAATGCTGTGCGCCCTTCCCGGGTTGTCTTTTGAAGCATCTGCCGGAAATCCGGGCGATCCGGGCATTCCCTGCGGGGAAGGGAATATGGTGAGCCAAGGCAATCGGTTGTTGAGTGAGCCGCTGTTTGCCTGTAGTATGAATCACCTTGATAAAGAAAGGAGTTATTTTAAGAGAGATGAAGAGCGAAATGCAACCGTATCTGGCTTCCTCTCCCACGATCGATTATGACCACCCACTGGTGGCGGGCTTTGCCCGGACGCATGCAGCCGGTTTCCGTGAACCGCGCGAACAGGCGGTGAACCTCTATCTCGCCGTCCGGGACACCATCCGGTATGACCCGTACCTGCTCGATCTTTCGGTTGAAGGCCTAAGGGCCAGCACCACCCTGAAGATAGGGCGCGGCTGGTGCGTGGCAAAGGCGATCCTGCTGGCCGCCTGCTGCCGGTATCACGGTATACCGGCACGCCTGGGCTACGCGGATGTGCGCAACCATCTGTCAACCGCCCGCATGCGCGAGCAGATGAAAACCGATGTCTTCTACTGGCACGGGTATACGTCTATCTTCCTGGACGGAAAATGGCTCAAGGCCACGCCTGCCTTCAATATCGAGCTATGCAAGAAGTTCCATCTGAGGGCGCTTGAGTTCGACGGTGTGAACGACTCGATCTATCATTCCTTTGATCTCGACGGAAACAGGCACATGGATTACCTGTGCTATCGGGGCGAGTTTGCGGAGGCGCCCATCGACCTGATCATCGAAACCTTTCGCCGCGAGTACCAGGCCGACGATATGATAGTTGAGGCACTGAAGGGCTCTGACTTCGACCGGGACGTAGACCATGAGACGCGTGAAGAATAGCTTTTGCACCATGATCGCAGGCAGCGGGCCGAGCCCTCTGTTGCCGGATCTGAAAAAAGGAACCAGACCCGATGGCGATACATTCTATCGGCGTGATATCAGACACCCACGGGCTGCTCAGAGCTGAGGTGCACCAAGTCTTCACTGGGTGCGGCCTCATCATCCATGCAGGCGACATCGGCACTCTTTCCGTTCTGAGAGAGCTGGAGCGGATCGCGCCGGTCGTTGCGGTGCGCGGCAACGTCGACCAGGGCGACTGGGCCGTTCCGCTGAAGGAATCCGAGCTCCTGGGAATCGGCAACAACCGGGTCTATATGATCCACGACTTGGGCTCCTTCTCCCTCACCGTTCCGGCCGACACAGTCGATATCGTCGTATACGGCCACTCACACCGGCCGAACCGGGTCTACCGCGAGGGGACCCTCTACTTCAACCCGGGAAGCGCCGGGCCCAGGAGGTTCAACCTCCCTGTGAGCGTGGGCCTCTTGAGAATAGAGCCCGACGGGGTCTTTCCCGAGCTTGTCGAGCTTGCGGTCTGAAGTCAGAGCAGACAGGGTCCACGAAGGCGTTGACAGAATCTTAAAGGTGAAGTGCAGGCAAACATATCTCATCCCTGATATGCCCCGGCCACCGGCGCTCCTGCCGGATATGCCGGGCCGGAATCTTCCGGCCCGGGCGAAAAAAAAGAAGGAGCACATGCAAAAAAGACCTGCTCCCTCTTGTGTGTTCAAACATATCGGGTCGGCTTTATACGCGTGTTCGCCCCGGCAGGGCTCGGGCAATCGCCACTACGAGTATGGCTCCCAGAATGGCGATAACCAGCGTACCAATGTTGAGACCCGTCAGAGGAGCCTGCACGCCGAAGAGTGCTCCCGCCAGGAAGCCGCCCACCAGTGCGCCGACAATGCCCAGGATCATGTCTCCGAAGATCCCGTAGCCGCCGCCCTTCATGATGAGTCCGGTCAACCACCCGGCAATTATTCCTACGATTATCCAGGACAAGATACCCATCTGTCGTATCCTCCTTCCTTGTATTTCTACCAGCTGAGAATACTGATAGTTGCTATACATTAAAATAATAACGACCTGCGGCTATATCCCCACATGGCCTTTCCTATCGCACCCTGTCAGGATCGCCACGTCCCATGTGAAGGCTGGTTGGAGATTTTTCTTCAGGTCTCGCCTGGACCCTCTCCTGCACGCCTGGAGAACATGAGGGTAAGACGGTCCGAAGAGACGGAACCCCGGCCCTATGTATCTGGAGAATGTCCTCTGGCAGGCATGTGCCCAAGGGGGGGCGGTTTTCGGCCCGGGCGCTTAAGATCGAGCACTACCTGGTCTCTTTCATGTAGTTCTCCGGCACGGTATAGAATCCTTTGCCGGTTTTCTGGTCCGAATAGTCGAGCAGGTCCTGCGTGGTCCTGATTTCTGTATCCATCATGGCGGATGTGGAGACCGAATACACCGTGACACCGTCGATCTTCTTCATCTCCTTGACGAAATCATCCATGGACTCCTGC
The DNA here is from genome assembly GCA_023230665.1 of Deltaproteobacteria bacterium. Classification (GTDB taxonomy): domain Bacteria; phylum Desulfobacterota; class Desulfomonilia; order UBA1062; family UBA1062; genus Phosphitivorax. The sequence continues at coordinate 7,619 of JALNWY010000046.1, forward strand.
ATGCCAGGCATCATCATCATGCTGGCGGCCGCCATACGGTGAAGGAGATCGTAATCCAGATCGATATCCTTTGTGGCCCACAGCTCTGTCTCGGAAGGACCCATGGCCGTGTTGGTGGTCTGGACATACTTTCTGCAGTTCCAGGGGCCTATTTTCTTTGTCTGGCCGGTATCCTCCACCGTGACGCTGAACTCGGACATGCCCTCCATCATGCCTTCGACAAAGTCCTTTGCCTCCTCCTTCTCCTGGGAGCTCATCTCCTGATCCTCCTCGATTGCCTGCCGGGCCATCTCCTGCATATCCATGGGGAATTCGGAATAGGTCTTTGCCTGATTGTCCATGAGATAGATCTGTTTCTTGTCGATCCGCATGATCATGGTCTGAGGCCCTTCGTCGGTCCGGATCATGTCTCTGGCTATCCAGGTCTCGCGCACGGTTTCCCTGGCAGGCTGCTTCTGCCCCATGATTTCGAAGGCATCGGTCCTCTGCTTGTATTTCAGGTAGATGTCGGCCTGAACGAGCCCGGGGAGTATCAGCATACATATCGCGGCCGGCAGGACAAGGCGGAGCATCTGTTTCGCTTTCATAGTTCCTCCTGTGGAAACGACTGGATCCTTGGATCTGCACCAAAGGATCCATGGATACAAGTTAGTATCGATGCTATTATGATTTTCTCAAATTCAGAACATGAACAGGGCCATTTTCCCCTCAAGGGCTCTTAATAGAGATGCGGCTTTCTTTTTTTCGTGCTTTTGACCTTTGAGCCGTACACGTATATATAAACCATAAGGAAACTCATGGGAGAGACACGTTTTTTTAAGCACATTCGAATCTCGTTGCGCACAGACGCGCTCCCTCGCCGGGCCTTGTTCGGGACAAGACCATGAATTGCGGCCCCAGCATGCCGGGCAGTGTGGAAACATCACTTCAGGCCCTGTATCGGGATGTTGACCGCATCGCGGGATTGCTCCATAGTTTTCATGGGGACAGGCTCAGATGCCGGAAAGGATGCGCCGATTGCTGCATCGACGGCATCACGGTCTTTGAGGTGGAAGCGCGGTACATCCTGAAAAACTGTTCGCGCCTCTTCCGCACGCACCCGGCTCATCCGCCCGGGGCTTGCGCCTTTCTCGATTCAGAGGGGTCCTGCCGGATCTATGGGTTTCGTCCCTATGTCTGCCGCACCCAGGGGCTTCCTTTGAGATGGATTGATGAAGACCGGCGTCCCTCACCCGTCGAAATGCGCGATATCTGCCCACTCAACGATCCCGGTCCCCCCATCGTGGAGCTCCCTTCAGACGCATGCTGGAGCATCGGCCCCTTTGAGGCGCGCCTGGCCGGGCTGCAGAGGGAGATGTCCGGGGGGCCCATGAAAAGAGTGCTGCTCAGGGACCTGTTCGAGCCGGACCGGGCGGGCCGCTTATCGGGCGGGCATCCCCGAGAGCAAAGGAAGGAAAGATCGTGAGCATGAACGGTGCAATGATCGGCAAGCTCCTCGAATATCAGCGTAACGAGATAACCGAACATCATATCTATCAAAAGATCGCCTCCTCCATGAAGCCGGGCAAAAACCGGGAGACCATTGAAAGGATCGCCGGCGACGAGATGCGCCACTACGAGGTCTGGCGGTCCTACACCGGCCGCGAGGTGAGGCCCGACCTGCTGAAGCTGTGGTTCTACTATCTCATCAGCCGTGTCCTGGGCTTCACCTTTGCCATCAAGCTCATGGAACAGGGCGAGAACAATGCACAGTCTGAATACTGCCGCATAGGGACCCGGGTGCCCGAGGCAGGCGCCATCTTCAAGGACGAGACCGACCACGAGGATGCGCTGATCCGGTTGCTGGAAGAAGAAAGTGTCCGGTATACGGGTTCCATGGTGCTGGGGCTCAACGACGCCCTCGTGGAGCTCACCGGCGTCCTGGCCGGCCTCACCTTTGCCCTGCAGGACGCGCACCTCATCGCCCTGACAGGCTCTATCACCGGCATTGCCGCAGCCATGTCCATGGCCGCGTCCGAGTATCTCTCGACCAAGGCCGAGGAGACCCTCAAAAACCCCGTCCGGGCCTCGGTCTATACCGGTATTGCCTACATCACTACCGTGCTGGTCCTGATCTCGCCCTATCTCATCCTGCCGAACTATTATGTCAGCCTGGGCGCCACCCTTACGCTGGCAGTGCTGATCATCGCCTTTTTCACCTATTACCTCTCCGTGGTCAAGGACGTGTCGTTCAAGAACCGGTTTTTCGAGATGGCAGGGCTTTCCCTGGGAATTGCGTTCATCAGCTTCCTGGTGGGGTTTACCCTGCGTACGGTCTTTGGCGTGGAGGTGTGAGTGGACCCGAGCGTCTCCACGGTCGCGGTCTTCGCCTTCACAGGCTCCTTTTGCCACCCTCCATACAGGACTCGCCGAATCTCCTTTGAAGAGAATGTGCGAGGGTGCCCTCTGCCGCCGGGGCGCCCTCATGCGGGAGGATTTATGCCTGCGGCAGCGAGGTGAAGACCCCTCCGGGGTCCACCTCGGTCCGGAGGATCTCGATAATATCGGAAGAAGGCATGGGAGTGAGCGGAATCTCCCCTTGAGGTTTCAGGAGCTCGAAGCCCGTGCACATCTGGGCGATGTCAAGGGTCATCCCCGGGTGCAGCGTCTTGACCCGCATCCTCTTGGTCTTTGGCTCGAAGTCGAACACCCCGCACTGGGATATGACTGCAATGGGCCCATTGCCGGGAAGGCCGGCCTCTTTCCGGGTGTTTCCGCCCCTTAAGTGACCCACCGAGGTGATAAAGTCCACCTTTTCCGGGAACTTCTCGGGCGTCTGCAATCCCACCAGCACCATGTTCTGGGACAGGGAGGTGAGGTCGTTGTTCCCGCCCGAACCGGTGAGCCGTGCCTTGGGCTGGTGGAAGTCGTTGCCGATCATGTGGGTGTTGACATTGCCGTACATGTCCACCTGGGCGAATCCCAGAAAGGCGATATCCACATAGCCGTTGTAGCACTGGCCGAATGAATAGGCCATCTCCATGACCACAGGCGACTTACGCCAGGTGAAGGGTCCTCCCACCGACCAGGGCATGCCTCCCTGGATGGGGTCCTGGCCTCCTGACTCATACACCATGGTGATGTTGGGTGCATGGGTCTTGCGGGCGAGGATCCCCGCCACCATGGGCAGGCCCGTGCCCACGTACACAATGGTGTTGTCCTTGATCTGTGCGGAAATGATGTATGCCAGAATCTCCAGCGGATTTGCCGGGGCATGGTTTTTCATGTTTCGTCCCTCCTTCTGTATTTCACCGGGCATCAGTAGAATATTCCAGGATCGTTGTTCACGGTGTATTCCTGATATGAGAAGTCGATGTCTTCGTTGTCGCCTTCGGCGGCCTTGGTCTGCCTCCTGGCCTCGATCATCCATTTTGCCCCGCCCAGCTTCTCAAGGAATTCGATCTGGTTTTTTGTGCCAAAGATCCACTCGTCGAGGAATGTCCCGATATTTTCCTCGTTGATGGCCGAGAACCGCATGAGCTTCTCCCACCACTGGCGGGGCCAGTAATAGTATCCCGGCATGCTCCCGGGCAGGGCCCCATAGGGGAGCTCGACCACTGCATCCGCATAGAAGAACGGGATGATCGATCCCTTCTTGTTCAGACGGATGTCCATTTCCGGGACGATTTCTTCCGCAGTAATGATCACCTTTCTGGATGCGGCCGCTCCGGCGAGATCGTTCACGGTGGGGCCGTAGATATAGGCGTTTCCGAATTTGTCAGCGGCCTGTACATGGATGAAGGTGACGTCAGGGTACAGGGCCGGGATGAACAGGGACGGATCAGGCTCCTTTTTGAGCGGGTTATGGATCACCTTGAGATAGGGATTGTACTTGACGATATCCGAGCCGAGCATCTGCTTGCTCAACACCCCCGGAGAGCCGAGCTGTGCGGCTTTGAGACCCTGGGCGATCCCGCCGTGGCTCCACTCGGAGAGGATCCTGACCTTGCCCGTCTTGAGCTGACGGGTATAGTTGCGGTCCGTGCCCCGCATCTCGGCCCCGGTGTAGGAATTGTGGGAATAGCGCACCGATCCGGTCACGATCATGTAGCTCTGGTTGGTATTGGGGGCCCCGATCATCTGGAGATCTTTCTTTCCCTGCCGCATGATCTCGAAATGGCTCTGAATGCAGGTTCTTACATAACCGAACCCGGTATCCAGAACCACGTCGCCGTCCTGTACGAACTCCGCCACCGCCTCCTTGAGCGAGATGCGCTTGTCTCTCTTAGACCGATCCTTTTTCAGGTGGACCGCGCGTGCATGCTCGAAATCCACGAGCCTGTCAAGAATGCCCGGGTCATCGATTTTCAGATTATCGAGCGCCTCTCTGCTGTAATCGAACACTCCCATATATACCCTCCAGTTCAAGCTGTTTTTCACAACAGGCAAAGCGAAATTCATGCCATGGGAAGCAGTGGCGATTAATATTTTATATCGTATTGATATTATTAGTTTGGTTATTATTTATTACAGCCATTGCGGTATTTATTTCCAAAGCGCCACAGGAGGGAAAACCACATTATGGTGAAAACACCATAACCGTGGGATGAGGGGAACCCTCTCTTGCCATTCTTTCAGTGCGCCCCGGAGTCCATCATTGGAGGCCAGTCGGGCCGGTGATTGCCCACGATAATCTCCCTCACCCGTTTCATGAGTGCCGGGAGATCTTCCCGGGTGAGTCCGGATGTCTCGACCGGATCTCCGACCACGACCTCGATGGCGCCCGGTCTGAAGACCAGGCTCTTCTTGGGCAGCACCTTCCGTGACCCGTTGACGGTCACGGGCAGGATGGGAAAGCCCTTTTGAAGGGCCGTGACAAACCCGCCTTTCTTGAACTCCCGGATGGTCCCGTCCGGCGACCGGGAACCCTCGGCGAAAAACAGTATGCCGGCACCAGGCGGAAGACGGTCCATGCCTGAGTTGATGCTCTCGATAGCCTTGCCCGGATCAGACCGGTCGATAAAGATGTTGCGCGAAACATAGAGCGCATATCCGAACAAGGGGACCCTGCGCAGCTCTTTTTTGATGATCCACCGATACTGGATCCCCAGGCTGGTGACCAGGGCGAGAATATCATATTCTGACTGGTGGTTCGAGATGATGATATATGAGGTGCCTGGACGGATCTTTTCACGGTTTCTGATCACCACCTTTACGCCGGTCGCGTACAGCATGAAGCGTGCCCACTGCTTTGAGAGCGTAAAGGCCAGATTCCCGGTCGAACTCGCGACCGCGGCAAGCGTCACGGGCACAAAGAGCACCAGGCTGATAAACACAGCACAAAGGCTTATCCAGAAAACCTTGGCTGCAGCAATGAGAACCAGAGGTGCTTTTATCATTTGCATACTGATTATACCGAAAAAAACCCTGCTTGTGAATACCCAGGGAATTTTTCATCATCTTTTGCGCCCTGATGTGTGGTAGTATCGGTCCATTCTAAAAAAATGATTTTTTGAAGTGCGGCCCCATGGTGGAAACAGCACCAAACGTGTCCCATCATGTTTTCAAGGAGGGAGCTATGAAAAGAGACTACCGTACCATCGGCGTACTCACAGCCCTGTTCGCCCTGCTGACACTGCCTGCCGGCGCACAGGACCGGCAGCCCGGGATGTCCATGGACGTCACCGGCCAGGCCGTAATGAGCGTTGCTCCGAACCAGGCGATCATCACCTTTACGGTCGAGACGACAGATGCAAAGGCCGCCTCTGCCGTTGAGAAAAACGCGCAGCGTGCGGACAGGGTCATCCGGGCACTGAATCAGAAAGCGGAAAAGGACATCAACCTGTCCACGTCGGGCTTTCATATCCAGCCAATCTACGAGAGGGATAAGAAACCAGACGCGTCGATCTCAGGGTTGACGCCCAAGGCCTATCGGGTCAGCAACTCAATCGTAGTCAAGACCGGCCGGATCGAGAGGATCGGTGAACTCATCGATGCGGCTGTCGCTGCCGGCACGACCCGGATCGGATACCTTTCCTTCTCCCGCAGCGACAGCGACATACTGCAAAGGCAGGCTGCCGCCATGGCGCTTGAAAATGCGGTCGAGAACGCAAAGGTCCTGGCAAAGGCAGCGGGCTTAAGCCTCAAGGGCATCACCTATATCCAGTTCGTTCCGAATATGATGCAGCCCGGGGGTATCGAGCTGGCCTTGGCCGAAGGTGAGGCTGTCACCCCGATCCTTCCGGGGCGGATCACCGTGGAATCGTATGTGAACCTCACCTACGAAACCACCTGGTAAGATCTTTTCCAGTGGTATCTTCGCTTCAGATGCGCACCTAAATAAAGTTGCCGCTGGCATTGTCTCGCGAGCAGGGATTGACAGATTGTCAAGTCATGGTTTCCGGAGTGCGTATTTTTGTCAATTTGGCACTTCCCCTTGCCAAAGCCCGGCCTGCTTTTGTCAGAATGTCACAGGGCACTGGAATGTTAATATTTTTTAATATGTATTATCAGTATGTTATCGGCTTTTTTATAATGGCATGGCTCTTGCTTTTTGCTTCAGCGGAACATATTTTTAACAAAGGAGAAAAATCATGCTTGCCATCTGGATAGTAATCGGCTGCCTGTTTCTGACAGGGATCGGCATCAGGTTCATGTATCGGGTTTTGGGCCTGACTCCGGTAGAGGCTACGGCGATGTTCGTGCTCATCGTGATGCTGATCGGCATCAATACGGGCCCGGCCCGTCAGGTCATAGCCTATCTCTTTTAGCGGACATGACCATATGAAGGAACAAAAACTTTCACGCATCCTGTTCGGGCAGTTCACGAGGGTCGGCGCTTATGGCTTCGTGCTGGTGATCATGACCTTCCTGGGCCTCTACGGAGGGCTCTATCTTGACAGGATAACGGGCATGGCGCCGAACTTCACCCTGCTGGGCCTTGTGATCGGGATCATACTGGGCTTCAGGGGATTCCTGCATGAGGCTGCCGCAGAAAGGAGAAAGGCGTCATGACCATTGCACTGGCTGCTACGGGTGCCGTGTTTTTTATCGCCATAGGTTATCGTTTCATAGCCAGGATGACCAAAAGGGAACCTGCTGCCTACCGATTCAAATAACCATTCCAAAAAACGTGCTGATGAAGGCTCCGGGCTCCCCGCACAGTGTTTCCCGGAGAGAAGCAGGAGATTGTCGTCATGGGCCCTTTGAAGGTCTGTTTTTTTGGTTCGGGCGATGCCTTTGGCAGCGGCGGAAGGCTCCAGAGCTGTGTCATGGTGCAGACCGAGGAGTCGGGGCTGCTCATCGACTGCGGGGCGACCGCTCTAAGCGGCATGAAGCGCCAGGGGATCGATTCCTCGGCTGTCGACACGATCCTCATATCGCACCTTCACGGAGACCATTTCTGCGGCCTGCCCTTTCTCATCAAGGAAATCCAGGTCGCCGGCGCCAGGGATAGGGCACTGATCATTGCAGGGCCCGAGGATCTGGAGCCTCGCGTGGAAGGACTCCTGAAGCTCCTCTTCCCCGGCTCCGAAGACATCCGGTCGGGCTTCTGGCCTGATTTTTTGGTCCTCTCGGTTGGAGAACCCCGGCAGATCGGCGATGTCCGGGTCGCGGCCTATCCCGCTGCCCACTCCCCCAAGGCCCATCCCCTCTCACTGAGAATCGACTGCAGGGATACCGTGATCGCCTATTCAGGCGATACCGAATGGAGCGACATGGTCCCCGAGGTTTCCCGGGACGCAGATCTTTTTATCTGCGAAACCTATGAATACCGGCACATGACAGGCAATCATCTCAACTATCTCACATTGCTTGATCATCGCCACGAGTTGGACTGTCGGCGTATCGTGCTGACCCACCTGGGAGACACCATGATCGAGAAATGCGGCTTTCTGGAATTCGAGTGTGCGCACGACGGCATGGTGATCGAGGTGTGAACGCCCGGGCGGACAGGCTCCGCACCAACCCTTGGAAAAGCTGCCTTTTCCCCACCCGCTCCACCCGCTCGTCGAGCGGGTACCAACGAGCGGGCACCTCGCGACCGTACAGCATATGCGGGCCATGCTCGCCGCGCATCGATGCCGCACAGTATGTTTCAGACATTCGGGCCTTGATATTCGATTGGTTCCGGCGTAATATGTTTTGCAATTATTGACACTTTTTGCTCATCTTCAAGCAGTCTTCCCTCAGTCTTCGGCGGATGTGCAAAAGGAATGACCTGCTTTTTCATTGTGCGATCATGAAAAGGGGGTGGCATGAAGATCTTTCTCACCGGTGCCACGGGTTTTATCGGGACTCATCTGGCTGGGGATCTCGCCTCTCGCGGCCATGATCTGGTTTGTCTCGCGAGAAGGTCGAGCAACATTCTCGAGCTCGAAAACATCGGGGTCGAGCCTGTCCTGGGCGATGTGCAGGACCGCAGGTCCCTCCTGACCGGCATGTCGGGATGCGAGGCCCTGGTCCATCTGGCTGCAGCAACCTCCTTCTGGGAGCACGACAGGGAGATTTACAGCCGGGTCAATACCGAAGGCACGCGCAATGTAATGGAATGCGCCCTGGAGTCGAACATATCCCGCGTGGTCCACATGAGCACCCTGCATATCTACGGCAGGCCCGCCCGAAGGCCGTTCGATGAACAGAGCATGGTGGGCCCTGTCCGGTTCAGCGAATATGCCAGGACCAAGTACGAGGCCGAACGAATCGCCTGGGGACTTCATATCAGAAAAGGGCTTCCCCTCGTGGTGTGCTGCCCTGCCATAGTCCTTGGCGCCAGGTCATCCGGAGGCGGGACCTCGTTTGTTGAAAGACTGCTCGATGCCGTCAGGGTGCACCGGGCGTTACTCAATTCTGTCCATACCTTTGTGCATGTCCGTGATGTGGTCGATGCGGTGGGTCAGATCCTGAGCAGGCCCTTCCCGGCCGGACAGCGGTATTTCATCGCGGGCGAGTGCATCTCGATCCGTCGTCTTGCAACAATGCTCGAAGCGTCTTCCGGCGCCAAGCTTTCACGAGGCGCCATGTCCGGATCCGCTGTCAGGATCGTGGGCACGGCCTTTGCCGCCATGGCCGGTATCCTTGGGAAACCCCCTTTCCGGGGCCTGTCTCCGGATTATCTCGCCACACTGCGTGAAGGCATCTCGGCAGACGGCGGCAAGGCTGCCCGGGAGCTCGGCATTACCTACACACCCATTGCGCAGGCCATATCCGATGAGCTCCGGTCAGTGGAAACGCACGGCCTCCTCACTGACAAGCGAAGGGCCAGGCGCAACCCGATACTGCTCGAGATCGTGTACAAGGCCCAGGGCGACGACACCTCCATGCCGGGCTATGTCACCAATATCAGCGAGAGCGGCATGTTCCTCATCACCCGGAAGCCCTATGCCAAAGGCAGGTATATCAGCGCAAACCTCTCAGGGAAAACTCCCGGGAAATTCTTCATGGCCAGGGGCCGGGTGGTGAGAGCCTCCCCGGATGGCGTGGCAGTAGATTTCACTCACAAAGACAGGAATATCAGAGGCTTGGTGTGCGAGCTGGGGAAAAGACCCCCCCTGCCGCAGTCTGAGCCACGGCCTGCCCCCTCACGGCACGGGCGCACCCCATGCAAAACGGATCAACGGGCACCGGAGAAGGCCGCGGCAGGGGGGATCGGCCGGCCCTGTCTGCGGGAGCCCTGCAATGGCCCCGGTCAGCGGCAGGCGCCTTCAGGGACGAACCCATAAACCATTTGACGGGCCGCCCGTCTTTCCTGTACGAAGAAGCATCATAATCATCAGGAGCGTTTCCCATGATTTTGCGAATCGACCATGTCTCACTTGCAGTGCAGGACTACGATAAGGCATTGGCCTTTTTCACCAGGCTTCTGGGCGCGGTCCCGGGGGCCTATGCCGAAGACGGCTCCATGAAGTACCTGTGGCAGATCTTCTCATTGGGCGATCTGAGCAGGTTCGAGCTCCTCTCCCCCACCGGAAAGGGAAGCTTTCTGGACGGTTTTCTCAAGGACCGGCAGGGTGGTGTCCACCACATCAATCTGCAGACGCCTGATATCTATCGGGCCCGCCAGATCCTCGAAGAAAGCGGGATCCCCTATTTCGGCTTCAATGACTACGGGCCGGTGTGGAAAGAGCTGTTCATCCACCCGAAAGACGCGTTCGGCGTGCTCATCCAGATCGCTGAGTTCCAGCCTGACGACTGGATCTCTCCCCAGGAGCGGATGTCCGGAGGGGAAAAGTGGCTGCTCAAGAAGAAAGGCGCGGGCGCGGACCTGACCTTTGCCCACCCGGGCGGCGGCACGGTGACGATCGAGCTGGACGCCCGGGAGATCGAGCGCCTCGCGGATGACCTGAAAAACACGATCTCATGACCATGCCCGCCCAAGTCTGCCCATCCGGATGGAGCTGAAGAGGAGGCCGTGGAGATCACCATCCATGTGGACAACGCGGTACGCATCCTCGAAGCAGACCTCCCGCCGGAGCTGATCAAGCGTATCGAGGCAGACCTCACCCTGCCCAACCCCAGATGGGAGCAGGTGGAGAAATACAGCAGGAGCAGGAGGAGAAACTTCCAGCCCGAGATGCTCGCCTACTATCAGCGGCACAACGGTGTGCTCCTGCTCCCCCGGGGTTATATCAACCATCTCCTCGGCAGGCTCGGCAGGCGCCCATACCTGGTCGTGGACCGGACGCGCACGCTCGATCCAGTGGATTTCGGTTTCCGGGCGCGCCTCCATCCCTATCAGCTTGCAGCGGTCAGGGACCTCATTGCCCGCAGGTTCGGGGTGCTCGAGGCCCCGCCAGGCGCGGGCAAGACCGTGATCGCGCTCAATATCATTGCCCGCAGAGAGCAGCCGGCCCTGGTGGTCGTGCACACAAAAGAGCTCATGTACCAGTGGCTCAGGCGGGCGACCGAGTTCCTGGACCTGGGCGAGGACCAGATAGGCCTGATCGGCGACGGCAGGAAGGACATCGGCAGAAGGCTCACCATCGCCATCATCAACTCGCTTTTCCGCGTCATGGACGAGGTGAAGCCCACGATCGGCCACGTGGTCGTGGACGAGTGTCATCACACGCCTGCCCGGACCTTTACCGAGGTGGTGGGCGGGCTCGACACCGCGTTCATGCTCGGCCTCTCCGCAACCCCGTACCGCCGCGACAAGCTCACCCGGCTCATCTATTTCTATCTGGGAGACCGCCTCCACACAATCCTTCCCCGCGAGCTCCAGGAAATCAACAGGATCATGCGGGCCACCCTGAAGGTACGCAAGACCCGGCGCGCGTATTATTTCGACGCGGACGAATACCAGTCAATGATCTCCACCCTGATCGCGGACCGCGATCGCAACGCCGTCATTGCCCGCGATGTGGCCGATCATGTCCGCTCCAGGCAAAGCGGCATTGCGCTCGTTATCTCGGACCGGGTCTCCCACTGCGAGGAGCTCCACCGGATGATCACGTCTGCGGGCGTCGAGGCATCGCTCCTTACCGGCTCGGTTCCCACGGCCAGGCGGAGCGAGCTCGTGGAACGGCTGAACCGCTCCCGCACTCACGTTCTGGTCGCCACCTCCCAGCTCATCGGCGAGGGCTTCGACCTCAAGATCCTGAGCTCCATCTTCCTCGCCACCCCCATCCGGTTCACCGGCAGGGTGAAACAGTATATCGGCCGCGTGCTCCGGGTGGCCGAAGGCAAGAACGAGGCCCTGATCTACGACTATGTTGACGACAACGGCATGCTTATCAGCAGCTTCCAGTCGAGACTCTCCGCCTACGAGGACATGGGCGTCCAAATCAATTCCGGGACGGGTTCACATTAGCCATAAGCGTATCCAGGGTATCATATCCTTTTCGGCCACGTGTCTTCCTTGCCGCAGGTTTCGCTGCCAGAATGTCCCGGTTTTGCCGGTATGCGCCGGGAGATTTTGCCATTTTGGCACATGCCTGCCCGGGCAAAAGCGCCCCTGCTGCCAATCTGTCACCCCAACCCCCTCAT
>JALNWY010000047.1 GCA_023230665.1 Deltaproteobacteria bacterium
AACGATTCCATCCGTCGGAATCGGGCCGGGTGTAGAGGCGCCACTCAGGTGTGGGGATGCCGGAGAGATCGAGTATTCTCTTCACGAAATACTTGTTCTGTGACAGACGGAGCGTGGATGCACTCGCCCCGGTGAACACGAAACCCTGCCGATCCATGACATCGGCCGCCATCCATTCGCTGTGAGGCACGCCCGGGACCCCCTCGCACCAGTTGAGGACAATGTGTTCCAGAGGGCTGTAGGGGTCCAAGTGTTCTGCAATGCATTCGCTTTCAACAGGAATGAGAGACGTGGGATATCCGACTTCCGCGATCGCCCGGCCGAGGCGGTCGGAAACCGACGCCACCTCTTGCCTGTCCTGCATATCCCAGGCGGGATCCATGTTGTACACGACCAGCACCGGCACCTGTGCAGGATCGATGTCTACGGGCACCCCTTACCTCCAGAGACGTATTTTTCACCGCTGTTTCTTGGTCTCCTTTATAATAAAAAAGAGGATAAGAATCAACATGATGGATAAAAATATGGGGTAGCCCAAAGAACGGATCAATCAAGCGTAACCGCTTCTTTTTTATGAAGATGTTCGTGCCTCCGAAAAGGGAACCAAACAGACCGGCTGACAGCCGGTAAAGGTACGGGGGATGAATCCGTACACGGAAGGAGGCAGGGACGAGGAGTATTGCGGCCGGTCGATGCGCAGGAACCCGGAACGTTTGTCGATCTCGCACTTGACGTGATCAAAGGGTGTAATCTCCACGAAAACCGTGACCACCCTCGGCGGGTCAGGACCCTGCGAGAGCCCGTGCCAGGGATGAGGCCTCCACGGTGAATGTTCTCTGGCCATCTTTGTCTGGTTCTCCTGCCCCTTAAGCGGCTCATGGGGCACCGCCGCCGGGAAGTCACAAACCTTACCGCGGTCTCGAACGGCTCTGCGTGAGGAGCCAGGAATAGATCCGGTCGTCCGCATAGGCGGATGTCGCAGAGCCCACGTGGTCCTTCTCCTGATCGAGGTACACCCGGTCCCCGGTATTCCCCTCACCCGCGTCCTTGAGATTCAGGGCTCTGATGAACGATGCCCGGTGCCAGCGGGAAATCTCGCCGAAGGAAAGCCATACGGGAAGCCCCGGATCCTTTTGCGGCACCCTGGTGGGATCGACCGGCCACAGGGCCGTCCAGAGGCCGGGAACGAGATCTGCGAGATCGAAGACCCCATTGCCCCCGAAGCTGAACCCGGTCAGATAGGTTCGATCGGGATCACCACCATAGCCTGCCTGGATGCCCTGAACGATCTGCCTGACGGGGTCGGCATACCCGAACCACACATCACCGCCCGGAGGGGGGAGCTGGGGAGCGATGATGATAAAATGCTCACGGGCCATGGGCGAGCTGCTCTTTCTGAGCGGCCCGTGCCTGCGCAATGCCCGGTGGATCTCTAAGGGTGCTGCCTCGTCATAACCGTGGAGGAAGCAGATGACCGGCCGGAGGGTTCTTTCCGGTCCGCTTCCTATGGGTATGGACAGGAGGGAGCCAAGCCGCGCTGACTCGATCACCACAAGCCGGTGTCCATCCACCATTGTCAAAAGGCCTCCGTCGTTTTATGGCGCGACAGACGCGCCTCTTGAGCTCTATCTATAGAGGGCAGATACTGTAAAGGCAACACACGATTGAGGGCAGTCGTGGGGTCATCACCGTCATAGGGTCAGGTCTCAACTCTGCCCCTGTCTTGCTTGTGCCTTGGCCTGAAGGCTGGCGCACCTCAAGCGAGGCGATTGCGCGGAATACGCGGGATTTGAACCGTTCAGATGCCGCGCAGGCCGAGCTCCCCTCTCCCCAGGAGGTCGTGGAGATGCACAACGCCCAGAAGCTCCCTGTCGTCGCCCGACACCACGAGCGAGGTGATCTGGTTTCTTTCCATCATGTCAAGGGCATCAAGGGCCAGCTTGTCGCCTGCGATGCTCTTGGGCCTGGGACTCATGACCTCCCGTGCCGTGAGGTCCTTCAGGCCGCCACCGGACTTCAGGATCGCGCGGCGGAGATCACCGTCGGTGATGATTCCCTCGATACGGTCCAGGGCTCCTACGAGGGTAAAACCCAGGGCCTTTTCTGTCATCTCGACGATGGCTTCGTGCAGCGGTGTTTGCGGAGGCACGATTGGAATCTTGTCTCCGGTGATCATGATCTGGGATATCCGGTACATGAGCTGTTTGCCGAGCTCGCCCGCCGGATGGATCATCCTGAAGGCGTCCCGGTTGAATCCCTTGAGATGTGAGAGCACCACAGCCAGGGCATCGCCGAGCGCGAGCTGGGCTGTAGTGGAGGAAGTGGGCGCAAGGCCCAGATTGCACGCCTCGCGGTCCACTGTGCACGAAAGCGTCACATCGGCCTGCAGGGCCAGAGGAGAGCCTATATTGCCGGTGATCGCGATAACGGGAATGCCGAGGCTCTTCAGCGCAGGGAGGAGGTTCAGGATCTCGCTCGTCTTCCCGCTGTTGGAGAGCACAACCGCTGCATCCTGGGGCATGATCGTGCCCAGATCGCCGTGGAGCCCATCCACCGGATGCATGAATACCGCAGGTGTACCGATGCTCACCATGGTGGATGCAATCTTCCGGGCGATGATCCCGGACTTGCCGACGCCGGTCAGAATCGCCTTGCCCTTGAGGTCCGCCACGATCCGCACCGCCTCGGCGAACGGTTCGCCGAGCTGCTCCACGATCCCTTGAAGCCCCAGAATCTCGGTCCGGAGAGCCTCCCTGCCAAGTTCAATGATCTGCTGTGTATTCATGCGATTCTCCCGACAAGATCGTACTCCATAGTATCGGTTATCACAATCTCGGAAAAGGTCCCGAAACCAGGTGTTCCTTCCGTGATGATCACCATGCCGTCCACCTCAGGCGCCTGGAATGACGCCCTGCCGGCCAGCAGGAAGTCTGTCTCCGGGTGGTAGCCTTCCACCAGCACCGGGATCTTCTCCCCAACCAGGGAGGCCAGTCTTCTGCGGGAAACGTCCTGCTGGATCGCCATGATCCTGGCCCTGCGGGCGTTTTTCACCTCCTGCGGGACCTCTTTGCCGAGCGATGCGCTCCTGGTACCCTCTTCCGCGGAGTAGGCGAATACCCCCAGGTGATCGATGTGTCCCTTGAGGATAAACTCTTCAAGCTCGCCGAAGGCCTGCTCGTCTTCACCGGGATGCCCCACCATGACGGTCGACCTGATCCAGATGTCCGGGTAGATATCGTTCAGCAGACCAAGGGCCTTGCGGACCGCATCAGCCCCTCCTTTGCGGCCCATGGCCTTCAGGACCGTCTCCGAGACATGCTGGATGGGCAGGTCGAGGTAGGGCACCACCTTGGGGTTGTTCCGCATGGCCGCTACGAGCGGCTCGTCCAGGGACGCGGGATGCATGTACATGAACCTGATCCACTGGATATCCTCGATGCGCGATATGTCCTTCAGGAGAGAGCAGAGAGGCGGGTAGCCCTCGTGATCGCGTCCGTAGCCGCCCAGATCCTGTGCTACGAGGATGATCTCCTTCACGCCTGAGGCGGCCAAGTCCCTGCACTCATCGACGATATCCCGGGGAGGCTTGCTGACCAGCTCCCCCCGCAAGGAAGGGATCAGGCAGTAGCTGCACTTGTTCGAGCAGCCCTCGCTCACCTTGACATAGGCGCTTGGACCCGTTGTTGCGTACGACCGCCTCACCACTCCGGCAAACTCCGGCGCCAGATAGTGTGCATCCGACTCAAGCGCACGAACGAGCCGGTCGTAGGTGCCCGGGCCGGCAAAGAGCCTGACCTCGGGCAGCTCTTCAAGCAGCTCTTTTCCGTAGCGGCTCACCAGGCATCCCGTGCAGACAACCTCCTTTCTCTCCTCAAGATAGCCGAGCAGGGTCTGGATGGACTCTTCCACCGATTCGGTGAGGAATGCACAGGTGTTCACCACGATGGTATCGGCCTTGCCGGGATCGGATTCAAGAGAATACCCGGCCGCAAGTATGCGCTGACAGATATACTCCGAGTCCACGAGATTTTTCGGACAGCCGAGGCTCACCAGCGCAATGCGTCTCATGCAACGAGGCTATTCGAAAGCAGTGAATTTTGCAATAACGACGGTCCCGCCCGGCGAAACGTCGAAGCGCTTGCGGTCTTCTTCGAGGTTGTGGCCGATCACCGTGCCGGGAGGAATGTGCACGTACTTGTCGATGATGGTGTTTCTGATACGGCAGTTTCTCCCGACAACGACGCCCTCCATGAGGATGCTGTCCTCTACCGTGGCATAGCTGTTGACCCGGACGTTGGGAGAGATGATGGAGCGGCAGACCTTCCCTCCGGAGATGATGGCGCCGTTACAGACGACCGAGTCCAGAACAGTCCCGATACGCTTGCCGTCCTCCCCGCCCGAGAAGACCATCTTTGCCGGGGGAAACGGGCTGTACACGGTGTGGATCGGCCATCGGGGATCGTAGAGATTGAACTGGGGAGACACGGATACAAGGTCCATGTGGGCCTCGTAGTAGGCGTCCAAGGTACCGATGTCCCGCCAGTACGAGTTGCCCATCACCCCGGTGAACGGATAGGCGATGACCTTGTCTCCGTTCTGGACCATCTTGGGGATGATGTCCTTTCCGAAATCATGTGAGCTGTCCTTGCGCCTGGCATCTTCGATGAGCTGCTTGATGAGGACATCGGTGTTGAACACATAGATGCCCATGGAAACGAGGATTCGGGTGGGATCGTCGGGCATGGTGCGGGGATTCGACCGGGGCTTTTCCTGAAAGCCCGACACCTGCATGTGCTGATCCGCAACCACGATCCCGAACTCGGAGGCGGTCTCCACGGGCATGGGCACCACCCCGATGGTGATGTCGGCCTCGTTTTCCATATGATGCTTGAGCATGTCCCGGTAGTTCATCTGGTAGATGTGATCGCCCGAGAGGATGAGCGTGTACTTCGGCCGATCCTGCTGGAGGGTGTAGATGTTCTGGAAGACCGCGTCCGCGGTCCCCTCGTACCAGCTGCTCCCAATGCGCTGCTGGGCCGGGATGTTGTATACGAACTCACCCATGGGGTAGGAAAAGAACGGCAGCCACCCCCGCTGAATGTGGCGGTTCAGCGAGTGGGACTTGTACTGTGACAACACGTAGATCTGCCTGTAGCCAGAGTTCACGCAGTTCGACAGGGAAAAGTCGATGATGCGGTACATGCCCCCGAAGGGCACTGCAGGCTTCGCCCGGTCCTTGGTCAGAGGGTAGAGGCGCTCCCCCTTCCCTCCGGCAAGAATGATTACCTCTACTTTTCTTGGTCTGCGCATGATTTATCCAGAAGGTCCCTGATCACACATTTGAGTCTGGTCAGGTCATGAGATTTCTCCACATAGGCGTCCGCCGCCATCACCATCACATCGTTGCGATAGCTGGAATAGGCGGTGTGGATAATCACCGGTGTATTCTGGCGCGATTTGATGATATGCCCCATAGTATCAAAGCCGTTCATCTTCGGCATCCTCAAGTCGAGTATGATAAGGTCGGGCTTTTTCCCATTCTTCTCCTCCAAATAGGACAAGGCTTCCTTTCCATTGGAAACCACAATCAGTGAATAGCCTTCATCATTCAGTTCTTCCTTGAGAAGCCTTTGAATGTTTCGATCGTCTTCCACCAGAAGAATCCGTTTCATAGAGGTGTATTATAGTAGTGAAACAATTATTAGTCAAATCATTACAGTCTGCTTGAGCTGCCGATCGGCCGGCCGAAGCCGGGTGCCCCGGCACACGCTTATTCGCTGCAGTCCTTGGGAGCCGCCCTCAGTATCACAAGGGGACGCCGCACCTGTTCCATCGGGCGGCGAGCGCTTCACCCGGACACGGTCAGTTCTTCAGCGGTCTGGTTGCCAGGCAAATCCGCTCGTGTCCCGACGAACGCAGTGCGTCGAGCACGGCCATCACCCGAAAATAAGGGATGCTTCTGTCCGCAAGAATGATGATATCCGTATCTGTGGGAAGAAGATCGAGCATTTCCTCCCCGGACAGAGTGCCGTCGATGAAAAGGCCTCTGTCGGAAAGGGCGACCGTGATCGCCTCTTGGGTCATGGAATCCCCGCTCTTCGATTCGGGGACGCTCACCTGGTTGAGCTTCAGCGGAGACCCTAGTGAGAGCATGAAGAAGATCAGCAGCAGGAACACCACATCCACCAGGGGCGTGATATCGATCGCCGAGATGTTCTTATCCCTTTTGCGCCTGAACTTCATGATTTTCGCCCTTGAGATATTCCAGGACCCGGGAGGCGGTCTTTTCCATCTCCAGAAGGAGATAGTCGCTCCTGGCGATAAAGAACCGGTAGCAGATGTAGACCGGTATGCCGATGGACAGGCCTGTCGCCGTGGTGATGAGGGCCTCGGATATCCCGGATGCCAGCATCTGGCTCCCCTGATTCTCTCCTCCCACGGCATGGAACGAGGTGATCATGCCCGAGACGGTTCCCAGAAGGCCCAGCAAGGGCGAAATCGTGGCGATGATGCCCAGGACATCGATGTACCGGTCGATGGCGTACGCCTCCTTGGCCCCTGCCTCCTCCATATAGTCTTTGATGATCTCCCTGCGCATGCCCGCGTTCTGGATGGCGACCATGATGACCGGGCAGATGGGCGAGGAACTGCGCCTGAGGAGCTTTTCGACATCATGGAGCCTGCCCATCCGGGTCAGGCGCTCCACCTCTTCCATGAGCGATTTCGGGATGATCTTGCTCTGACGGAGCGCGAACGACCTCTCGATGATAATGGCCAGTGCGGCGATCGAGCACGCAAGGAGCGGCCACATCAGAGGACCGCCCTTGACGAAAAATTCCCACAGAGTCATGTCGCCTCCTGTTGACGGTATGCCAGGTAATTGCCTTTTTATTCCACAAACCGGGAGAATAATCAATGGAGGGAAAAGATGTTCTTGATAATTATTGTGTAAGATTGCTAACATGGTACCGATGGAAAACGCGAATGATATACAGGATGCACAAAGCACGCAAGGTACGGATAATAATAAAGAACCCAAGACCCTGGTCTGCGTGAGATTCCCCGCGCTTCCCCTGTCGTATATCTTCGATGCGAAGGGTATGGATCTTCATTGCGGCGATCTCGTGCTGGTGAATACCGAGGCCGGGCTCTCGGTAGCCAAGGTGATCGGGTCGCCGTCACACGATGAAGCCGCCGGGCTCGACGAGATCAAGCCCGTGCTCAGGAAGGCCACGCCGGAGGACCAGGACAAGCTCGCGGTCATCCGCGAAAGGGAGCAGGAGTGCTTCCAGTTCTGTCACGAGCGGATCACGGCCCGCGACCTGCCCATGAAGCTCACCCGGGTGGAGCAGATGTTCGACGGGAGCAAGACCACCTTCTACTTCGTGGCAGAAGGGCGGGTGGATTTCCGCGAGCTGCTCAAGGACTTGGTGGAGAAGTACCGGACCAGGATCGAGCTGCGTCAGATCGGGAGCCGTCAGGAGTCTGCCATGCTGGGGGGAATCGGGAGTTGCGGGAGGGAGGTCTGCTGCTCGGTATACCTCACCAGTTTCCAGCGGATATCGGTCAAGATGGCAAAGAACCAGAACATGACGCTCAATCCCTCCAAGATCTCCGGTCTGTGCGGCAAGCTCAAGTGCTGTCTCGCCTACGAGAAGGAGTCGTATGCAAACCTCATCGACAACCTTCCCAAACCGGGGAAAAAGGTCTTTCTCGAACAAGGGGAGGCCGTGGTGGTCAGCATCAACATCATCAACCAGACCTTTGTGGCAAAGCTCACTGATCGCCGGTTTATCAAGAGCATGGTTTCTGATATACTGACTGAAGAAGAATATACAAGGCTCTCCGAGCAGAAAGCGGCCGAGAACGCCAGGGTCAAGGAGCAGCCGCGCGAGGGGCACTCCGCAGAAGGAGCCTCCGATCAGAGCAAACCCCGGGGCAAGAGGAGAAGATCATCCAGGAGCAGGAATTTCAGAAAGAGAAGGAGCAAGCCCGAATGAAAGGGTATTTCTACATCACCACCCCCATTTATTACGTGAATGCGAAACCTCACCTGGGGCATGTGTACACCACCGTGATCGCGGATGTTCTGGCCCGGTACCACAAACTGCTCGGAGAATCCGTGTTTTTCCTTACGGGCACTGACGAGCACGGGGACAAGATTGCGGAGACCGCCAGAAACCTGGGCACCACGCCCAGAGAGCTCGCCGACGAGAACAGCGCCCGGTTCAGAAACCTCTGGCCCGAGCTCGCCGTGAACAACGATCGGTTCATCCGCACCACAGAGCCGGATCACACCAAGACCGTCCAGGCTATCCTGCAGAACGTCCATGACAAGGGCGACATCTATTTCGGCGAGTACGGCGGGCACTACTGTGTCGGTTGCGAACGGTTCTTCACGGAGACCGAGATGGCAGGCGGCAAATGCCCCATTCATGACAAGGAGCTCGTCTATCGCCAGGAGCAGAACTACTTTTTCCGGATGGAGAAGTACCGGGGCTGGCTCATCGACCACATCAAGAACCATCCTGATTTCATCCGGCCGGAACGGTACAAGAACGAGGTCCTGGGGATGCTCAGGGAGCCGCTGGACGACCTCTGCATCTCGCGGCCCAAGTCGCGGCTCTCCTGGGGCATAGAGCTCCCCTTTGACAGAAACTATGTGTGTTACGTGTGGTTCGATGCCCTCATCAATTATCTCACCGGCATCGGATACCCGAACCACGGGCACTTCTCCGAGTTCTGGGCAAGTGCCCAGCACCTCGTGGGCAAGGACATTCTCAAACCCCACGCGGTCTACTGGCCCACCATGCTCAGGTCCATGGGGCTTGAGCCCTATCGCCATCTGAACGTGCACGGGTTCTGGAACGTGGACCAGGCCAAGATGTCAAAGAGCCTGGGCAATGTGGTGGACCCGCTCGATCTCAAGGAGAAGTACGGGGTCGACGCCTTCCGGTATTTCCTGGTGCGGGAGATGGTTTTCGGCCTGGATTCCAATTTCTCCGAAGAGGCGCTCATCGAGCGCTACAACGCCGATCTGGCCAACGACCTCGGAAATCTGGTGAGCAGGAGCACCCGGATGGTGGCCAAGTATTTCGACAGCACCCTGCCCCAGCCTTCAGGGGTCCTCGCAAAAGAGGAGAACGAACTCAGGGAGCTTGCCCTCAAGGTGGCTAAAGAATACAAGGCGCGCATGGAAAACCTCGAGCTCCATAGCGCCATGGGCTCTGTCTGGTTGCTGATCTCGTTCCTGAACAAGTACATCGACAGGACCGCACCGTGGACCCTTGCCAAGAACGACCGGGGCCGGCTTGGGGTGGTGATGTATCACATCATGGAGGGTATCAGGTTCGTGGCGGAAATGATCTATCCGGTCATGCCGGACAGCTCGGCCAGGACACTGGGGGTCCTGGGAATGGACAAAGAATTTACGGGCATGAGCCTCACCGAATTCGGAAAGCTTAAGGGCGGGGCCTCCATCGGGGTTCCCGATGCACTCTTTCCCCGGGTGGAGCATCTGAAGGCGCCTGACCAGCCGGCCGGTGTAAAGATACAGGAGAAAGAGGAGGCAAACCTCATCGAGATCTCGGATTTCGCGAAATGCGTGCTCAGGGTCGGGAAGATCCTTGAGGCGAGCACGGTCGAGAGGTCTGAAAAACTCGTTGTCCTCAAGATTGACGTGGGAGAGACGATACAGATAGCTGCCGGCATAGCAAAGAGCTATTCGCCCCAGGAGCTCGTGGGCAAATATATCGCCGTGGTAATGAACCTGAAGCCGGCAAGGCTCATGGGTATCGAGAGCCAAGGCATGCTCCTGGCAACGGACACGCCCGAAGGGAAGCTCACGCTTGTCACCTTCGACCGGGAGCCTTTGGTGGGGGCAAGAATCAGATAAACATCCGGGGAAGATGATGCAGAGGGTTCCGATCAATCTGGTGGAGCCGGGCATGGTCCTGGCGAAACCGGTCGTCAACGACGCGGGAATGCCGCTGTGCGCCGAGGGGACCGAACTCACCGCCGTTCTCATCGACAGGCTGAAGCGGATGAACATCTCCCAGCTCATCCTCAAGGGCCATCCGGTAGAGATGGGCGGGCCTGCGAAGAGCCCGGAAGAGCAGATCCGGGAAATGACGGCCAGGTTCGCACGGGTACAGGGCGACCCCATCATGGATACAATCAGGGAGGCCATCGAGAAAGCGATCCTCGTCGAATCCATGGAGCAGCAGGACGAGCCCGCCGAGCAGGAAGGTCCGGCCAAGGCGGATGGTGTCCAGGGAGAGCCCGGTGAGTAAGGAACAGCACATCAAGACGATCGCCAGGCGCATCCAGAGCCTTCCCACCCTGCCTCCGGTGGTGAAGAAGCTGACCGCCATGGTGGAGAGCCCCGAGGTGACTGCCAAGGACGTGGGCAAGCTCATCTCGTCTGATCAGGTGCTGAGCGCAAAGGTGCTCAAGCTGGTCAACTCCTCGTTCTACGGGCTCTCGGGCAAGGTGTCGTCCATCAGTCATGCCGTCATCCTCCTGGGATTCAACGTCATCAAGGGGGTCGTGCTCTCGGCTTCGGTGTTCGACATCATGGAAAGGTCCATGGTAGGGCTCTGGGAGCACTCCCTGGGGACAGCCATCATTTCCGGGACCATCAGCCGAAACCTGGGGCTGAGCGAACCTGAAGAGATATCCACGGCCGCTTTGCTCCACGATATCGGGAAGGTGCTGGTCAGGGTGTCCCTGAGCGAGGACTATGATTGCATCGTCCGGATCGCCGGGGAACAGGGCCGTGCCTTCCGGGAGGCCGAGCTCGAGGTCCTCGGCGTAGACCATGCGGACATCGGCTCGTGGCTGTCCAGGGAGTGGGGTCTGCCCAGACAGCTCATTGCTCCCATCACGTATCATCACGACCCGGGCAATGCCCCGGGTCTGCAGGACCGCGTAGCCGTGGTCCATATCGCCGACAGCCTTGCTCATGCATTCGGGGTGGGCGGGGGCCCGGACGGGGGAGTGCCCAGGATAACGGAATTGTCGTGGAACCTGCTGGGCATGCCCGGACTCGATCTGACGGCTCTCATGAGGAAGATCCTCGTCGATCTCGAAGAGGTCGAAAACCACAAACTGTAAAGGGGGGGCACGTGAAAACGGCGATCATGGTAAAGGAGAGCCTCGATGAGCATCTCTCCCCGATCATATCCTCCGTGTTCGATTCCGTCCAGGTCATCCACCGCGACGAAGACTTCCTCTCTCTCATCTCCATGGACCCGCCCGACATCATTCTCGTGGACCGCACCTGCCTGAAGGAAGAGAAGAGTCGTATCGTCGAGGAGTTCAGGAACAGCACCTTGTACGGGCATCTGCCCATCGTGGCCCTCTACAGCGAAAAAGATATCGAAGACCCTGCGGCGCTTGAGATCCCTCTCGACGATTTCATTGTCCTGGGCAGTTCGGAGCTGCAGATCAGACGAAGGATCGAGTTCATCGCCCGGAGATCGGTGCGGGAAAAGGACATAAACCCCCTTACCAGGCTGCCCGGCAACGAGTCCATCGTCCGCTGCGTACAGCGCATGTTCGACGAAAACAGCGAGATTGCAATCGCCTGGGTTGACCTTGACGACTTCGGACCGTATAACGAGCGCTATGGGTTCTCAAGCGGGGACGAGGTGCTGCTCGCTGCGGCGCGTATCATCACCAGTGTCCTTCGCGAGTCCGGGCGGGAAAACATCTTCGTGGGACACGCAGGGGGGGACGATTTTCTCTTTATCTGTCCCATCGCAGAAATCAAGACCATCTGCGAGGAGATCCTTTCCCGGTTCGACGTGGTGATTCGGGATTTCTACAATGAGGAGGACCTGGATCAGGGAGGAATCGTATCCAAGGCCAGGAGGGGGGAGATCAGAAAGTTTCCCGTCATCACGGTTTCCATTGCAGTGGTGCTCAACGAAAAGAAACGCTACAGGCATTATGGACAGGCCTCCCAGGATGCCAAGGAAATCATGGGATATGTAAAGGGTCTCAAAGGCAGCACCTACATGATCGACAGAAGAGGGGGATACCGGTGATCCGCCGCTATTCCAGAGAGGCGATGCAGCACATCTGGTCGGATGAAAACCGATACCGGAAGTGGCTCGACGTGGAGATCGCCGTCTGCGAGGCATGGGCCTGCCTGGGAAGGATACCGAAGGAGAGCCTCGAGAATATCAGATCAAAGGCCCGGTTCACAGTAGAGCGCATCGAGGAGATCGAAGCAGTCACCCGGCACGACGTGATCGCCTTCGTGTCCTGCGTGGCGGAATACGTGGGAGAGGACGCCCGGTTCATCCACATGGGCATGACCTCATCCGATGTCCTGGATACCGCGCTTGCCCTGCAGCTCAAGGAGAGCGCGCAGATCATTATCCAGGATATCCGCGATTTCATGGAGGTGCTCAAAAAAAGGGCCTTCGAGTTTAAATATACCCCGGCCATGGGGAGGTCCCACGGCATACACGCGGAGCCCATCACCTTCGGGCTGAAATTCGCCCTGTGGTACGCCGAGATGGCCAGAAATCTCAAACGCATGGAAGACGCCGCCTGGGTGATTTCCTGCGGTAAGATCTCGGGGGCGGTGGGCACCTTTGCCAACATCCCGCCCGAGGTGGAGGAGTACGCCTGCAGGAGGCTGGGGCTCGAGCCCGACCCCATCAGCACGCAGATCATCCAGCGGGACCGGCATGCCCAGTTCTTTACCACTATCGCTGTCATCGGCTCCACCCTGGAGAAGATCGCGACCGAGATCAGGCACCTCCAGCGCACCGAAGTGCTCGAGGCCATGGAGCCGTTCGGGAAGGGGCAGAAAGGATCGTCGGCCATGCCGCACAAGAAGAACCCCATCCTCTCCGAGAACATCACCGGTCTCTCCCGGCTCCTGAGGGGCTACTGCCTCTCGTCGCTGGAAAACGTGGCCCTGTGGCACGAGCGTGACATCAGCCACTCGAGCGTTGAGCGGGTGATCGCCCCCGATGCCACCATTGTGCTCGATTTCGCCCTGGCGAGGCTGACCGGTGTGATCCACGGGCTCGTGGTCTATCCTGAGAACATGCAGAAGAATATCGAGCTCACCAGGGGGCTCTGGCACTCCCAAGGGGTCCTGCTCGCCCTGGTCGACCGGGGAATTGCCCGGGACACCGCATATCAGTGGGTCCAGCGCAACGCCCTGAAGGTGTGGGAAAACAAAGGTGAATTCAAAGATTTCCTGCTGGCCGACCAGGATATCGCGAGCACGCTCGGGGCGGATTCCATAGAAAATCTCTTTGATCTTTCCCATCACCTCAAGTTTGTTGATCATATTTTCGAAAGGGTCTTTTAATGAATAAAAGAGAGGAGCTTCTGGAGATCGTTCGGCGCGATGCGGTCAGGTTCGGGAAGTTTGTTCTCGCGTCAGGGAAAGAGTCGGATCTCTATGTGGACCTGCGCAAGGTCACCCTGCAGCCGAGGTCGGCCATCCTGATCGGGTCGATCATTTTCGAGCTGGTCAAGGACCGGCCCGTCGAGGCTGTGGGGGGGATGTCCATCGGGGCCGATCCCATTGCGACAGCCGCAAGTCTGGCAGCGTACCAGAACGGGCGGGAGATAGTGGCCTTTCTGGTCAGAAAGGAGAAAAAAGAGCACGGAACGAAGAATCTGGTCGAAGGCCCGATACGTCCCGGGCTCAGAGCCGTGATCGTGGAGGATGTCATCACCACGGGTTCCAGCACGATCGCCGCTATACGGAACGCCGAAGAAGCGGGTTTGAAGGTTGAATTGGTCATCGGGATTCTGGACAGAATGGAGGGGGGGAAACCCGCCATTGAATCGCTGGGGTATGAGGTGCAAACCATATTTACGAGGAAAGACCTCTAGATTGTGCATGAAGCTGAGGATATCGAGGAAAACCATCGTGGGCATGATGTTGTTCTCGCTCCTGTGGTCTGGGGAGGTACTGGGGAATGAGCGCATCCCTGTTCCCCTCATCGGGGTCGGGGACGGAATCTATGCCGTATGTGTGGACAAGTCCCTCCAGCGGCTCTATGTCTATAACGGAAGAAAGCAGGTGGAGGAGATCCCCTGCTCCACGGGCATGAATCCCGGCGACAAACAGGTCCAGGGCGACCGGCGCACTCCAGAGGGCGTGTATTTCTTCGAGAGGATCATCGAAGGGCAGTCCCTTCCTGAGACCTATGGATGGAGGGCTTATACGCTGAATTATCCCAACTCCGTGGACCGGTCCCTGGGAAAAAACGGCAACGGGATCTGGATCCACGGCAGAAAGCTGCCGCTGGAGGACCGTGACACCAAGGGGTGCGTATCGCTGACCAACCGTGATCTCAAAGTGCTCGATGCCTATCTCTATCCTTACCATACGCCCGTCATCACCCTCGAAAGCATGACAACCATCGATGAGCAGAGCCTGGATGCCATGGAGTCCCGGTATCGTGGCTTTATCAACGACTGGATCGACGCCTGGCAGAACAAGGACTTTGAAAAATACGAGGCCTGCTATTCTCCACGTTTTTATGATTTTCTTCTCGGACAGAGCCGTGACGGCTTTCTGGCCCGGAAAAGGGCGATTTTTTCCCGGTACGAGCATATCTCCATCCTTTCCCAAGGGCTCGTCATCGTCGGAACCGACAGCTACGTGCTCTGTTACTTCCTGATGGATTACTCGGGAGATTCTTTTCAGAGCGCCGGAGTGAAGTATGTCTACCTGGAAAACGGCTCGGAAGGCCCCAGGATCATCGCGGAGGAGTTCACCCCTTTGAGCAAGGCCCAGAAATGGCAGGCCATGGCAGAGGATCTGGAAAGGCGGCAGAACGAGGAGGTCCGGGAGTTCCTGGATGCCTGGCGTTCGAGCTGGGAAGGCAAGGATCTGGATGTCATGAAGGGTCTCTACCTTGCCTCCTTCCCGGATAGGGAAGAGTATTTTTCTGCAAAGGCGAAGAATCTTGCCCCCTACCAGTCGGTCAGGATCGTCCTCGACGGGATGGATATCCGGCGCAGCGGGGTTTATTGGACCATAACCGCAAACCAGCGGTTTGCCTCAGAGAGCTACGAGGATTTTGGGAAAAAGACGCTCAGGCTCGTGAGCACGTCCCGGGGTTTTCGTGTCATCCAGGAGCAATGGGAGAAGATCGATGAAGACTCGTGATCCCTACCAGATCATTATCATGCGGGCCACAGGCGAAAGATCGGTGATGACCATACGGTCATTCTGGGTCAGGATATTCTTGAGCGTACTCGTGGCCTTGACAGTCGTACTCGTCGTCCTGGTCGTGTGGCTCGCCGGCGCCCGGGGGGACCTCGCGGAGGCAGAAAGCACCATAGAAATCCAGTCCGGGGAGCTCAAAGATCTGAATCTGCTCCTCACCCGCAAGGACGAAGAGATCATCACGCTCAAGAAGAAGCTCAGTCTGAGCACGATTTACCAGTCCCACCCCGAGTCGGGGGAATCCCCGGCCCCTCGGAGACAAGCCCGGGTTGAAGCCCCTGCTGCCGATGTCTTTCCCCCCATTGCAGGGATAAAAGAACTCGCCCTGTCCGGCGGCGAGCTGAGTTTCAAGGTGGAAAATGTCCGCCCCCCGAATGAGGGTGCTGCAAGGGGACGTCTCTTTGTCGTGTTCCGGAAGCAGGATTCCGAGGTCTGCCACCCAATGGTCAAGATGCAGGACGGCATTCCGGTGGAGACGAACAGGGGCCTCCCCTTCACGATACGCAACTTCAAGCCCATGAATGTGCCCGTTCCTCCGGCCATGGCCGACTGGGAGAGCATGGTCTTCTACATCTTCGACGACCAGGGCAGGATGAGGCTTTCCATGCCCCTGGACAAAAAGCAGATAGCGCAGGAAACACAATGACATGACCTGTTGTACGAAGGTAATCCTCGCGGCGGTTTCCATTTTCCTGTTTTCTCTGATGGCGCACGGGGCGCAGACCCACGAGGTCTTCTTCCAGGGCACGGACCATCGTCTGGACGTATACCGCATCAATGGAGAGGAGCCGGGGCCCACGCTCATGATCATGGGAGGGATCCAGGGCGATGAACCGGGCGGTTATCTTGCCGCGGACCTCTACGCGGATATGAGCCTGAAGCAGGGAAATCTCATCGTGGTTCCCCGGGCCAACCTCTATTCGATCATGGTGAACGAGCGAGGGCCAAACGGAGACATGAACCGCAAATTCGCCGAAGCACAGCCCTTTGATCCGGACAGCGAGGTGGTGAAAAAAATCAAGGCCTTCATGGACGAGGCCGACTACTTTCTGAATCTGCATGACGGATCGGGCTTTTATCATCCCGATTATATAGACAATATGCGCAACCCCAGGCGATTTGGCCAGTGCATCATCACGGATACGGATCGCTATATTACCCCCAGCGGAGAGACATACGACCTTCAGGGCATGTCCGAACGGGTCATCGCACAGGTCAACACCGCCATCCATGAACAGGGATATCATTTTCACTACAACAATCACCGGACCTCTGCCACGGACAGCCTTCACAAGGAACAGCGCAAGTCCGCCACCTACTACATGCTCACCAGGCTCCACAAGCCGGCCTTTGCCAGCGAAACGTCGAAGTCGATCAGGGATTTCCGCGACCGCGTGGTCTTCCAGACCATGGTGGTGAACGCCTTCATGAAGGAATTCGGGATCGTCCCGGCCCAGCCGAGCATCTACATCGAACCGCCCAAGATGGAATATGCCCTCATCTCTCTGAACAACGGACCTCCCATTGCCGTCCGCGATCAGGAGCAGCTCGTGATCAATCAGGGGGACACGGTCCGGGTCACCGACATCAAGTCGAACTACAAGCGGGGCGTCGTGGCGGACATAAAACGTTACGGGAACATCAATGATACCGGCAGGGAACTGGCGATCACTGAGTCCACCACCATTGAGATCAGAAAAGACATGTTCCCCTGCGGACAGATTTTCGTAGAGGCCAAGCCGCCCATTCAAAATACATGGTTGATCGTGGAGGCAAACGGTGTATGCTATGCGCTGGAGCCGGAGGAAAGCCTGAGTATGGAGAAAGGGTCTGTCCTCGTGATCAAAGAGCTGGTATACCGGGGGAGCACCAACCACGCATTCGTCGTGAACTTCAAAGGCTTTGTATCGAACTGGAACGACAATACCGGCGAAGACCGGGGATATGAGATCCATACCGGAAGGCTCCTGACCAGGTATGCCGAACCTGCCGGCGCAGGAACGGACCGATACCGGATATCCGTCATGCGGCATCACACCCCGGTAATGAACTTCTATGTGGACCTGAAAGCAAGCAGACCGTGAACATCCTGGCTATAGAAACATCGTGCGATGAAACCGCGGCAGCCGTGGTCACCGATGCCGGGGCTGTCCTGTCCGATATCGTTGCGAGCCAGATCAAGGATCACGCCGCCTTTGGCGGCGTAGTGCCCGAGATTGCGTCCCGCCGCCATGCCGAGCTCATCGAGCCTGTGGTGCACAAGGCCCTCTGTGAGGCAAACCTGTCAACCAGCGACTTGGACGCCGTGGCGGTCACCTGCGGACCGGGGCTCGTGGGAGCGCTTCTGGTAGGAATTTCGTATGCCAAGGCCCTTGCCTACGGCCTCGACATTCCCCTGTGCGGCGTCAACCACCTGGAAGGCCATCTGAGCGCAGCACGGATCGGCCACGAGGTGACCTATCCCCATATCGGCATGGTCGTATCCGGGGGACACACCTCGCTCTACCGGGTGATGTCGCCCTCTTCGATCACGCCCATCGGCCAGACCCTTGACGATGCGGCGGGCGAGGCCTTCGACAAGGTGGCAAAGCTCCTCTATCTGGGTTATCCCGGCGGGGTGGTCATCGAGAGGATAAGCAGGGGGGTCGATTCCCGTGCCATCGAATTCCCGCGGCCTCTCATAAACAACGGGACCTGTGACTTCAGTTTTTCCGGGCTCAAGACCGCGGTGCTCAACCGGGTGCTCAAGGAAGGGATCTTCGAGGACATGGATCTCACCTTCTCCGGGCTGCCCGCAAAGAAGATTCCCAGGCCGGGCAAGGAGGACCTGGTGCCCAAGATCGCCGCGTCCTTCCAGCAGGCCGTGGTGGACGTTCTGGTGGAGAAGTCCTTCAGGGCCGCTGCAGATCATGGCATGAGCCTCCTGGTGGTGACCGGCGGGGTGGCGAGCAACACCCCCTTGAGAGAATCCCTGAAGCGCAAATCCGAAGAGACCGGAATCGGGCTCATCATTCCGGAGAGGAAATACTGCACTGACAACGCCGCCATGATCGGGATCGCAGGCATCCGGCACATCAGTGAAGGCAGGTTCGCCTCGCTGGATCTCAACGCTGTTTCCCGGTGGACATGGGAATGAGGTCCAAATCCTCTCTGGGACAGAATTTTCTGAAAAATCAGCGCATTGTGGGCAAGATCATTGCGTTTTCCAGGGTGGAGCAGGGGGATGCGGTCTTGGAGATCGGCCCGGGAAAAGGCGCGCTCACAGGAGCGCTCCTGAAGTCCGCATCCCGGGTCGTGGCTGTTGAAAAAGATGACAGGCTCTTCGAGCTGCTCAAGAATCAGTTTTCAGACCAGCCGGGCCTCACCCTGGTGCACGGGGATGTGCTCGATCTGGATATAAGTACGCTCGTTCCTCAGGGAACCAAGGTGGTGGCGAACCTGCCGTACAACATCGCCACCCGGGTGATCCTGCGGCTCGCCGAGATGTCGCCTCCGCCGGCTTCGATGGCGGTCATGGTCCAGAGGGAAGTGGCGGAGAGGATATGCGCACCCGTGGGTCACAGCGAATACTCGGCGCTCACCGTGCTGCTCTCTGGCGTCTTTCTCTGTGATCCGGGTTTCGTGGTCGGACCCAAGAATTTCTTTCCCCAGCCCAAGGTGGACTCCCAGGTGATCAGGCTCGTTCCCCGGCAGGATTCCCTGCCGCCTTCAGAGCGGGATGCATACCGGAGGGTGGTTCTGTGCTCGTTTGCCCAGAGGAGAAAAATGCTCAGGAACTCACTGCTGGGTCTCCCTGGTATGACAAAGCAGGGGCTTTCCGATCTGGCCCGTCACGCCGGCATCGACCTGCAGAAGAGACCCCAGGATCTCTCCTGGGAGGATTATGCGCGGATAGGCCGGGCATATCGTCAAATTATTGCCTCCTGAAATATCCTTTCAAGTTACAGATTACAAATCAGATTACAATCCATTGTAACCAGAGTTACCATCCGGTACTTCGGACAATGACAAAAAACGGACGATTCATTCTGAAAGCCACGCAACTATGCATTATAATTGAAGTAATAAGATT
>JALNWY010000048.1 GCA_023230665.1 Deltaproteobacteria bacterium
GCAGCATCCTTGAAAAAAGCGAATGCAAAGGGGGATTGAAGCAGCAAGCGAAAACCGGGGTCACCCCTCTAGCCTTTCTCAGTTACTGTGTCCTAACATCTTCTTATCGGCATGTCAAGAGCGAAAACCGGGGTCACCCCTCTAGCCTTTCTCAGTCCTCCAGAGCGAACGAAAAAGGTGGAACAAAAGAAAAGCACATGATATTGTCGGCATACTATCCGTCAGAGAGCGTGCTGTCTATCGAAACATCATCCGGGCATGCCCGCCGGATCGATATCCTCTACCGGATAACGCATTCGATCCAGGGGTCCGGCGGTTTCCCATGCCCTGTGCATCCATGTGACGGGCGCGCGCATCTATAGTGAGCAGTGAGCGGGATTCTTTAGTTTCGAGAATGTCCTGTCACGCCAATAAGTCGAGAGGGGAGCCCATGAACAACTTCAAGACCTTTCTTCTGATGCTGGTCATGACACTGATCCTGATCGCGATCGGAAACATCCTGGGCGGCGCGCAGGGGATGGTCATCGCCTTTGTGCTGGCCGCAGTCATGAATTTTGCCTCGTACTGGTTCTCGGACAGGATCGTGCTCTCCATGTACCGCGCGAAGAAGATCGAAGAGCAGGATATGCCCGAACTCTACTCCATTGTCAGGAATCTCACCCGTCAGGCGTCGCTGCCCATGCCCGGGCTGTACTTCATTGACACGCCCATGCCCAATGCATTCGCAACTGGCCGTAACCCGAGCCACGCGGCCGTAGCCGTGACCAGAGGGATCGTGGACCTGCTCGACTCGCGCGAGCTGAGCGGGGTGATTGCCCATGAGCTTTCTCACGTCAAGAACCGGGACATCCTGATATCGACCATTGCGGCCACCTTTGCAGGTGCCGTGTTCATCCTGGCGAGGATGGCGCAGTTTGCCGCCATCCTCGGAGGGGGCCGGAGCGGCAGAGACAGCCGGGGCGGCGTGTTTTCCCTGCTGGCAATCGCCATCATCGCGCCGGTCGCGGCCATGATCGTCCGGATGGCGATCTCGCGCTCGCGGGAGTATCAGGCAGATGCGAGCGGCGCGCGCATCTCGGGCGACCCGCTGTCGCTGGCAAGCGCACTGCGGAAGCTCGAATCAGGGATTCAGCACAACCGCGCAGAGGTCAATCCCAGCACGGCCCACCTGTTTATCGTGAATCCCTTGAAGGGCGGTTCGATCCTTGCCCTGTTCTCGACCCACCCGCCCATGGGGGATCGGATCAGCCGCCTGGAGAACATGGCGCGCGGTCCCATCTCGTGACCTGAGCCTCACCTTGGGTCTGAAGCCGCAAACCTGGATCATCAGTGTTGCCTGGCGGGAACATATCGCGTATAAACTCTCCTTTCCGGTATTCTCTAAAAAAACGATAGAGGAGATAACAGGACGTGGCAGAACAAGATCTGGTCTACCGAGGAAAATCGAAAGATGTGTACAATATCACTGAGGGGCCTCATGCCGGCAAATATCGGCTGGTCTTTACCGATAAAGCCACCGGCTACAGGGAAAACGGCACGGTTGTTTTCGATCCCGGCTATGATACTGTTGTGGGTGAAATCCCTGGGAAAGGCGCTATCGCCTGCAGGTTTGCCACGTACTTCTTCAGGCTTCTCAAGGAAAAGGGTGTTCCTTCGCACTACATCGATACGACCAGGGAAAACGAGATGATCGTGGAACCCGCTATCCCGCTGTGCATGTCCGCGGGCTCGCCTGAGCTTCCCGGGTCGGCACCGCTTCTGAACCTCGAGTTCACCTGGCGGAACAACGCGACCGGGAGCTTCTGGAGGAGATATCCCTTTGTAAAACCCTGCAAGAATCTTCACCAGGTGGTCGAGGCATGGACAAAGGGAGACAGCGATATTCTCATCACGTTCGAGGCCCTGGAAGAGACAGGCGCATTGAGCAGAGACGAGATTGTCCGAAGTGTCGAGCTCGTCAAGGATATCGCGGAAATCGTCTCTGAGGAATTTACCTCGAAGAACCTCCATGTCATCGACGGAAAATTCGAGCTGGGAAGGCTGAAATACGGCGACGGCCAGATCGTGCTCATCGATGAGATATCGCCTGACGTACTGCGGGTGTGCAACGGATATTCACCCGACGACAGCGGCAACTGCACAGCTCACGGGCAGTGCACGGTAACAGGCCTTTCCGACGGCAAGAGGACGATCAAAAACAGAAAACAGGTCCCTGCCTCGGATTTCGTGAGCATCTTCCTGTAGTAGCGCATTTCATCCAGGATCTAAGAAGGGCTGAACCAGAGGAACTGGTTTCCCGGTGTAGCGAGAAGGGGCGCTGCAAGGCGCGGCTGCTCCTTAGAGCTCTGGCAGCAGGACCGTGAACGTGGCGCCCTTTCCGGGTTCGCTGTCCACGGTTATGGCGCCCTTGAGTCCCCTGACAATCCCCTGAACCACGGGGAGGCCGAGCCCTCGGCCCTCACGCTTTCCCTTGGTGGTGAAAAAGGGCTCGAAAATGTACCTCATGGTTTCCTCGTCCATGCCCATGCCCGTATCGCGCACCTCGATGCGGGCATATCGCCCTGGTGTCAGATCAGGAGATATCCTCAGAGCAGACTCGGCATCAAGGATGTCGCGCGAGAGTCTCACCTCCATGACGCCGCCGGTTTTCTGCATCGAGGAGCCCGCATTGCTGCCGAGATTGATCAGCACCTGCTTGATCTGAGCCGGGTCTGCCAGCACCCGGGCGCTCTTCACCTTTGCCGCGCGCCGGATCTCGATGGTGCTGGGAAGCGATGCTCTCAAGAAATTCATGGCCTCCCGGAACGTGGGAACCAGATCCATGGGCGCCTTTGCCGGCGGGGTCCTGCGGCTGAAGATGAGGAGATTCCTCACCAGATCTATTCCCTGGTAGGTGGCCTGCAGCATCTCCTCAAGGATGGGGTAGGATGAATCTTGCTCTCCCACGTCCTGCATGAGCACCTCGGTGTCGATGAGGATCGGGGTGAGTGCGTTCTTGAGGTTCTGTGCTATCCCGCCCGCAAGGTTCCCGATGGCCTCCATCTTTTGAATCTGGAGGAGCTGATGCTGGAGCCTTACCTCGTCGGTCACGTCGCGCGCCAGCAGAATGTAATTGATGATCCGGCCCTGATTGTCATAGACCGGAGACACGCCGATATCCGCCTCGATGATTTCTCCGGATTTCTTTTTTCTCCTCCGGCGCCCTGTCCATTTTTTTCCTTGTTTCTCAGCTCTGCCAACCATGTCCCGGTACGATTCGTTGGAGAAAAAGTCGGTGAGGTCCCTGATAGACCTGCCGATCAGCTCCTGTTTTTCCAGGTCGCTCAGGACCTCGAAGGCTGGATCCACATACTCGATCCGCCACTGATGATCGAAAATCACCACCCCTTCATCCGCCTGCTCGATGGCACTGACCAGACGGACCAGTTCCTTCTCCATCTGGATGCGTTCGCTGATATCGATCCCGATGCCGATCTGTGAGCCGTCCGAGAGAAAGACATTCGCCCAGGAGCTCTGCAGGATTTTCCCTGTTCGGGTAGTGAGCTCGAGGTCCTTCCACCCGGGTCTGGCCTTCATCATGAACTCCCACACCTCTTTTCGGTATACCGGGTCGGGAAACATGGCGGCCATGAGATTCATGTGTCTGGCCTCCCCCAACGACCACCCGGCACGCCGCTCGAATGCCTTGTTCACCAGTCTGACCGCGCCTGAGGAGTCGAAAAAAATCAGCATCACGGGGATGTTGTCGATGATCGTCACCAGGAGCTCTTTCTGCTCTTCCAGCATCCGGCTCGTCCGCCTCAGATTCTTCATGCGCTCCTGCACCCGATGTTCGAGTTCCTGCTTTGTCCGGGCGAGGTTCTCCCTGGCGTTCTCCAGCTCCGTGATATCCTCGAAGAAAACAACCGTGCCTTCGGCTGAAGGTACACAGCGAAACAAGAGCCTGACATTCTCCAAGGCCGGACAGTTCGCCTCGAAGCTCGCGGCCGTGCCATGTGCGGCGGCTCTGCCCACCTCCCGGTAAAATCGCCTGGCCACGCCGCCGGGAAAAACCTCGTGAAACAATCTCCCTTGGATCTCTTCCTGGGGCTGGTGAAGCATCTCTGATGCAAAGGGGTTTGCATAGGTTATGCGGGCAGACGCATCCATCTGCAGTACTCCCATGTTGAGCCTGTTAAAGAGCGCCCTCATCCCTGGCGCGTCTGCGGCTTTTCCCGTCCCGTCCTGCATGGGTCGTATTCTCCCGGCCTGAAACGCCGGCCCATCCCTACGTCCTTTCAGGCTGCTTCCTTCAGCACATAGAGCAAAGTACATCCCTTTTCTTATGGTTTTCCCGGCAGGCCAGGTCCCGGCGATCTATGGCCGGCAAACGGCGAAAACCGGAAGAACTCGTTACTATTATAGTATAGGCCCCCTTGGGGCCATGATCTATGGGCTCCTGCCCTCAAAGACAGTGAACCCCTTGAGGCCCGGGCCTGGGAGAGGCCATCTTGAGCCAAGCTTGAGCAAAGCTGGTTTTGCGATATTATTAATCTCGGGGCAGGATAAGAGGATTCTCATCATCTTCCGCATGTTTTATAAAAAAGATGCATCCGGCAGTGTTATCGATGAGGCATTTATCATAACCCCGGGCCAGGATTATGCTTGAGGATCGAATCATTCAACGGATTATCGAAACCTGGGACATGGACCAGGCTCACCCGCTGCACGGGAAGATTCCCTCTCCCCTTCCTCCTTTTCATCTTCTGAAGGAGGTTGTGGAAATCGCCTATCTGGCCAGTCTCGAACAGGAGGAAGGCAGGCCTATTCGTTTCGCGCTCGTTATGGCCGGGCTTTCCACGGACCGGGATCCAATGGTTGCGAAACAGGAGTCTGAATATCTCTTTCACCTGAAGAGCCCGCTGCCGTTTTCCGTGAACTCCATCACCAAGTTTGCTCCGGCCCTCGATCCGGCCATCAGCGCCATGGCGATCGGCACCACCGGCAAGGCCGAGGAGATGAGCATCTGGGGTGTATTCACCTTCTCGCCCACCGAACACCCGTTCAGCGAGATACCGGTATGGGTGTACGGTGAGTTGGGGTACCGGCCCGATTATTTCACCATATATGCAAACGATGCAGGGTCTCTCGTGATATCGCGGCATCACAGCCAGATCGGCCGCATCTTAAACGGCGATTTCGTGCCTGCTACTCCGTCGCCGTTCACGGTCAGGTCTCTGGGCCGCCACCTCATGGAATTCATCAAGGACCAGCCGTTGTACAAGACTTACGAGGCCGCCTACTGGCGCATCTACCGGGACGTCATCGAGATGCTTCTTTCTGAGGCCTCGGCACGGGGGCATGGATCCATTTTCATCTTTCTTCCCGCGGGCAGTCTGAAGGAAAAATACTATCTCCCCCGGTTTCATTTCCAGGAACAAGTGGGCATCCAGCCGCTGCTCGGTCAGCTCCTTCAGGACGACCTCGACGTGCCGACCAGCATTGCTGTCAGAAAAACGGTCGCAGAGAGAATCCGGTTTCTCTCCCAGCTCGGTGTCATCGACGGTGCGGTGATTCTCTCAACCGAGCTCGATCTGGTCTGCTTCGGGGCCATGCTCATCGCGCCTGCCTGGAAGGGTTCGATCATCACCGGGCCCGACGGTTCGGGCGAGGACGGCGGAGAACCGCTGAACCCCGGAAGGCTGGGCACTCGCCACAACGCCGGGATCGCCTTTGCCGGCGCCTACGAGGGGAGCATCGTGTTCGTGATATCGCAGGACGGCCCGGTACGGGTGTTCATGCGCGCAGAAGACAGGACCCTTCTCTACTGGCCTGACTGCTGCAGTGTTTCCATGACCCTGTAGATAATAAAAGGGCATTCTTTTGCGTTCTCTTGCACACGAAACAGCCCCGGCAAGCACCTCAACGGCCCATTGGCCCTTGACTTGCCGGAGGAAAACCGGGTTAATAAAGCACCATGCACCGGCTGTTCCCTGTTGATGAATATCCGCGGTTGAAGAGGAGGAGGCGTCCCATCCTGCGCCTGCGGTATCCCCTCTTTCTCATTCTGGTGATCGCGGCGTGGTTTTTCCTGCCCGAACACGGCATTGGAACGGGCGGGATGTCACAGGGCCGCGATTCGGCCACGGATGGACCGGCCGCATCGGCGCACATATCCGGACAAGCCGCCCGGGGCCTGATTTCCCGCGAGGATCTCGCCTGCATCGATCAGGATACCATAGACCGGTATCACCTCACCATCGACTGGGACCTCCAGCAGTTCATCGCTGAGAAGGCATCACAGTACAAGCTGTACTATGGCGCCGTGGTGGTGCTGCACGCAGGCAGCGGCGATATTCTGGCGCTCTACGGCAGGGGTGTCGGAGGTGAGCAGGACTGCAGTCTCGGCCTGGACCCGGATCTGGGAGCGAGCATCTTCAAGCTGGTGACCGCGGTTGCCGCGCTGGAGCAGGCCGGGTTCACCTCGGAGAGTGTGTTCTCCTATAACGGAAGCGCCTACACGCTCTACAAGAGGCAGCTCACGGACATGCGCAACCGATGGACCGAGGATATCTCTCTGGCGGACGCGTTCGCCCGGTCGAACAACGTGGTCTTCGGCAAGATCGGCAGCATGCACCTGGGGCAGCAGCCCCTCATCCTCACTGCGGAAAAGATGGGTTTCGGGAAATCGCCCCTGAGGGAGATCTCCATCGTGCCGAGCGAGAGCTATCTGCCTCAGGACGACTACGGTGTTGCCGAGCTCGCCTGCGGGTTCAACCGGCACACCCGCATATCGCCGCTCCATGCCGCCCAGATGGTGACGGCCGTGCTGAACAACGGCTGCATGCTCACGCCCAGGCTCGCTCACGGCCAGGGCGTGGAAAAGATCCGGGCCATGCAGGACAGCACTGCGCGCGCCCTGCATGATATGATGGAGCGGACGGTCAAGAGGGGCACGGTCTCCAAGGCCTTTCGCGGAAGCTCCTCAGACAGGGTGCTCAAACATCTCGTGATCGGGGGCAAGAGCGGCAGCATCAACGGCGGAGAGCCCCAAGGCAGGCGGAACTGGTTCGCTGGCTATGCCCGGCACAAAGAGACCGGAGAAGGGATCACTATCGGCTGCCTGCTCATCCTCAACGACCGTTTCTGGATCGAGGCCGACACGCTCTCCCGGCTCGTGATCAGGCGTTATTTTTCCCGGCAGAATGCCGGAAACCACATGGTGCAGGCAGGCGGGACAGGATGAGAAAATCAGTCTATCGCCAGGCTGACCCGGTACACGTGGCAGTCGAGCTCCTGAATCATGCCGCATCCGAGATTCTCAAAGGCCTTGAGCATCTGCCTGTTGTCTTCCCACACATAGGCCCGCATATGGCTGTAACCCAGATCGCGTCCCACTGAGATCATGCGTCTGAGCAGGAAGGAGCCGATCCCCTGGTTCTGCCACGAGGGATTCACCATGGCGGCGAACTCGCAGATTTTTCTCGTCCCCCTGCTCTCTTCGGGCGCGATGTGGGCCACGGCGATGATCTCGTCCTGCCTGCCCTGCCCGTTCTGGATCACCAGCGCCATGGAACTGGTGTAGTCAACAGTCACCAGGTCCTGGGCCTGTTTGTGGTGAAGGGACGAGACGTGCATCAGAAACCGGTGGAACCGGTCGTCCCTGCTCATGGCGTAGAACAGGTTCTGCACCGCGCGTTCATCCGTGACCTTGACGGGCCTGACGAGCAGACCTTTGTCCCGGATCAGGCACAGGCCCTCGTAGGAGCCGGGGTAGTCGGCCCCCTCGGGCGGGAGGGCCTGGTCTTCGTAGATATAATTCATGCGTTTGGCCTCGTCCAGAAGCCACTGCCTGAACCTGGGATGCGCAATGGTGATGAGCGCGAGGGCCCGCTCCCGGATCGACTTGCCGAACAGGTTGACGCTGCCGTATTCGGTGACCACGTAATTGACGTCGGACTGGGTGGTGACAATGCCGATCTTGCGGTCGATGAACTCGGGCACGATGCGTGAAAGGCTGCCGTCCCTCGATGTGGATCGCAGAGCGATGATTCCTTTGCCCCCAGGTGAGAACATGGCGGTCCGGTTGAACACGGCATGGCCCAGGGCCCCGAAGTATCCCATCTGGTCTCCCATGCCCACGCACGACTGTCCGGTCAGGTCGATCTCGATGGCGCCGTTGATTGCAGTGAACTTTTCCCGCGAGAGGATGGCTGCGGGCGAGATGATGTCGGAAAGGTCCCTCATCTCCACCATTGAATTGCGGCCCACGAAGCCGAATACCCGTTCGCTGCCGATGCACAGGCTCGCGGTGATCGGGGCATCCCGGCCGCCGGCGGCAGATCGGGAAATCGCCCCGGAGACGGCAAGGTCCACCACGGAATCGGTGACAATCTCGGAGTGGATGCGCAAATCCTTTTTCCCCTTCAAGAACATCAGGGCCGCATCCGGTATTCTTCCGAATCCGATCTGGATGGTGGCGCCGTCTTCAATGAGACGGCCGATGTTCTTTCCCACCTGCATCACCTCGGGGTCGGATTCCTGGATCGGGTAGCTCACCAGGGGTTCATCGAATTCCACGAGGTAATCCACATCCTTCACATGAACCAGCGAATCCCCGCCTGTGACGGGCATGTACCGGTTGATCTGCGCGACGACCATATCCGCCTTTTCGATGATCGACTTCATGATGTCCACGGTGACACCAAGGCTCATAAAGCCCTTTGCATCGGGCGGGCTGAGCTGGATCAGCGCAGTGTTGATGGTGATGTAGCCTTCCGCGAACAGCTTGTACTTGCCGAGCGACGACATGGGCAGGTGATCTGCCCGGCCGTCGGCAAAGGCCGAGGTCAAGTTCGGCGAGATAAAAAACGACTGAATGCGGAAACGCGAGCCGTATTCGCCTCCGAAATCAGAGTAGGCGCTCAAGGGAACCGAGGTATAGACCTGGACATCGCAGAGCTTCATATTCTCAAGGATGAGATGTTTGACCAGGTGCTGGGGCTCGCCGCAGCCTGATTCGACATACACGCACGAGCCCGAAGAGACAACCCCCTTCAGATCGGAAACCGTGGCTGTTTTCTCTTCGTACTCGGTTCTCCACATTGCCGGACTTTCCTCCAGGATT
This sequence comes from Deltaproteobacteria bacterium, assembly GCA_023230665.1. Classification (GTDB taxonomy): domain Bacteria; phylum Desulfobacterota; class Desulfomonilia; order UBA1062; family UBA1062; genus Phosphitivorax. The sequence continues at coordinate 9,107 of JALNWY010000048.1, forward strand.
TTCATGTTCATCAATAGATGCCGGCGCTCACGCCGGCGGCAATGGTCTGCCCCATCAGACGGCAGGCATCGAGGACCTCGGGCGTGATCTTTCCCTTTACCACGATGGGTTCATAGACCTTCCTGAATTGGTACCCGATGCAGATGCGCTCGATGTTTCTCAAAGCCCCGGAGCCGTCGTTGCCCGCATTCACGAATACAGTATAGGGTTTCCGGAACACCTTACCCCGCGCCGCTTCATAGGTCCGGTCGAAGAAGTCTTTGACCGCGCCCGAGAGGTAGCCGAAGTACTCGGGTGAACCGATCACGATCCCGCCGCAGGCAAGCAAGTCGTCGAGGCCTGCTTCGAGCGCGTCTTTGAGGTTCGCGCCGGCCCCCTCGATGGAGTTGACGCCATCTGCTACCGCCCTGGCCATCTTCCTGTTGTTCCCCCCTTGTGAATGGTACAAAACAAGTATTGTGGTCATATCGTCACTTCCTATTGTTTTTGTGAATTCTTCTTTGGATGCAACATGGCATTATCCCACAGCCTCTGCAGATAAATCAATGGACGGTGAAATTCCCCAATGGACATTCCCATGGAAAGGGAAAGGTTTTCTCCTCGACAAACAACGCTGCTGCCGTAACCCCCTGTAGCCTGAGGATCATTCCCGGCATCCGGCCGGCATCGATCAGTGCCTTCCCGGTTCGTTTTTATGTAAAAAGCAGATCCGTCAGTCCCCCCCCACCCCACCACCCCTGAAATATCCTTTGCATTTCGATATTGCCCTTGCCCCCTCGACTGGAATAATGTGCTCCCATGGCGCAGGCAGTGGTGACTGTCTTCATCGTGGTGTATATCGGTATGCTGCTGGGAAGACTCCCGCGTCTTCAGCTCGATCGAACCGGAGTGGCCCTGCTGGGCGCCATTGCGCTTATCGCAGGGGGGGCCCTGAGCCTTGACCAGGCGGCAAGGTCCATCGACCTTTCCACGATCACTCTGTTGTTCGCCTTTATGGTGATCTCTGCGCAGCTGCGCCTGGGAGGCTTCTACACCCGGACCGCTGAGGCCGTTACTTCTCTGAAGACCTCCCCTTCCCTGCTCCTGGCTGCGGTCATACTCCTCACCGGCGTGCTCTCGGCAGTGTTTATGAACGACATTGTATGCCTGGCGCTTCCGCCGGTCCTTATCCAAACCTGCAGGCGCCGCAGGCTCGACCCGGTACCCTATCTCCTGGCCGTTGCATGCGCAGCAAATGTCGGCTCTGCCGCCACTCTGATCGGAAATCCACAGAACATCCTCATCGGCCAGACCCTTCGACTTTCCTTTTCCGGCTATCTCGTCATGGCCGGCATCCCCTCGCTCCTGGGCCTGGCGATCATCTGGGCCGTCATCACCTGGCAGTACCGAGCACGGTGGCGCAACAAAGAAGGCTGCCCGGAGGAGCGTCCCGGTGACCTTCAGCCCTGGAACGGCTGGGAATCATGCAAGGCCCTGTTTATCGCCGGACTGCTCTTCGTCATCTTCCTCTTCACCGGCCTGCCGAGAGACATCTCAGCGCTTGCTGCGGCAGGACTGCTTCTCATGAGCCGCAAGCTGCATTCCCGCACCATGCTGGGCCTGGTTGACTGGCAGGTCCTGGTGCTCTTCTGCGGCCTCTTCATCGTGAATCACGCCCTTGCACAGACCGGTGTGCCTGAACTGGTGATGAGCGAGCTGCTCGGGCATGGGATCGATCCGGCACATCCCGGATGGCTCTTTTCCATAACAATCCTGCTCAGCAACGCAGTATCCAATGTTCCCGCTACCATGCTCCTGCTGCCCGTTGCGAGCCATCCCCTCGCCGGACCTGTACTGGCGCTGAGCAGCACCTTTGCAGGCAACCTGCTCATCGTGGGCAGCATCGCGAACATCATCGTGGTGGAATCCGCGGCTGCTCACGGCATTCGCATAAGCTGGCGCAATCATGCTCCCACAGGCGCTGTCGTCACAGCCCTGACCTTGGCTGCCGCAGCCCTTACCCTGTGGCTCTGGCCCTGCACATAAGGCGACACCCGCGATCCGAAAGGCTCTCTCGCAGGCTTTATGCTGCTTTTTTTGTCTTGACATTCCGGTGGAATATGGTAGTGTTCCTGAACAAAATAGAATATTGTTCATGAAATCAGGTACAATTTGCCGATACAAACTTAACATTTCCTCCCAAGGAGTCTGAATGCAATTTACGGAATTACCGCTTGACGAACGGATTCTGCTCGGAATCCGCGACGCCGGCTTCACCGAATGCACACCGGTACAGGAAGCCACCTTCAAACACAGTCTGAACGGAACCGACGTGTGCGCCCAGTCCCAGACCGGGACCGGAAAGACTGCAGCGTTTCTCATCACCATCTTCCGAAACCTGCGCCATCTCAAGGCAAAGAAGGCCCTCATCATCGTTCCCACCCGTGAGCTCGCCACCCAGGTGGAAAAAGAGGCAAGGCTTCTCGGGGCCCACCTCGACTACAAGGTCGCCTGCATCTACGGCGGTGTGGGGTACAAGACCCAGGAGCGGCAGCTCAAAGAGGGCGCGACGATCATCGTGGGCACCCCGGGCAGGCTCCTGGACTTTCACCAGTCCCGCAGGCTGAATTTCCGGGATGTGGGCATTGTCGTGATCGACGAAGCGGACCGCCTCTTCGACATGGGGTTTATCCCTGATCTGAAGAAGATGCTCCGCGCCATGCCTCCTGCGGACAAGCGCCAGACCATGCTCTTCAGCGCGACCTTGAGTTTCCTGGTCAAGGAGCTCGCCTGGCGGTTCATGAATGAGCCTGCCGAGGTCGAGATCGCCCCTCAGCATCTGACCGTGGACACGGTCACCCAGGAGCTCTATCATGTAAGCAATGAAGAGAAATTTCCTCTTCTCCTGGGAGTCCTGGCACAGGAGCAACCGAAGAACTGCCTGATCTTCACCAACATGAAGCAGACCACGGTCGATATCGCGCGCCGGCTCAAGCGAAACGGGATGGACTGCGACTTCATCACCGGCGATCTCCCGCAAAAGGAGCGGCTCAAGGTGATCGAGGGCATCAAGTCGGGCAGGATCCGCCTCCTGGTGGCAACAAATGTAGCCTCCCGGGGCCTGCACGTGGACGACCTCGATCTGGTCATCAACTACGACCTGCCGGAAGACTGCGAGGACTATGTCCACCGGATCGGCAGGACCGCGCGGGCGGGCAAGCAGGGAAAGGCCGTGTCACTGGCCTGCGAACGCTTTGTCTATGCCCTGGAGTCGATCGAGAAGTACCTCGGCATGAAGATCCCTGTCATCTGGCCGGACGAGAGCATGTATGCCCAGGACAAGAGCAGAGCACAGAGACCCTCCCGAGGCCACCGCGGGAGGGTCCGCTCAGGGGAGAAGAAAAGCGCGCATGTCTCGCGCTAGGCGCGCAGTCCCTTTCAGTCCGGTTCCCCCGGCCGGCACCCTGATTTGACCCATGCACCCCGTTGACTTGGGGGAGTATTCAAGCTTTCAGAGCGTCCTCTTTCGTGATCCAGGGCCTCTTGTCCGTGCCCACCCTTTTCGACGTCTCGGCCACGATCCAGCCAAAGGGAAGGTCCGCAAAGGCACCGAACTTTTCCACATACTCGATGTACGCATCCCCTTTGAGATCCCGGATCGGGAGCACGGCGTCGCTCCGGCCGTCCCAACCGACCACCGGCGCCCCGATCTTTTGGCACAGGGCTGAGTCGAAGGTCGGGGCGACGCTCACCCAGGTGTTGTCCAGCAGGAGCTGGGTGTATCCGTGGCGGGGAAAGACATTGGTTCCCATGAGCCTGGCGACCCTCTCCGGAATTTTGTGGTTTCTGATCCGCGCAAAGGCCAGACGCGACGGGATGCCTGAGGCCCGCGCGAGCGCGGCGAGCAGCACCGCCTTCTGGACGCAGTACCCCTTGCCCCACTCAAGGATACGCGAGGCCCTGAAATCTTCCTTGAAGACCGAGATCATGTAGAGATTGTAGGGGATGGCATCGCGGACAAAGGTAAAGAGATGAAGCGCCTTTTCGTTCGCCGAGGTACAGCTCCTGGTGAGCTCGCCCGCCTTTGTCACGATCCGTTCATGGTCGCAGTCGATGGTGTCTGTGGGGACCAAGTATGATGCTTTCTGATCACTCATGTCTGTTCTCCCTCAGGTGATTCCTCCTTTTTCATGCACGTAAAAAACCGGGCGCGGCTGTCCGCCTCCCGTCATTTTGAGCAGTTCTCTCCGGAGAGGAGAAACATCCCCCGGTACCGCTCGAGATCCGCAAGCGTCTCGACATGCACGGGAGCCAGGTTGCCGGGAAACCGGTCGCGGGACCAGAAGCGCACCTGCGTGCCCTCGATCCCGTCTGCGCGCGGAACGCCTTCCCACCGGCGAACGATGAAGGCTACGGCAAAGCACTGGACCTCGTCTCCGTTGGGATAGGCGAACCGCTGCCCAGGGCCCGAGTACAGGGCCATGGGCTCGGCCGAGACAACCATGAGCCCGGTCTCCTCGAACACTTCCCGCTTCAGGGCGTCAAGCGCTGTCTCCCCGAGTTCCACAGATCCTCCGGGCAGGCCCCAGCACCCGGTATCGGACCGGTGCTGGAGGAGTACCCGGCCCTGATCGTCGAGAATCAGTGCGCGCACGCCGGGCACAAAGATGCATCGGCGCCCCACCAGGGATCTGATCATAGTCGCATAGGAATCAGCCACCTCCACCCTCCTCCAGATCCAGAACCGTTCCGCTGGAAAACGGGAAGCATCTTCCGGGAAACTCGCGGAAGAGACGTCCGGTCGCCTCCAGACCGGTGCAGTGAGCCGGAAAGAGCTTCGGGACGCCGAATTTCCTGAATGCCTCCACGGTCCTGTCCATGCGCTCTCTCGATGCCGATACGAGGTGCATGCCCCCCATCACGGCTCGGAAGCGGCTCCGGCCCGAAAGCTTGCCGATATAGCACAGGGTGTTTACCACGCCCGAGTGGGCGCATCCCAGGAGCACCACGAGCCCGCCAGGGGTATCGATGAAAGCCGCCTGGTCATCGGGCAGCTCGTCCGGGGTCCGGCAATCGGCATCGGCGAAAAAGGGCCCCCCGGTATCCTCGAAATCGTTCTCGCGCGGGATGTACCCGGTGAGGAAAAACCCGGGCCATACCTCTGTCGGTCCCTCGGTCCACCGGACACGGGGCGATGAGTGCATCATGTCTCTGACTCGGGACGGCATCCCGATATCATGCGCCGGCCCGCCGGGTCCCCGGGAGAATTTGTACCCGAGGACTCCTGGATGTGCATAGATGAGCGGAGAGCTCTCTCCGAGCGGAACATGGACCAGTCCGCCCGTATGGTCGTAGTGTCCGTGGCTCAGGAGCACGGCGCCGGCGCTGTCCAGGCGAATCCCCAAGACTCCTGCATTTCGGGCGAGCGCACCTCCCTGGCCGGTGTCGAAGAGAAAGCGCTGCCCGTCCTTTTCGATCCAGACGGACAGTCCGTGCTCTGCGAGGAGGGAGCTGTCCGCAGCGGTGTTTTCGACCAGGGCGGTGATCCGCAGCCTTCCCATGGCTCGCCTAGAAGCTTAAGAGCGCCTGGCTCAGGTCTTCGAGAATGCTTTCCGCCGGCTCAATGCCCACGGAGAGGCGGACCGTGTTTTCCCTGACGCCGAATATCGTCCGCCGCTCGGGCGGCAGATAGAGCATGGTGGTCAGATAGGGGATGCATATGAGTGACTCCGTGGCCCCGAGGCTGACTGCGTGGCAGACGAGCTTCAGGTTCCGGATGAATTCCTTGGCATCTTCCTGGGTGTCTCCCACGTCAAAGGCCATCATTCCGCCGAAGCCTTTGTGCATCTGACGCGAGGCCGTCTCATGGCCGGGGTCTTCCGGGAGACCGGGATAGAAGATGCGCGGGATCCTGGGATGGCCCCAAAGGTATTCGGCGACTGCCTGGGCGTTCGCGGACATGGCCGCGGCCCTGAGCTCGAAGGTTTTGATCCCCCGGGCGAGCAGAAAGGCGGAATGGGGATCGAGCGTGGTGCCGATCGCCTGGCGGGTGAACCAGAGATCGTCGTAGTACTGCTTCGAACCGGCGATCACGCCCGCCATGAGGTCGTTGTGCCCACCCAGGGCCTTGGTGGCGCTGTGAATCACCAGATGGGCGCCCAGCTCGAGCGGATTCTGGTGATAGGGGGTGGCGAAGGTGTTGTCCGCCACCACCATGGCGCCGACCTTATCTGCCGCGTTCCTTACCGCGCGGATATCGATGACCTTGCACAGGGGGTTGCTCGGGGTCTCCAGGAAGATCATCCGGGTTTCCGGCCGTAGCTCATTGTCGATATCGCCCGCCCTGTCCGCATCCATCCAGGTGATCTTGACGCCCAGGCGCTCGAGGATCAGCGACACCTTGTAGTTGGCGCCATAGGTGTCGTGGAAGATGATCAGGTGGTCGCCCGCGCTCAGATAGGTCAGGTACACCATGGTGCAGGCGGCCATGCCCGAGGTGCAGATGACCGAGTCGTCCGCTCCCTCCAGGGCCGCTATCATGTGCTCTACCTCCCGGACCGTGGGATTGTCGTCCCGGTGGTAGGTGTAGCCGTCGATCTCGCCGTCGGTGATCTGCCGGAGAACCTCGAACGAAGAATACTCATAGTTCACGGCATTGACAATGGGGGTGACCATGGGCCGGTTGCCATACGGGGTCAATGGATCAGGTGACATGGGTTACCATTCCTTTCATTATCAGTCAGATATGATTATCATCTGCCTTCGCGCCTCTCCAGTCAACAGGGAATACTCTTGGGCAGAACAATGGCTGTTCCGTCCTTGATCCTCATCCAAATGACCGGTGCTGGTGATATAGCATATTGAAGCAGGCTCTCAGGCAGCGTATAGAATAAGGGGGTGATATGATGAAAACAGGATCGTTTCAGCAGTATCCGGACGAGTACGACAGGTGGTTCGAGGAAAATCGCTCTGTCTACGAGGCGGAATTGAGAGCGGTCGGGTCTCTGGTCCCGCGCAGCGGGCGCGGCATTGAGATCGGAGCGGGAACCGGCAGGTTCGCCGTACCGCTCGGAATCGAATCAGTCATCGAGCCGAGCCGTTCGATGAGTGATATGGCACGGGCACGGGGGCTCAAGGTTGCAGGCGGCATTGCAGAGCAGCTGCCTGTCAGGAGTGAAGCATTCGAGTACACCCTCATGGTCACAGTCATCTGCTTTGTGGACGATCTGGACCAGGCGTTCCAGGAGGCATCCAGAATTCTCCGCCCGGGAGGATTTCTCCTCGTGGGCTTTATCGACCGCAACAGCCCGATCGGCCGCATCTACCTGGAGCACCGGGACGAGAATGTCTTTTATCGGCAGGCTGATTTCTACGCCGTCGATGAGGTCCTCGATGCCATGAGCAAGGCAGGTTTCCGGGATTTCGAGATCAGGCAGACCATATTCCGCGAGCTGGCCGAGGTCGCGGGTGACGAACCGGTCGAGTCTGGGTATGGGAAAGGGTCCTTTGTGGTCGTGCGCGGCGCAAAAGGATAAATATCTTATCAGGTTTTCATATGGGCAGATACGAGGAGATCACCGGAGCGAGGGAACTGCTGGAACTTCCCGAGAGCGCGACCATGGGAGAGATCAGGGCGAATTATCGGCGGCTCATCCTGAAATGGCATCCGGACAGGTGCAGGGAAAACCCTGAGCTCTGCAGGGAAATGACGGAAGGGCTGATCGCCGCCTACGAGACCCTTGTCTCGTACTGCAGGGACTACCGGTTTTCCTTTGCCGAACAAGAAGTCGCAAAGTATCTTTCAGGTAAGGACTGGTGGCTCAGACGTTTCGGAGACGACCCGCTGTGGGGCGGCGGGAAAAAGAAAAAATAGAATCATGGGCAGGCGCTTCGCTGTATGAACCGGGGATGTCTCCCCGGACCGGCGGCAGGGGCCGGGCTTCTTACCATGAGACAGGCATTCGCGAGAATCAGAGCAGAAGGAGGTGGCAGACATGAGGGTCATGGTTATCGGCGGCGACGCGGCGGGCATGAGTGCTGCAAGCCAGATCAAACGCCTGAGGCCGGAACACGAGGTCGTGGTCTTTGAACGGGGCCGGTACATCTCGTACGCCGCGTGCGGAATCCCCTACTTCGTAGGGGGGGCGGTCGGCTCCCTGGATGATCTGCTGGAGCTCTCGGTCAATGAAGCGCGGGAAAAGCGCAAGATCGACGTGCGGACCGGTCATACGGTCACGGCAATCGACCCTGCCCTGCGCACTGTGACCGTCGAGCACAAAGGAATCTCCCGGGTCGAGTCCTGGGACCGGCTCGTCCTCGCGTCCGGGGCGCGCCCCAGAACCCAGGGGATCGATATCCGCGGATTGAGAAACGTCTTTACCATGAACGACCTCACCGATGCCCGGAATATCATGGACTTCATGACAAGGCGCAGGCCCCGGAGTTTCGCCGTGATCGGAGGCGGGTATATCGGGCTGGAGGCTGCGGAGCAGTTCCGCGGGCTCGGGATCGACACCACCCTGATCCACCGCCGTGAAGATCTCCACCGCTCGTTTGAAAAAGAGATCTCCGACATCATTAAAGGCAGGCTCTCTGGTCACGGAGTCGCCTTGAACCTCGGAAAGCCGTTCGTGGGCCTGGAAAAGCGGGGAGAAAAGGTCGGAGTCGTGCTTGATTCCGATGTGGTCGAGTTCGACGCGGTCCTGCTCACCCTGGGCGTGGAGCCGAACAGCGATCTTGCCCAAAATGCGGGGATCGCCCTGGGAGTCAGCCGGGCCGTGAGGGTAGATGAGTTCATGCAGACCGATGCCGAGGGAATCTATGCAGCCGGCGACTGCGCCACGGCCCGGATGAGTGTGTTCGGGATCGAGGTCCATGCCCCGCTCGCGCTCAAGGCCAACAAACAGGGGCTCATCGCAGGCATGAACATCGCGGGCGTGCGCCAGGCCTTTGCCGGTGTCCTGAACACGGCCATCACCAGGGTTTTCGATCTGGGAGTGGCCCGGACCGGGCTCTCGTTCGACCAGGCCCGGGAGCTCGGGCTCGAACCCGAGAAAGTCACGGTCACTTCAAGAGACCGGGCCCGGTATTATCCCGGGTCTTCCCCCCTGGACTCCCTGGTGATCGTGAGCCAAAAAGACCGGCGCGTTCTCGGCGCTCAGCTTGCGGGCAGGCCGGAGGCAGTCAAACGGATCGATGTCTATGCGACCGCTATCTTCTGCGGCATGACCATAGACCAGGTGTTCGATCTCGATCTTGCCTATGCCCCGCCCTTCTCACCGGTGTACGACCCGGTGCTGCTCGCGGCACGGATCGCCCGAAAGACGAGGTAGAGCGGGTTTGCCCTCTTGAGGGGTACAATCCGGAGAAAAGAGGACTCTTTGCATATTCCCGGCGCTCGGACCGGCTGGGCCAAGACTTGAGGGGTGTCCAGCCGGAAGAGCCCGATCCTCTCTGCCGCGAAAGAAGGCCAGACGCCCAAGAGTGCTGATTTTCACGAGGCCGGGGCTACTATGTATGATGAGGAGGGTACGAAGATGACAAAGCTCAGTGCGCGTAATGTCCTCAAAGGCACGGTGAAAAAGGTGACCCCGGGTGCGGTCAACACCGAGGTGATCGTGGAACTGCCGGGCGGCATTCAGATCGTCTCCATCATCACCAGGCAGTCGGCCGAGGCCATGAAGATCGCGGAGGGGAAAGAGATCTCCGCCGTGATCAAGGCCTCGAGCGTGATGCTCGCCATAGAATGAGGGCTCTGCTGAAAAAACAGGTTCAGAGACCCGGCCCACCTTTGCGCCAGAAGAACCGGGCAACCGCGTCCGCGGCTCCGGACGATTCGCTCTCAGTGAATTCGACGGCACGATAGGGGCACGTCCCGTCCAGGCGTGGAACGAGGCCGCCCGTGGGCTCGCGGCAAACTACGATGAGAGCCGGATGGGACGACTCCGCACACTACCTCTCCTTGATGAGCCGGAAGGTGATGGGCAGACTGATCTCGACGCTGCTGCCGGGCGGAGGAGGAAAGCTGCATTTCGCGATTGAC
>JALNWY010000049.1 GCA_023230665.1 Deltaproteobacteria bacterium
TCAGATGAGGCTGGTGCTGAAGTATCGCTCGGCCCTGTCGGGCAGCACGGTGGCAATGATCTTGTCGGCCCCGAATTTCTTGGCCATCTGGATGCAGGCCCACACGTTCGCACCCGACGAGGTCCCTACCAGGAGACCGGCCCTTCGCGCCAGCAGCCGTGATGTCTCCACCGCATCTTCATCGCAGACCTCGATGACCTCGTCGATCAGCGAGGTATCGAGAACCGGTGGGATAAAGCCGTCTCCGATGCCTTCTATCCGATGCAGTCCCGGTTCGTGGCCGAGCAGGGCGGACACGTTCTTCGGCTCCACGGCCACGATGATGGTATCCTTGTTGCGCTCCTTGAGAAATTGTCCCGCACCGCCGAGGGTTCCTCCGGAACCGAGGCCGGATACGAAGATGTCGACGTGGTGGCGAAGCTGGGTCCAGATCTCCGGGCCGGTGGTCAGATAGTGGGCAAGGGGATTGTCCGGGTTCTCGAACTGCTGGGGGATATAGACGTCGGGACGGTTTTTCTTGAGCTCCCTCACCGCGTTGATGGCCCCTTCCACGCTCTGTTTTGCCGGGGTGAGGATGAGATCGGCGCCGAGGGCCCGGATGATCTTCTTGCGCTCTTCACTCATGTTCTCCGGCATGGCGATAGTCACCTTATGGCCCATCAGCCCGCCCACGAGCGCGATCCCGATGCCGGTGTTGCCGGAGGTGGGCTCCGCGATGGTATCCCCAGGCTTGAGCTTCCCCTTTCTCACCGCCTCTTTGAGCATGAACAGCGCCACCCGGTCTTTGATGCTCCCGCCGGGATTCAGGTGCTCGGCTTTGGCAAAGATATTCGCTTCCAGAACGGATTTTAGACAGACAATGGGGGTATTCCCCACCTGGTCAAGGACGTTTTTCGAAAACATCGGCTTTCTCCTGACGGCGGTCTTGTTCCTTCATGCTGGTCGATATCGTGCTGCCCGCAAGGAGCGCGCTATCTCCCTGCATGTTCGCCACATTTCCAGATAGTCAACAGGCTCGTACCTGTCAAGAGACAAAAGAGCAGTTCATCTTTGAATGGGCCGGGAAAGCCCGGCTCGGGGCAAGGCTGCTTCTTGAGCGCAGCTGTTTCACAAGGCCGCCCATATGATGGATGACTATGAAGAGGGCCTCTGGTAAAGCCTCTCCCGGAAGACCCTTAAGGCTTCCGCATCGAGGCCGCAGGAGCCGATTGTCAGACCGCCCTGGCCGGGGCCGTGGTAGTCGGTGCCGCCGGTGACGAGCAGGCCGTGCTCCTGGGCGATCTGCGTAAAGAACCTTTTCTGGGACCGCGTATGCTCGGGATAGGATATCTCGATGCCCATCAGCCCGTAATCGGCGAGCTCGCGGATAAACCTGCGGAATTCGGGCTTTTCGAGATCCAGGGTAAAGGGGTGGGCGAGAACCGGGATGCCGTTGTGCGCGAGGATGGTTCGGACAGCCTCCCGAGGGCTCATCTTTTCCTTCTCCACGTACGCGGGCCTGCCCTTTGCCAGATAACGCGAGAACGCCTCGTCGAAATCCCTGACAGAACCCTTGTTGATGAGGGCTTTTGCAATATGGGGACGCCCGACCTGGGCATTGCCCGCGATCCTCAGGACATCTTCGAGGGAAATGTCGATTCCCAGCCTGTTGAGCTTCTCGACCATCCGGGGAAACCTGAGCTTTCTCGCCTCCTGCAGGGGCTTCAATGCCTGTTCGAAACCCTGTGGATACGAAGGGAAATACCCGAGGATATGCAAAGTTCCCGGCTCGAAGACTGCACTGATCTCCACGCCGGCGATCACCTCGATGCCGTGCTTCTTGGCCGAGTCCAGGGCCTCCTGCGTGCCTGCCACGGTGTCGTGGTCAGTGACGGCCACCGCGTCGATGCCGCTGTAGCGCGCCTGGGAAACGACCTGCTCCGGGTCGAGATCCCCGTCGGATGCCCGGGTATGAACATGAAGATCGGCTCTGATATGCAAACCGCTACTCTTTTCCGGGCACCGAAGCCTCCAGCACTTGAGCTATCTTGTTCTTCAGCTCTGTCAGATCCGAGGATTTGACCACGTATGCATCGGCTGCTATGGATTTGATATCCACCTTGTAGCTTCCATAAGCGCTGCAGAGAATGACCGGCAGGTTGTAATACTTGTTCCGGATCTCCTGCAGAACATCCAGACCGCTTGTCGAGACCATTTTTATATCCAGGACGACCACATCGGGTTTTTCCCGTTCAATGCGCGGAAGGATGTCCTTACCGTCGGCTGCCAGCGCCACGTCATACCCCTCTTCCTTCAGCTCTTCGGAATACAGCAGCCTGATATGTTTTTCATCGTCAACGATCAATACCTTTGCCATGAGCTACTCCTTTCCTGTTAGGTCCACCTGTCTATGAGGTATGGTTTTGTCTGTTCAAAAACCAGGCACATGTCCTCGAGGAATTCCTCTGCCTGCTGTATGGACATACCCTGGGTCTTGTTGACGAACGACAGGGTCATGCCATAGTACAGAGGAATGAGCACCTCGATCACCTTGGTTCGCTCCAGGCTCTGCTGGTGGTATGCCAGCGCGAAGTCGAAGAGTACCTTGGCCCATACCGTGACCGGCATCTCGAAATGATCCATGCTCAAAGACGCAACTTCCCGCACCTTCTGGAGGTTCTCGAAAGAGAAGATGGAGCGGTACACGCCCCAGTTGGCATGAAACCCTTCCCGGAACCGCTGGTAGAGCTTTTCTTTATTCACTGCGACCGCAGGAGGCATCTCCACCTCGCCAAGGCCGAAGCCATAGATGGCTGTCGGCTTGCTCCACTTGGTGGACCTCCACTTGTCACGATACGCGATCATGAGATGAAAGATGGTGCCGATCACCTGTCGGAACATGGGGCCGAGGTCAGCGGCGGGGTCCTTGGGCTTGTGGACCTTGGGCCTGCCCATGAACGCCTGGCAGATGGGCACGCCCTCGTTCATGGCGATGGTGGTCATCCATGCATCGATGCCGAACTGGCTTACGTCCTCGTTCCACAGACCGCTTTTCAGGTATATGCCCGCCATGGTCCCGGAGAAGCCGAAGTCTCCTCCGATGGGCTGCCTGACCCGCCTGCCATAGAGGCACCTGGTCAGCGGGTAGGCGATATTGTTCGTGATGGTCCCGTCGTATTTATGCCTCACGTACAGCGGGGCAACGAATCCGAAGTCGTTGAAGAGCGGTTCGCCCAGGTTCTTGATCCATCGGGATGTAATACTCTTGAGATCAGCGTCCACCACCACCACCGCCTTGGCGTCGAGTTCCAGCACTTTTCTGAACAGGTTCTTGAAATTGTTTCCCTTTCCCTTCACCCCCTTGGGTGTGGAGAGATAGATTTTGGGGATTCCCTGGGTGTCCGTGTTCAGGAAGACCGTGCCCGTCCCGTCGGTGCTGCTGTTGTCGCAATTGATAATGACCGGACTCAAATGGCTGAAGTGCTCCTTGAGTCCCAAGGCAGCCTGGAGGGTCGGAAAGCTTATGGTCGACGCCTCGTTGTATGAGGGGATCCCCACGACTATATCTGCCTGTGTAATGTTCATCGGATTATCTTCTAGGGCCTTCATGCATTCATCTCCCAAAAATCATGGTATCATATTATTCTCTGTCATTTGATATTGATTGGCAACAGAAAATTCCTCAATGTCGGACTGCCCGGTAAACCCTGCCCGAGAAAATCCGTGAAGTGCTCCCTCTTTCCCGCTCATCGATGCATCTGCCGCCAATTCCCGCAGAACCACAGGTGAAATGCATCCTTGTGTTTTCCCGATATCTGTGTGAATCTATTTTATTCCCATGGCGACGCAAGACAAACCCATTATCGTACAGAGCGACGGGAGTATCCTGCTCGAGGTGCAATCTCCCGAATTCGAATGTGCCCGTGATGCTGTTCTGCCGTTCGCGGAGCTGATAAAGTCGCCCGAGTACGTGCACACCTACCGGGTGACACCGCTGAGCATCTGGAATGCGGCCGCCCTCGGGATTTCCTGCGAGGAGGTCTTTCAGGCCCTCAGGCGCTATTCCCGTTATGAAATCCCGGAAGGGGTGCTCTACAGGATCCGGGACGCATTCGGCCGCTGGGATGCTGTCCGGCTGACAAAACATGACGGGCAGGGACTGCTGGTGGAGACGAGAACCGCGGAGATTCTGGAAGAGATCCTGGGAAAGCCGGGTATCCGGGAGACGGTCCGGGAGCAGGTGTCCCCCCGGGCCTGCCTCATCGACGCCCAGGTGCGCGGGCGCTTCAAACACCTGCTCGTCAAGGCCGGATTTCCCGTGCACGACCTGGTGGGGTATGATCCCGGTGAGCATCTCGATATCCGAGTGAGGGGCAACACCCTCTCGGGGCGCGAATTTGCGTTCCGCCGGTACCAGAAAGAGGCATGCGATCACTTCTGGGCAGGGGGAAGCGCCCGGGGCGGTCAGGGCATTGTGGTGCTTCCCTGCGGGGCGGGCAAGACCATCGTGGGCATCGAGGTCATGGAACAGGCAAAGACCCAGACCCTGGTCATGTGCACCAATGTCTCTGCCGTGCGGCAGTGGATCGCCGAGCTTTTGGACAAGACCAGCCTGGGCCCTGATGAGGTCGGTGAGTACTCGGGCCAGAAAAAAGAGGTGCGCCCGGTCACGGTCACCACCTACCAGATACTCACCTATCGCAAGAGCAGGCAGGGGCCCTTCGAGCACATGCAGCTCATGAAGGCCAGAAACTGGGGTCTGCTCGTGTATGACGAGGTGCACGTGGTGCCCGCGCCGGTATTCCGGGCCACCACGGAGATCCAGGCAAAGAGGCGTCTTGGTCTCACGGCCACCCTCATCCGGGAGGACGGCCTGGAAGAGGACGCCTTTTCGCTCGTGGGTCCCAAGTGCTATGATGTGCCCTGGAAGGAGCTCGAGCATAAGGGCTTCATCGCGCAGGCGTGCTGCTACGAGATCCGCCTGCCCCTTCCTGCAGAAAAGCAGCGGGAGTATGCGATATCCGGAGACCGGGACCAGTTCAGGATCGCCTCCGAAAACACGCTGAAAGACCGGGCCGCTCAGCGCATCATAGGGAAGCATGCCGACGAGCCAGTGCTGGTCATCGGGCAGTATGTGAGCCAGCTCAGGAGGATAGCCGACACCCTTCGCGCCCCCCTGATCACGGGCTCGACGCCCAACGCCAGGCGGGATGATCTCTATGCCGCTTTCAGGAGGGGGGAGATCCCGGTGCTGGTGGTTTCCAAGGTGGCCAATTTCGCCATCGATCTCCCGGATGCGTCCGTGGCCATCCAGGTCTCGGGGACTTTCGGATCCAGGCAGGAAGAGGCCCAGAGGCTGGGAAGGATACTCAGGCCCAAGGACCGTATTTCCATGTTCTATACCCTGGTGAGCAGG
Organism: Deltaproteobacteria bacterium; assembly: GCA_023230665.1. Taxonomy (GTDB): domain Bacteria; phylum Desulfobacterota; class Desulfomonilia; order UBA1062; family UBA1062; genus Phosphitivorax. The sequence continues at coordinate 5,396 of JALNWY010000049.1, forward strand.
AGGACCTCTGAAGAGGATTTCGCCCACAAGCGGCAGATTTTCCTTGCGGAGCAGGGCTACAAATACACTATCGAGGAGTGGGAGCACCGTGACATCGACCTATGATCTCGTATCCCGTATCCCGGCCTACATGGTGGAAATACTCTCCACCCGCATACTCGGGAGACCGGCCGACTCCCGCAGGCTCGCGGAGGAGCTGAGCAATGAGACAAGGCTCAGGAGGGCACTCGAGGATCTCACCGACAGGCAGTTCACCCTGCTTCTCGACCTCTATGAACTCGGCGGGAGCGTTCCCTGGGAAGTGCTCACGGCCGTTCATCTCTCCGGGCGCGACACGCTCAGAGAAGATCTCTCCGTGCTCGGCGCCAGGGGAGTCGTGTTTCAGGGAGGACTCTCGGGGAGAGACCCGGTCATCCTCCTCCCATCGCTCTATTCCCTTCTGGATGAGGTTCGCAGGCGGCATTTTGCCGACGCGAGCGAAATCACCTGGACCGAGCCGCGACAGGCGGGTATCCGTGGGCACATCGCCTTGCTCAACGCGCTTCGTGTGTCGCGGATACGCTGCAGGTCGGGGATGGAACCCTTCAAGCGGGGCTGGCAGTTTCTGGAGGAACGGCTGGGTCCGCTGCCGGAATGCGAGCGCGTGTACTGGGAGCTCGTGGAGCTTGGCTGCATCGAGGAGAAAAACGGGGTCCTGAATATCTCTCCGGAGGCTGCCAGAGAGCTTGCGGCCGAGGGCGACGCCCGGTATCCCCTGTGGAGATTCATCCGCTCGTGCAAGGCCTATCCCGGCCTGGATCACAAGGCCTTCATCCTGATGGGAGACAGTGCCCTCCAGAAGGACTACCTCCTCAGGTCTCTGAAGAACTTCATTCTCAGCCGGGACCCGGATGAGGCCGGTGTGGAAGGCATGGTTCGCGGGCTGATCGGGCAGTGGATCGATCTGGGAGTCATGCAGGCGGACCGTGCAAACCAGTGGCTCAAGTTCGCGGAGCCGGTCTACCAGGCGTTGAAGGCCGGCAGGGTCGAGATCTCGCTCAAGGCCTATGGTGAAGAGGTCGTGGTACAACCGGATATGGAAGTCCTGGTGCCTGGAGACTTCGATCCCGTTGATCTGCTGGACCTCGGCGAGATTGCGGATATCCTGCGCACCGATGTGGTCAGTATCTACCGGATCACCAAGCGGTCCATATCCCGTGCGCTTCGCCTGAGATGGGATGCCGAAAAGATCGGCGCCTTTCTCGAGAGGATCTCGCGCCACGAGCTTCCCGACAACGTGAGTAAGACTATCCGGGGCTGGGTCATGGCGCACACCGATGCCCGTATCCTCCGCGGGACCTTTCTCGTACTGACCGATGCGGACGGCGCACTGCCTCCGGGGTTGGACGAAGTGTTCCCCGGGCTCTACCGGGTTCCGGAAAACCGCGAGGACGAGGTTTTGGCCTCACTTGCCAAGAATGACGTGATCGTAAGGGGGGCAACACCTTCGCGGAGGGAGGGCGACCAGGGAGCGACCTGGGGAATGATGGCGCCCAAGAAGCTCATGCAGAAGAAGGGGTGGAAAGAAGCCCGAAAGGAGGGGATCTTCCCATTCGGCATGGTGACCCCGCTTCCCTACGGTACAAAGGGTGAAGGAATCTTTGAGAAGGCCCTTCTCGACGGCAGATCAGTCGTCATCTTCTATCCCAGGCATGGCTACGGAGAGATTCAGGTAAAAAAGATCAACCCCGTGTATCTGTTCCGCAAAGGGGGTGTTCCTTTTGTAGAGGCATTCTGCGAGGACACCGGCGAAGGCGAGATGTTCGACCTCACCAAGATCAGAGCCATGCTGTTGAACTGCTGAAAAGATCATGAAGTCCTGATCTTCCCGATGAGCTCCTTCATCTCCTTCATCTCTTTGTCCACTTGGGCATCCAGGGCCTTGCCCTGCGCCAGGGCCTTTTCGATGTGATACAGGCTTGCCTTGTACTTGCCTGTCTTGAAGAAGTATCGGGCAAAGGAAACGTGAGACATGGCCTCGTTCGGCGACTTCTGGTAGAGAATGCCCAGTTTGTAGTCCACCTGGATATTCTGCTTCTGGTACGGCGAGAGGATGGCGATCGCCTCGTCGAATTCCCCGCGCTCTTCCATGATCTCGGCCAGCGGGACCCTGGTTCTCGCCGAAGTGCCGTAGTTTTTGAGATAGGGATAAGCCTCGTCCTTTTTCCCCGCCATGGCAAGGTTGAGTCCCTTGTACGCATATGCCACGGGGATGTCCAGGCCGTCCAGGAGCCTCAATGCCTCCTCGTGCCGCCCCCTCCTCGTTTCGAGCAGGCCGAGCGCGAGCCTGCGATAGGGATCGGGAATGCCCTGCGCCCTCTGCCTGGCCTCTTCTTCAGGGATGACCAGGCCGACGACACTGGCGTGCAGCATCCAGTAATGCTCGTCCGGGTCGGGGTTCGGCTCGTCCGGCGATTTACCGGAGATGCGGCTGGTTATGTGGGGATGGGTGAGCAGGTATTCCGGAATGTTCGCCCCGCCTGAAAAGGGCTCCAGCCTGACGAGGAACCGGTTCATGGCGGCCGGGCTGAAGCCCGAGGCCCTCATGAGATTGTTCCCGAACTCGTCCGCCTCATTCTCGAAGCGGCGGGAATACGCGAGTTTTATGTTCTCTCCCCCTCCGATCGATGAAAAGATCATGGCCGAGCCGATCTGCGGGTTTTTGGCCGACAGGAGGGTGCCCAGGAGCATGCCCGCGATGCTCACGGCTGTCACCTTTTTCTGCTCTTTGATGGTCTGAGGGATGTGCCTCATCTGTACGTGCCCCATTTCGTGACCGATGACCGCGGCAAGCTCGTCGAGGTCACGCACGAACAGGAGGGTGCCGGTGTTGACGAAGACATGCCCGTCGGGAATGGCGAATGCATTGATCGACCTGTCCTCGATGACATGGATCTTGAAGGAATAGATGGGGTCTTTCACATGGTCGGCAAGCCTGTCGGCCACCAGCTTGACCGGCCAGGTGATCTCCTGGTCGTGCACGATCAGTCCTTGGGCATCCAGAACCGTAACGATCTCGTCGGCGATCTTGCGCTCTTCTTCAAAGCTCATGGCCGCGGCCTTTACGGGGCAGCAGACGAACATCAGGAGAAGCGCTGTGCAAATGGCTCTTCTCATATGCGCGAGCATGACACACTCTCCTTGGGTATTTCAAGCAGATCCTCTTCCCCATCCTTTCAAACAGTAATGAGGAGAAGGCGCGCAGTTTTCAAGATCCTTAAAGCATGCATGCGGACCGGGAATTTTCGGGGGGTGGGGGGTGGGGGGGCTCGGCAGGCCCGGGCACCCGGCTCTCGCAAAGGAGTTGGGAGCAGGCGTTGCCCGGCTTGGCTGCGTTCTCTACAGAGGCACTGGTTGCGGTCCGAACAAGGGTGAACCTAATTACGAAACAGTAACGATCACCTACGAAAGTGTTGTTCGGCAGGGGTAATGCATTCTGTAACAGAACAAAATAATTAACTAAACCTTCTTGGCCCTCAAATTGCCTCGCGGATATTCGAATAATCGGAACTACTGGAGGTGTTTTTATGAGGGCATTACGTGGATTTTTCTGTCTACTCCTTTTTCTGGCGTGCACGCCCGCTCTTGGATTCGCAGCATCGATTCTGGTGAGCTGGAATGCCAACAGCGAGGACGATCTCGCCGGGTATAAGATTTATTACGGCACTGCATCAAGGAGCTATGGAAGCGGGCTGGATGTGGGCAATGCCACGAGCTACCGGTTCAACGATGTCCTGCCCGGGAGAACCTACTACGTGGCGGTCACCGCCTATGACACATCGAACAACGAGTCCGGTTATTCCCAGGAGGCGAGTATTACCATCGCCTCGGCTGACGTGACCCCGCCTACCGGAACTGTTGTGATCAACGGCGGCAGCGGCACGACCCCCAGCAGGGCGGTCACCCTGACCCTGTCCGCTTCCGATTCGGGAAGCAGCGTGGCAGGCATGCGTTTCAGCAACGACGGCAAGAGCTGGTCGAGCGAGGTTGCCTATGCAACCACCCATCAGTGGACCCTGACTGCCGGGGACGGCACAAAGACTGTGTATGCGAACTTCAGGGATGCTGCCGGCAACTGGATGAGCACCCCTGCCTCGGACACCATCACCCTGAGGCTCGACAGCGATGGCGACGGGATGCCTGACTCATGGGAAATAGCCCACGGCCTGGATCCGAACAATCCTGCGGATGCCTCGAAAGATCCCGACGGTGACGGCATTTCCAACCTGGAAGAGTACCACAACAACTCCGACCCCACTGACCCGGCTGATAACCGGCCCGTTGCCGATGCAGGCGACAATCGAACCGTGAACCCTACCAGGGTGTATCTTGACGGATCGCAGTCCCGGGACCCCAACGGAGACACCCTGCAGTATACCTGGTCTCAGGTGTCGGGGCCGGTTTCGGTGCAGATCGAGAACGCCAACCGGGCCACTGCCAGCTTCACGGGCTCGAAAGCGGGTGTCTACCGGTTCATGCTCCGGTGTTTTGACGGCAAGTCATCTGCCACCGACACCGTGGATATCACCATCAGGAACGTGGCGCCCAGTGTCAGCGCAGGCAGTGACATGACTATCGAGGTGCAGTCCCCGCTCACCCTTCATGCAACGGGATCCGACCCCAACGGCGATGCGCTCACCTACCAGTGGCGGCTGGTCTCGGGAACCGGGGTACAGCTCCCTGACATGAAGCGGCAGGATATATCCCCCACCTTCACTACCGAGGGGCAGTACCGATTCTCGGTGACCTGCTCGGATGGCTTCCTCATCAGCCCTGCCGACGAGATCACCGTCACGGTCAACGCGGCCGCGAACCAGGCCCCGACCGCCAATGCAGGTCGGGATCAGGACGTTCAACTGGGAGAGCGCGTAACACTTGACGGCAGCGCCTCGTCGGATCCGGACGGAGATACCCTGAGCTATGCATGGCGGCAGACAGCCGGTATTCAGGTGGACCTCCGGGGAGCACAAACCGCATTTCCGTATTTTGACGCGGGCTCCGAGGGGACCAGGAAGTTCGAGCTGGTGGTCTCCGACGGCAGAATCGAGTCGACCCCGGACCGGGTGGTAATCAGAGTGCTGGCCCTGAACAATGCCCCGGTTGCCGATGCCGGCGATGATATCCTGGCGTATGTGGGAGAACTGGTAACCTTGCGTGCTGCGGCATCATACGACGCAGACGGCGATACGCTCACCTATGCATGGGCGCAGACCTCGGGCGCAAGCGTGGAACTCGCTGGAGCAAATACGGTGAGTCCGAGCTTCACCCCCACCACCTCAGGCGTGCTGACCTTCACGGTGAGGGTCTCGGACGGGCAAGCAGTTTCCGAGGCCGGAGTAACCGTGACCGTTGATGCTCTCAACCAGGTGCCTGTCGCCGATGCGGGAAACAACCAGACCGCGAACATCGGAGAGAAGGTGACCCTGGACGGCCGCGCCAGCTTCGATCCCGACAGCGATACCATTTCCTATATCTGGTCCCAGGTCTCGGGCACCAGGGTGTCGATCAGCGGGTCCAACACAGCCACCCCGTTCTTTGTTCCCACTGAAAAAGGCGCCTATGTATTCGAGCTCAGGGTATACGACGGGACCCACACCAGCAGTCCGGATACCGTGACCGTGTCCGTACAGGAGGAGGAGATGGTCATCGAGCCGGTCAGCCCAGCAACGGGCGCCGTGATGAGGGACAATCCCGTCTTCTCGTGGAAAGCCGACGGCATGGTGAGGTTCAAGGTATATGCATCGCTCGACCAGAAGAACTTCACGACCATCTATACGGGCAGCAAGACATACTGCAGCATGCACCCGGTGCTCTGGTACTGGTTCATCCCGTCGAAAACGACGATACACTGGACCGTAGTCGGGTATGACGCCAACGGTCAGAGCCATACGAGCAACATATCCAGTGTGATCAAGCGTTAAGACAAACGCCCTTCTTTTAGGGGCGAAAAAAGGGGAACGGCCGGACAAGCCGTTCCCTTTTTCCGTATGAGATATTTCGAGATCGATGGGAAATAACCCCCCGAACCGGGCCATTACACCAGGTGTCACTTCTCCGGCATCGATTCACGGCAGGTTGTGGGAGTAGGTGCGCGGAACTCTCCGGCTCATGTTGCAGGTGATCTCGTAGGGAATGGTGTTGTTCCATTCGGCCAGCGTTTCTGCGGTGATGGAGCCGCAGCCGAAGATCTCCACCTCTTCGCCCATGGGATAGAGATCATCACCCAGGTCGATGAGGGTCTGGTCCATGCAGATCCTGCCCACCACGGGGTAGGCTTTGTTCCGGATACTCACCTGTGCGATGTTCGACAGCGAGCGGGCGAATCCGTCGGCATACCCCACGGGTATGGTTGCTATATAAGTATCTTTCGGGGTGCGGTAGGTGAGCCCGTAGGAGAGGCCGGTGCCCTTTCTGACCCGCTTGACGAACGTGATGGCGGACTTGAGCGTCATGGCCGGGACCACCTTGAGGGTCCTGGGCAGCTCATGCGAGGGGTAGAGCCCATAACAGAGGATGCCTGGCCGGACCATGTCGAGGTATGACTCGGGATGGTTGAGGATGGCGCCCGAGTTCGCACAGTGACGGATGCCCGCAGGGACATCCAGCGACTTCAGCCGGCTTGCGAATCCCTTGAACGCCGCCAGCTGGGAGGAGGTGAAGGGATGTCCGGGCATGTCAGAGACAGGAAAGTGGGTGTAGATGCCCGATATCGTGATTTCCGGAATTCCGGAGAGATACCGGGCCAGCTCGACGGCTTCCTCTGGATCAAAGCCGAGCCTGCCCATGCCGGTATCGGTCTTTATGTGCACGCCGATGGGGCGGTTCCATTTCCTGGCGCCTGTGATGAGGTTTTCCACCGGGACACGGTCTACCAGGGTGGGGGTGATCCGGTGGGAGAAGATGGTGTCGCAGTCTTCCTGCGAGCTGCTGATGAGGCCGAAGTTGAGTATGGGCAGGGATATGCCCGCCTCCCTGAGATGGACGCCCTCCTCGATGCAGCTCACCCCGAGCATGTCGGCGGAGCGCTGCTCCTGGACGAACCTCCCCACCACATGGGCCCCGTGGCCATATGCATCGGCCTTGATGGCCATCATGATCCTGGTCTTTGTCCATGCGCGGATGGCATCGAGGTTGCCCTTGATGGCGCACAGATCGATCTCGACCCGTGTCGGTCTCATCGACGATTCCCTAGTCGGCCTTCTTCCTTAAGAAAGTGGGGACATTGTAGGTGTCCTCGTCGAGAATGCTGTCGTCCACGACCATGCCCAGTCTGACCACCTCTTTCTCGCCGCCCAGTTCCTTCTTCCGCATGAACGCCGGCCGGTTATAGTCGATGACCGTGGCGGTCTGCTTTTCACGGGTATGCGATGTCACCGGTTCCTCGGTAGTGCCGGAGAGCACGATGGGTTTGCTGGAAAAACCGGTGGCCACGACCGTGATGGCCATCTGCTCGTGCATGCCCTCGTCGATGACCACGCCCCAGATGATGTTGGCGTCTTCATGGGCCGCAGACTGGATGAGGGTGGAGGCCTCGTGAATCTCGTCCATGGTGATGTCCTGGCCGCTGGTGATGTTGATCAGGAGGCCCTTTGCTCCCTGGATGTCCATGTCTTCCAGCAGGGGGGAGGAGATCGCCGCCTGTGCCGATTCCTGAGCCCTGCTCTCTCCCGATCCGTAGCCGATGCCCATGAGCGCCTTGCCCTTTTCCACCATGACGGCTCGCACGTCGTTGAAGTCCACGTTGACCAGGCCGGTGTTGTTGATCAGGTCGGAAATGCCCCTGACCGCATTGGTGAGGATGTCGTCCGCCATCCGGAAGGCCTGGAGCATGGGCACGTTCTTGCCTGCCATGCTGAGCAGCCGGTTGTTGGGAATGACGATCAGGGCATCCACGTGCTCGGAGAGCTCTTTTTCGCCGGTTTCGGCCTGTTTCATCTTGCGCTTTCCCTCAAAGGGGAAGGGCTTGGTGACCACGCCCACGGTGAGCGCGCCCATGTCCCGGGCGATCCGCGCCACGATGGGGGATGCGCCGGTGCCGGTTCCGCCGCCCATGCCCGCGGTGATGAACACCATATCCGCGCCCTCAAGGGAGTTTCGGATCTCCTGCTCGCTCTCCTGGGCCGCGCTCTTGCCCATCTCCGGATCTCCTCCCGCCCCGAGGCCCCGGGTGAGCTTGGTGCCGATCTGCACCCTGCTGGGAGAGAGGGAGGACTTCAATGTCTGGATATCGGTGTTGCAGGCCAGGAAGTCTACGCCCTTGAGGCTGGCGGCAATCATGTTGTTGATCGCGTTGCAGCCGCATCCCCCGACACCGATCACCTTGATCTTCGCTCCGGTATTTTCCACTTTCTCCAACTCAAACATGGTCTCCTCCTCTGTCTAAAAGACCTCTTTCAACCACCGGATCATGCGATCCAGCACCCGCTCGAACATCGATGCGCCCTTTTTTGCCTTATAGCCGTTGCCGGGTATGCCGGCCCCATAGATGCACAGGCCCACCGCCGTTGCATAGGCGGGGCTGTTCACCAGCTCCACCAGCCCTTTGACCCCGCGGGGATAGCCCACACGGACGGGCAGGTGTATGATGCTCTCGGCGAGCTGGGCCACGCCTTCCAGGGATGAAGCCCCGCCCGTGAGGACGAGGCCCGCCGACATGGTCTCGGCCAGTCCTGTGTTGCGTATCTCCGTATATGCCAGCTTAAAGAGTTCTTCCACCCGCGATTCGATGATTTCCGCAAGGATTCTCCTTGGTACCGTGTTTATCGTGTCACCCCCGATGGAGGGCACCTCGATCTGCTCATCCGAGGATACCTTAGCGGCAATGGCGTGTCCGTATTTTACCTTCAGGCGCTCCGCCTCGGCAATCGGGGTCCGGATGCCCACCGCAATGTCATTGGTGATGTGGTCCCCGCCCAGGGCAAGAACCGCGGTGTGGCGGATGGCCCCTTCGCTGAACAGCGCAATGTCCGTGGTTCCGCCGCCGATATCCATGAGGATGACGCCCAGCTGCATCTCGTCGGGGGTAAGGATCGCCGCGGCCGAGGCGATCTGCTGGAGAACGATGTCCTGCAGTCCCAGACCGGCCTTTTGCGCACATTTCGTGATATTGCTCACCGCTGATATGGAACCGGTGACAATGTGAACATGGGCCTGAAGCTTCGATCCTGCCATGCCCACCGGGTCGGATATGCCGCTGATATCGTCCACGCAGAATTCCTGGGTGAGCACGTGGATGACCTCCACGCCCACGGGTTTGGCGAACTCCCGGGCCTGGTCCACCACTCGTTTCTTGTCCGCAGGCGTGATGTCCTCGCCCTTGACCGAGATGACCGCACTGGTGGTAATGCCCTGGATATGGCCCCCCGCGATGCCGGTGAACACCTCGTCCACCCGGATCCCGGCCATGCGCTCGGCATCCTCCACCGCGCACCCGATGGCCTCGACCGTGTGCTCCATGTTCACCACCAGCCCCCTGCGAAGACCCTTGGATTCCGAGATGCCGAATCCGATCACCTCGATGTCCCCGTTCTCCTTCAGCTCGGTGATGATGCAGCAGATCTTGGTGGTTCCGATGTCAAGCCCGACAATGATCCTATCCCTCGCTGCCATAACCCCCTCGATTTCGTAAAACAATTTTGTCCTCGCATGTCAGATCCATGATGGTTCCGCATGCCGGTCTGATCTCATGCATGGCCTTCAGTGCCATATCCACCTTCAGCGGGGTCATTTCCCCAAGAATGACAAGGGTTATGCCTTTGTCAAGCCTGATGTTCATAACCCCGCCCGTCTCGATGACCAGATCCCTAACCTTGAGCCCTTTCGACTCCACGATGGAGACCGCGCGGATGGCCGATTTAAGCACGTCGTGGAGGTCTTCCTCGCCCCGGGACGGGGCAACCTCCCGTGCCTGGATCATGAGCCCGTAGTTGTCCTCCGGGGCGGACGCGAACACCACCCCGTCCTCTGAGATCAGGTAGGGTTTGTCCTTGAGAATGAGTGTGGCTGTGGACCGGTGTTCCACGATGCGGACCCCGACCCCGGTGGGAATGAAGCTCCGGGTGATGCCCACATCCTTGATCCAGGGGTGGGTCAGCAGTCTCTGGCGAGCCGCGTTCATGTCCCAACCCAGGACATTATCCCCCTCCTCGATATCGAGCAGGGCCAGTACCTCGTCTTTGTCCATATGCTCGTTGCCCTTGATCGTGATTTCGTGCACCTGAAACAGCTTGGAGTTGACCACGTACGCTGTCCCGCAAAACACGATCAATGCCCCGGAAACACCAAGACAGAGCCAGATGGACACCCGGATGGCAAGGTTGATCTTGGAGAGAGTTTTCTTCTTGGAGGCGATCTTTTTCGTTTTTTTATAATCGTTCATCAATGATTTTTACCTCCTCCTGCAATTCAATTCCAAACCTCTCTTTGACCCGCTCCTTAATTGTTTGGAGAAGAGACCTGATGTCGGCGGTGGTCGCGTTCCCGTCATTGATGATGAAATTCGCGTGAACCTCGGATATCTTTGCGCCGCCGATCTGCAAGCCCTTGAGCCCTGTCTGCTCGATGAGGTGCCCGGCGGCAAAACCCGGGGGGTTTCTGAACATGGACCCGCTGCTGAATCCCCTGGGCTGGTTCTTCTTCTTCAGGAAATAGGACTGCATAGCAGCGGCGATCTCCTCTGGGACGCCCGGCTGAACGCTCAGACGGGCAGAGGTGACGACCGCATGGGAGTCGAGTCCGCCGTGGCGGTATCCATAGGGAATAACATCCCTTTTCACCACGTGGATGCCCTCTGCGTCCACATACTCCACCTCCAGGACCGCATCCATGATGCCCTTGTCCGGCGTGCCCGCATTCATGGCGAGAGCGCCGCCCAGGGTGCCCGGGATTCCCGACAGGAACTCGAGCCCGGACCGGCCGTTCTCGAGGCAGTATTGGAGCAGTTCCTTCAGCGGGGCCGCCGCTTCCGCATGCAGGGCATGACCCTCGATGCTCACCGAGGAAAAGGTCTTTCCGAGCCTGATCACAGCGGTCGTGATGAGACCGTCGGAGAAGATCATGTTGGAGCCGCCCCCGATCACGACAAAACTATCGAGGCTGCCGAGGAGGGATGCGAGCTCCTCTTTCGTCTCGGGCTCGTACAGCGTGGCGATGGTGCCGCCGCAGTGCATGGTTGTCAGGTCGCATGCACTGACGGACGCGTATTCCTTCATCCGATCATCTCCAGAACCTTCAATCCCTGTCTCCAGACATCGCCTGCCCCCAGGAAGACCACCAGGTCTCCCTCCTGGAGGTGTTCTTTCAGTCTCTGAGGGATATCGTTCTTGTCCTCCACGTAGTGGGCGTCCCGGTGCCCGTGTGCCTGGATGCTCTCCCAGAGCATCTTTCCCGACACGCCGTCGATGGGTTTCTCCGACGCAGGGTAGATCTCGGTGATGAGCAGCTTGGATGCGTCGTAGAACGCGGTGACGAAGTCACCGAAGAGATCCCTGGTCCGCGTGTAACGGTGCGGCTGGAAGACCGCGATGATCCGCCGGTCGGGAAAGCCGTTTTTCAAAGCCCTTAGAGTCGCCTTGATCTCGGTGGGGTGGTGGCCGTAATCGTCCATGACCGTGATGCGGCCCTGCTCGCCCCTGATGTGGGCCCTTCGCTGGACCCCCTTGTATGCTGCAAGGCCCTTTCTGATAATCTCGAAGTCCAGTCCGAGCTCCATGCACGTGCCTATGGTCGCCAGAGCGTTGAGGCAGTTGTGGGCCCCGGGCGCGGACAGCCTTATCTCGCCCAGGGCGCCGCCGTTGCGGTGGGCGGTGAATCGTGAGGAGAGGCCTTCGAACACAGGCTCGGTGTACCGGTACATGGCCTGGGTATGGGAGCCGTAGGTCACGACCTTTCTCTCCAGCCGGGGCAGGATCTGCTGGACGTGCTCGTTGTCCAGGCAGACCATGTTGAATCCGAAGAAGGGGACCTTGTTCAGGAATTGGACATAGGTGCTGAGAATATCGTCGAGATCGCGGTAGCAGTCCATATGCTCCCGCTCGATATTGGTCACCACGGCCACGACGGGCGCCAGCTTGAGGAACGAGCGGTCGCTCTCGTCCGCCTCGGCCACCAGCAGGTCCCCGTCGCCCAGGCGTGCGTTGGAGCCGAACATGTCGAGCCTGCCGCCGATGATCGCGGTAGGGTCCAGGTCCGCGACCGCAAGGATGGTCGCGAGCATGGAGGTGGTGGAGGTCTTGCCATGGGTACCGGCGATGGCGATGGAGTGCTTCATCCGCATGATCTCCGCGAGCATCTCGGCCCTGGGGATCACCGGCAGGCACTTTGCCTTTGCCGCCATGCACTCGGGGTTGTCCAGGCCCACGGCCGAGGAGTACACCACCACCTGGGCATCGCCCAGGTTGCCGGCATTGTGGCCGATCTCGATCCGGGCGCCCAGGGAGCGCAGCCTGGCCACGGCATCTGAATCGGACACATCCGATCCGGACACCGAGAAACGAAGGTTGATGAGCAGCTCGGCAATGCCGCTCATGCCGATGCCGCCGATGCCGACAAAGTGTATTCTGCTTATGCCCCTGAACATCGAAGTATCTCCTGTGCAATAAACTGAGATCCCTGCCCGAGCCCGAGCCCTGCGATGCCGGCAGCCGCTTTTTCCAGCGTGCCGCTCTCGAAGAGCCGCGCCTTGATTTCATCTGCGAGCCTCTGGGCGCTCAGCTCTCTGTCCGGGATGATCCATCCGCCTCCATGAGATTCCACATACCGGGCGTTGGCTGTCTGATGGTCGTCGGCTGCATGGGGATAGGGGATCATGATCGCGGGGATGGCCATGGCGGAGAGCTCGGCAAGGGTGAGCCCGCCGCACCGGCATATTGCCATGGATGCCCGGTTGTAGACCGGGGTCATGTCGTCGATGAAGGCGTGCACCTCTGCGGGCAGCCCCATGTCGCGGTAGGTCCTCACGACCCGGTCGTAGTCCCTCGGACCGCACTGGTGGATGACATCCGGGACAAGGCCTTCCTGTTTCAGGATATTCAGGGCCTTGACCGCGGCCTCGTTGATGCTCGCGGCACCCAGCGATCCGCCCAGGATAAGGAGGCTTTGCCCGCGCCCCGCCTTTTTGCCCCGGATGATGTCCGCGCGGACAGGGTTGCCCGAGACCACGGATTTTCGCTGGGGAAACGCCCCGCGGGTATCCGGAAACGCCAGGAAGATCCGGCTTGCGAATCGAGACAGGAGCCGGTTGGTCAGGCCCGGGATGCTGTTCTGCTCCTGGATCGCACAGGCGGCCCCCTGGAGGTAGCCTGCAAGCACCACCATGCCGGTGATGTATCCGCCCGTGCCCACGACCCAATCGGGTCTGAACGAACGCACAATTTTCAGGGCCTTGAAGAGGGCCGTCGTGTTCGTCGCAGCGGCCCGGGCCGCCTGGAGCGGCGACTTGCCCTTGATGCCGAGCGCATGGATCGCCTGGAAATCCAGGCCGTAGAGCCCCGCGATCCGCTCCTCCATGCCCCGGTCCGTCCCAACGAACAGGATCCTGGTTCCGGGAGAAAGCTCTCTGACCGCCCCGGCAATGGCCACGGCCGGCATGATGTGCCCTCCGGTTCCTCCTGCGGTGATGATCA
>JALNWY010000050.1 GCA_023230665.1 Deltaproteobacteria bacterium
CCCGCCGAGATCGACAGGCGGGCTCCCTCCGGAAGCGAGGTATTTGTGCACCTGGTCCCTGGCCGTGACGATCCTTCCGGACAGGCGCACCTGATCTCCTGTGCGTAAAGACCGGGCTGTTCCGGGCGAAAGGGGTGAAGTGATCCGGGTCAGAGCCATCGGCTGATCCTCCCCTCCTCGTCGAGTTCGATGCAGGCGCGTCTCGTGGCCCAGCACGAATAGCTCACTGTCACGAAATAACAGGCCGGATGCCGGCCCGCCGCAGTGAACCGGGCCCCCAGGAGCGTGGTGCTGCCGCCGAGGCCCATGGGGCCGATGCCAAGTGAGTTCGCCTGCTCCACGACGGCCTCTTCGAGTGCCGCGAGAACCGGAGAAGGATTTGTCTCATCGAGCCTGCAAAACAGGGCCTCTTTTGCGATGAGATGGCCCGATGCCCGGTCCCCGCCGATACAGACGCCCAGAATTCCCGGAGGGCAACCCTTGCCCTGTGCCTGGAAGACGGCGTCCAGCACGCACTTGCGCACCCCGTCCAGATCCCTGTCCGCGCCCAGGCCGGCGTGGGGCAGGGCGTACTGGGTGCTCATGTTCTCCGACCCGCCCCCCTTGAACATCATGCCGATGGAGGTCGCTCCCCGGGCCGGAAGGAAATGGATCTGCGGCACGTTCTCCCCGATATTGTCGCCCGTGTTCCTGCCCGTGACAGGGTCCACGCAGTTCTGGCGGAGGAGGCCCTTTTTCGTGAGCCGCCTTAAGGCCTCTATCACGGCGGATTCCACGGCGAACATGGTTGGCCCGGGAACGGTCCGGACAACGACAAGGGGAACCCCGGTATCCTGGCAGATGGGCAGTCCGCGGTCCCGGGAGAGCCGTGCGCTCTGAAGGATCGTCTCCAGGGCGCCCCTCGCAACCGAGCTTTCCGATTCCCTCTGGACGGCCCGTGAAAGGGCTGCATGCACATCATCGGGCAGCATGGTGCAGGCCTTTTCCATGAGTTCGGTGACGCTGTTGAGGAGATGGGTTTGGTTTATCATTTCAAGAGAGTCTATACCACAGTGGGTGATCGATTTCCAAGACAACCGGGCCGGGAGGAAAAGAATTCCTGCCGATAAACCGGCGCAGGGCCCTGCCGTTGTTTCTTCAGGTCGTCAGGCCCAGGTCTTCCATGGTGTTGATGTTGGCAAAGGTCAGAGCCGGGTCCGTGAACCTGCGAATGGTCTCCTCCTCAACGATCAGGGTGTCGATGGCGGAGAGGAGGTCGAAGATCCTGAACACCTGCCGGTCGAGAAGTTCTTCGACCTTGGGGAGAATTCTGCGGTGATAGGCCGCGTGGAGCGGTTCCCGGCCCTTTGACCAGATCGGGACAACCGCATCGTGGTCGTCCGTGACCGAGATCATGTACTCGATGAATGCCCTGCTCAGGTTGGGCATGTCGGCGGCGAAAACAAAGCAGTGAGGGGTTTTCGACACGCTCAGCGCAGTGCGGATGCCGCCCATGGGCCCCTGTCCCGGGGTGAGGTCTTCAACGATGTGAAAACCTTGCAGGCCTTCACGTACGTGGCCCACGAGAATGACCTCTGAAAAGAGCGGGGCAATGATGTCGGTGACCCGCTCGATGAGGTTTTTCCCCCCCATCCGGGCCATCACCTTGTCAGTGCCGAACCGTCTCGATCTGCCGCCAATCAGTACGATGCCCGTCATGGACAGACAACTTATTGAGGTTACGCAAGCTGTGTCAAGGTCGATTTTCATCTGTTCTTTGAGGCATATATAGAGCTTGATTTCTCTGTCCGCACATATTATATCGCAATCCGACAGAGACCAATAATTTCAGGGTTCTTCTTGCTGGAAGTCCCCAAGGAGTTTTCCCGGGCATTCTTTTTTATCAGTGTAAAATACCGATCCCACGGGAAATCGCTCCGAAGCCTACTGCCAGAAGAGCCGGAAAGGTCATAATCCGTGAAAAACAAGAGGAAAATAGATCTCTGAATAGTGAGCCACCATTCAGTTTAGACTTGATGCTGAAAGAATTCCGTGGTATGTCAAAACAGTCCACACGACGTCACGGGGTACGTACAGAGTCTGTACAAAGCATAGAACGGTAGAAAGGGAGGAGAAAGTGGCAGGCATTGATAGGACCCAAATGGAAGCAGGGCTGGCAGAATTCACTGCTGATCAGCTCGAAGAAGTCGATGAAATCATTGGCAGATACAAGTCAAAACCAGGGGCGCTGATTCCGGTTCTCGAACAGGTCCAGGAAGTGTGCGGATATCTCCCCATGGCACTGCAGTACCGCGTGGCAAAGGGTCTCAATCTTCCCGTAGCCAACGTGTACGGCGTGGTGAGCTTCTACTCGTTCTTTACCATGGTACCCCGGGGAAAGCATGTCATCAGGGTGTGTCTGGGCACAGCCTGTTACGTTCGCGGCGGCCAGAGGATTCTTGAAGAACTGGTCCACCAGCTGGGCATCGAACCCGGCGAATGCACCGAGGACAGGAACTTCTCGCTGGAGACCGTTCGCTGCCTGGGTGCCTGTGGGCTTGCGCCGGTTATGGTTATCGATGAGGACACTCACGGCCAGATGAAGCCTGCGAAGCTGTCAGGCGTTATAGCGCAGTACAAGTAGGAGGAAACCATGGCCAAACTAACCATCAATGATCTGAAAAAAATCAAGGAAAAGGTCGAGAAAGAAGACCAGTTCCGTGCAGGAAACAAGCGCGTGAAGCTGACCGTCCATATGGGAACCTGCGGGATCGCCTCTGGTGCAAAGGGGATCCTCGATACGTTCATGAATGAAATCAGCGAAGCCAACGTCAACGACGTGCTCATCACCACCTCCGGCTGCATCGGCATCTGCAGCCGCGAGCCTCTTGCAACCGTTGAGGAGCAGGGCAAGGAACCCATCGTCTACGAGTTCCTCACCGAGAACAAGGCCCGGCAGATATTCAAGCAGCATGTCCTCGGCGGCAAAATCCAGATGGAGTTTGTCCTGGCAAGAGGCAGAGAGCAGGAAGGGGGGAAATAGATGAAGGTCTTTCGATCTCATATTCTCGTATGCGGCGGAACCGGCTGCAGGGCGTCGGGCAGTGAAAGCGTCCATCAGGCGGTCGTCAGGGAAATAGCGGTTAAAGGGCTCTCCGATGAGGTGGCGGTGGTCGAGACCGGGTGCAACGGGTTCTGCGCGGCCGGACCCATCATGGTGATCTACCCCGAGGGCACCTTCTACCAATATGTCAAGGCTGACGATGTCAAGGATATCGTCGAGGAGCACATCATCAAGGGAAGGCCCGTCCAGAGGCTCATGTACAGGGAGCCGGTCACGGAAACGCCCATCCCCCACATGCTCGAAATCCCGTTCTTCGGCAAGCAGATGCTCATCGCCCTGAAAAACCGGGGCCTCATCGATGCCGAGAAGATCGACGAGTACATTGCCCGGGACGGCTATATGGCCGTTGCGAAGGCGCTCACCGAAATGACCCCGGACGAGGTCATCGAGGAGGTCAAGAAGTCGGGTCTGCGCGGAAGAGGCGGCGGGGGGTTCCCCACCGGGCTCAAGTGGTCCTTTGCCAGAAAGTCGCAGGGCGATGTGAAATACATCCTGTGCAACGCGGACGAAGGCGACCCCGGGGCGTTTATGGACCGCTCGATCCTGGAGGCCGATCCCCATGCCGTCCTTGAAGGCATGATCATCGCCGGCTACTCCATCGGCGCCAACAAGGGCTACATCTACTGCAGGGCCGAGTATCCCCTTGCCATCAGGCGCCTCCTGCTCGCGATCGAGCAGGCCAAGGACTATGGCCTCCTGGGCCACGACATCCTCGGCTCCGGCTACAATCTCGACATCGAGGTCTATCAGGGCGCAGGCGCGTTCGTCTGCGGCGAAGAGACCGCGCTCATGGGTTCCATCGAGGGCAAGCGCGGCATGCCCAGGCCGAGGCCTCCATTCCCGGCCGTAAAAGGCCTCTGGGAGAAGCCCTCGGTTCTGAACAACGTTGAAACCTATGCGAACATCCCGCAGATCGTATACAAAGGCGGGAGCTGGTATTCCTCCATCGGCACCGAGCGCTCCAAGGGCACCAAGGTGTTCGCCCTGACCGGTGCGGTGAACAATGTCGGTCTGGTCGAGGTCCCCATGGGGACCCCCATCGGCGACATCATTTTCGATATCGGCGGCGGGATCACGGGGGGCAAGCAGTACAAGGCAGCCCAGCTCGGCGGTCCGTCCGGCGGCTGTATCCCTGCCGCAGCGCTCAACACGCTCACCGACTACGAAGAGATCGTAAAGCTCGGGGCCATCATGGGCTCGGGCGGTCTGATCGTCATGGACGAAGACACCTGCATGGTCGACACGGCCCGGTTCTTCATGGAGTTCTGCCAGGAAGAGTCCTGCGGCAAGTGCACCCCGTGCCGCGAAGGCACCAAGCGCATGCTCCAGATCCTCCAGCGGATCTGCAAGGGCGAGGGCAGGGATGGCGACATCGAGCTGCTCGAAGAGCTGGCCTCCATCATCAAGGACTCGGCCCTGTGCGGTCTGGGCCAGACAGCGCCGAACCCGGTGCTCTCCACCATCCGCTACTTCAGGGAAGAGTACGAGGCCCATATCTACGACAAGAAGTGCCCGGCAGCGGTGTGTTCCGCGCTGTTCAAGTCTCCCTGCCAGCACGCGTGTCCCATCGAGATGGACGTTCCCGCATACATCGCGCTCATCAGGGCAGGCAGGCTCGAGGATGCGTACCGTGTCATGAAGAAGACCAACCCGTTCCCCGGTGTATGCGGCCGTGTGTGCCCGCAGTTCTGCGCATCCAAGTGCCGCAGGGGCCAGCTTGACGATCCCATGGCCATTGCCTGGCTCAAGCGCTACATAACCGACAACGGCAAGAAGCCGGTTATCGAACCCGTGCCCGTCACCCGCAAGGAGAAGGTTGCAGTCATCGGTGCAGGCCCTGCAGGTCTGACCGCTGCCCAGGGGCTGGCAAAGCGCGGATACAAGGTCACGGTGTTCGAAGAGCTTCCCTATGCGGGAGGCATGATGCGCTACGCAATCCCCGAGTACCGTCTCCCCAGAGATGTAATCGCCGAAGAGGTGAAAGACATTGAGGGCTTGGGCGTCGAGATCAGGACCAACTGCAGGGTGGGCAAGGACATCTCCTTTGACGCGCTGCGCAAGGACTTTGATATCCTCGTGCTCGCGATCGGCGCTCACAAGAGCTGGAAGCTGGGCGTGGAAGGCGAAGACCTCAAGGGTGTCTGGGGCGCCACCGAGTTCCTGCGCGAGGTCAATCTCGGCAGGGACGTGAAGCTCGGTTCGCAGGTTGCGATCGTTGGCGGCGGCAACTCAGCCATCGATGCGGCCAGAACCGCGGTGCGGCTCGGAGCGAAAGACGTCACCATCATCTATCGCAGGGAACGCAAGGACATGCCTGCCTGGGAGCACGAGATCGTGGCTGCCGAGCATGAAGGCGTGAAGATCGAGTACCTGGTCGCCCCGGTGAAGCTGGTCGGCAAAGGCGGCAAGCTCAGCGGCGTGGTGTGCCAGAGAATGAAACTCGGCGAGTTCGACCGCTCCGGCAGGCGCAAGCCCGTTCCCATCGAGGGCAGCGAGTACACCCTGAGCGCCGATACCATCATCCCGGCCATTTCCCAGTCTGCCGACACGTCGTTCATACCCGAAGGCTCTGACATCGAGATTGATAAGTGGGGCGGCATTGAGGTCCCCTCCAGAAGCAAGAACAAGACAACCGCTGATGGCGTATTCATAATCGGCGATGCGGCCACGGGCCCGGCAACAGTGGTGGAAGCCATCGCCATGGGCCATCAGGTCGCAGCCGATGTGGATGCCTCGATCAGGGTGAAGAACAACGAGCCTGCATACAAGGCCCCGGCAGAGGAAATGATCGATATCCCGTTCGAAGTGGACGAGGAAGTGATCGAAACTCCCAAGGCCGCAATGCCCGAACTCGCCGTGGCCAAGAGGGTCTCCAACTTTGCGGAAGTGGAGCTCGGTTACAACAAGAAGACCGCGTTCAAGGAGGCCTGCAGGTGCTTACGGTGCGACGCGGAGATCTGATGCTGCCGCGCCGAGCGGGCGCCTGTCCTGCAGGATGACGGCAAGAGCGAGTTTTTCGAAAGGTATGTGATGAAAAAGCCCTTACTATCTCTCCGGGTGGTAAGGGCTTTTTGCAAGGTGGAGGCTTCGGCCTGTCTGCGAGCGGAGCACATTGAGGGCACATATTTTCTTGAGATTTCACAAAAGACAGGCTATAGACGATGTGCTGCCGCGATGGCTCAGAAAGACCGGCATATCATATGAGGTTTAAGGGAGGAATCATGCAACCGGGCGGTATTTTTAGAGAGCGAATAAAGAAATCGGAGGAGGTAATCTAATGGGCAATGAGAATCTGGAAAGCAAACGCTGGTGGATAGCAATAGCTGCTGTTATAATTCAGCTTTGCCTTGGTACGGTCTACGCATGGTCGGTTTTTAAAAACCCCCTGATGAACATGCACGGGTGGGACGGCAAGACCGTTCAGTACACCTTCATGCTGCTCATGCTTATCATCGGACTGTCCGCGGCCTTTGGCGGCACGCTCGTTGATAAGAAGGGACCCCGCTTCGTCGCCACGATCGGCGGTATTCTCTTCGGCCTCGGCACCATAATTGCCGGTTATGCTGATCAGGTCGGAAGCATCGCGCTTCTTTACCTGGGCTTCGGCGTGATCGCCGCGTTGGGTAACGGTTTCGGATACGTGACGCCTATCGCCACGCTGATCCGCTGGTTCCCCGATAAGCGCGGCCTGGTAACGGGGCTTGCTGTGATGGGTTTCGGCGCGGGCGCCTTTTTCATGGGACAGATCGCACCGCACATGATCTTTGCCTTTCGCGAGGTTGATGCATCCGGGCAGATCATTGCTTCCGGCGTGGCCAAGACATGGTATATCTGGGGCTTGATTTTCCTCGTTCTGGTAACGGCCTCGGCCCAGCTGTTCAAGAATCCTCCGCAGGGCTGGTTGCCGGCCGGATTCAAACCCGCGGCCGCCACGGTCTCGGCCGCTGATTCCTTTACGCTGGGCGAAGCCTTGAAGAAGCGCCAGTGGTGGATGCTCTGGGCCATGCTCTGCCTCAATATCTCCGCAGGACTGGGCCTCATTTCGCAGCACTCCCCGCTCGCTCAGGACGTGTACAGGAAGACCATGGGTCTTCTGGGCGATCTGACGCCCGAGCAGATCGCAGCCGTGGCCGCAGCAGGCGGCTCCGTGGTCGCCATCGCGGCCATCTTCAACGGTCTGGGAAGGCTTTTCTGGGCCAAGATCTCCGACAATATCGGCCGAAAGAATGTCTTCCTCACCATGTTCATCACGCAGGCCGTTATTTACCTGCTGGTCGCCATGGGCTATGTGTCGAACTACTATCTCTTCATCGTCGTCTCCTGCTACCTGCTGGCATGCTATGGCGGCGGATTCGCAACCATGCCCGCCTTTGCCGCTGACGCGTTTGGCCCGGCATATATCGGCAAGGTCTATGGTTTCATGCTGACTGCATGGAGCGCAGCCGGCATTATCGGACCCTTCGCGTTCGAGGCCTTTAAGCCGCAGGCATTGTATATCGCCGCAGGCCTGCTGATACTGGGCTTCATCGTCGCACTGGCCTACACTCCGCCCAAAGGGAAGAAGGCCGGCGCCGGTCAGTTGAATAAACCTCAAACTGCTTCCAAGTGACCCGATATCGTACCGGACACTGATTCAAAGACCGAAGGCGGGTTCACCCGCCTTCGGTCTCATCTGCATCTGAGCGACGCAGATGGCCATAAAAATTATATGTGATAAAAAGCATAAAATAACAGGTACTTGATACGCCGTAAACTGAACGAGCATTCATTCAAGCGAAAAAATACCCATATATCCCCTTGTGATCCGACTGATAATCATTTATAGATAGTGTGCCGGTTCTCTAGCAGACATAGTCTCGGCAAGATAATGAGAACAGGTACACAGGAAAACAGACAACATGCTGAGATCAGTCCATAAAAGAATAAAAACTGCCCGTTTCAAAAATAACGAGAACCAAGGGGGGGAAGGATGGTCATAACCATAGACGGTAAGAAGTGCGAGTTCACAGCCGGTCAGACAGTGTATGAGGTCGCAAAGGCAAACGGGATCTCCATACCCGTCCTGTGCCATCACGAGCAGATAAAGCCTGTTGGCGCATGCAGGGTGTGCGTGGTGGAGGTGGAAAAGGCCCGTTCGCTGGTTGCATCCTGCGCCATGCCCGCTGAAAACGGGATGGTGGTGCATACCTCAACGCCGAGGGTCTTGAGTTCACGGAAGCTTTCCGTTGAGCTCCTCATGACCCAGGGCCACCACAAGTGCATCACCTGCGAGAGCAGCGGCGACTGTGTGCTGCAGGATCTGGCGTATTCGCTCGGCATCGATTCGCCGCGGTTCGACGAATCGGAAACATATCGTGAGCTCGAACAGACAAACGAAATGATCGTGCGCGACATGAACAAATGCGTGCTCTGCGGCCTGTGCGTGAGGGCGTGCAACGAGGTCCAGGTCAATCAGGTGCTCGACTACTCGGGCAGGGGCCCGACTGCAGCGGTAGGGCCGGCCTTCGGATTGACATATGAAAACTCTGACTGTGTGTTCTGCGGCGAGTGCGTGAGGGTCTGCCCCGTGGGAGCGCTGTTCGAAAAGCAGGGGCGTTTCCAGGGCAGGGTGAGCGATCTCCGACAAGTGCGCACCACCTGCGCCTACTGCGGGGTCGGCTGCCAGATGGACATGAACGTCAAGGAAAACCGCATTGTCAAAATCACCACGCCCCGCGAAGGCGCACCTGCTCCGAACTTCGGCAGCCTGTGCATCAAGGGGCGTTTCGGCCATGATTTCGTAGGCCATGAAGACAGGCTCACCCAACCCATGATCAGGGTTGACGGCGAGCTCAGGGAAGCGACCTGGGACGAGGCGATCGCCTATGTGGCCGAGAAGCTCGGCTCCATCAGGAAAGCGCATGGCCCTGATGCCCTGGCCGGGCTTTCATCGGCGCGGTGCACGAACGAAGAGAACTACCTGTTTCAGAAATTCTTCAGGGCCGTGATGGGGACGAACAATGTCGATCACTGCGCACGCCTTTGACACAGCTCGACCGTGGCCGGTCTGGCCACAGCATTCGGCTCGGGCGCGATGACGAACTCCATCACCGACCTCGGAGAATCGGATTGCTATCTGATCACCGGGACGAACACCACCGAGAACCATCCCGTGATCGCCACATTCATCAAACGCGCACTCACCCAGAGAGACGCAAAGCTCATTCTCGCCGACCCGAGGAACATCGAGCTCGGGAAGTTCGCGACCATATGGCTCAGGCAGAGGCCCGGCACCGATGTGGCCTGGATCAACGGGATGATGAACGTGATCATCGACGAGGGCCTGCTCAACGAGACCTTCGTAGCCGAGCGCACCGAGAATTTCCAGGCCCTCAAGGCCACAGTGGAGAAGTACACGCCCGAATATGTCGAGAAGATCTCCGGCATCCCGGCAGACAACCTCAAAAAGGCCGCACGGTTGTATGCGAAGTCAGGGGCCTCGGCTATCGTATATGCCATGGGCATCACCCAGCATATCAACGGCACTGACAACGTGAAGTCGCTGGCCAACCTGGCCATGCTCACCGGTCAGATCGGAAGGCCGGGAACCGGGGTGAACCCGCTTCGCGGGCAGAACAATGTCCAGGGGGCCTGCGACATGGCGTGTCTGCCCGGCAACCTTCCGGCCTACAAAAAGGTGACCGAGGCCGCCGACAGAAAGCCTTTTGAGGATGCGTGGGGGGTTTCCCTGCCGGATAAGGTCGGCCTCACGATCCCGAAGATCATCGACGCCGCAGCCGGCGGAGCGCTCAAGGCCCTCTATGTGATGGGCGAGAACCCCATGATGTCTGACCCTGACGTGAGGCACGTGGAAAAGGCGCTGAAGAACCTGGATCTTCTTATTGTTCAGGATATCTTTCTCACCGAGACCGGCAATCTTGCCCATGTCGTGCTCCCCACGGCAGGGTGGGGCGAAAAGGAAGGCACCTATACGAACACCGAGCGCAGGGTCCAGCGTATCCGGAAGGCCGTGGACGCTCCCGGAGATGCCAGGCCGGACTGGGAGATCATCACCCTGCTCGCCAACAGGCTCGGGGCAAACTGGCAGTACGCATCCGCACAGGACATCTATGAAGAAGTCCGTAAGGTCACGGTGTCCTATACAGGCATCACGTACGATAGAATCGAGAAACAGGGCATCCAGTGGCCCTGCCCGAACACCGAGCACCCCGGCACCCCGATTCTCCATTCCGCGGCATTCACCCGGGGCAAGGGTCTGTTCAGCGTGTGCGAGCATATAGATCCGGCCGAGCTCCCGGACAACGAGTATCCGCTCCTTCTCACTACGGGGCGCATCCTGTATCAGTACCATACCGCAACCATGAGCAGACGCTCCAAGGGACTGGTCTCAAGGACACCTCAGGCCTTCGTGGAGATCCATCCCGACGATGCGGGCAAACTCGGCATCGCCCACGGCGACAAGATCGAGGTGTCATCCCGCAGGGGATCCATCGAGGTCTATGCCGAGTTGAACGGCAGGTGCGACAAGGGGGTGGTGTTCATCCCCTTCCATTACAGCGAGGCTGCGGTGAACCGGCTGACAAACGCGGCCATCGACCCGGTCGCCAACATACCGGAGTACAAGGTGAGCGCCGTCAAGATCAGGAAAGTGGCTTAGAGATCCACAGAAGACAATCATCATGCATGCCGCTTTCAAGCGGCATGCATGATGATGCTGCCTCCCGAAAGCAAAACAACGAGAGCAGAAGGCCCGGGAAGAAGCATGTATATTCCGGGCTGGAAAGCGAGAGCTATAATAAATCACAACTAGATGGAGGTATGTATGGGTTTCAACACACCAGTGCAGGTTGCAGAAGCTGTTGCAAATGCCGGGAACAACAAGGCGAATCTTCCGTTTCTGCAGATGTTCATCCTGGGGCTCTTTGCAGGCGCCTATATCGGGTTCGGAGCCGAGTTGTGCACCATGGTGCTCACCGGGACTCAGGCAACACTCGGCCTCGGGATGTCCAAGTTCTTCGGAGGATCCGTGTTCTCCGTAGGCCTCATTCTCGTAGTCATCTGCGGCGCAGAGCTCTTCACCGGAAACAACCTCATGACCATCGGTCTTTCCCGCGGCCAGTTCGGCATGAAGGGTATCGTGTACAACTGGGTGGTGGTTTACATCGCCAATCTGCTCGGCTCGTTGTTGCTCGTGTACATCATGTACAAATCCACCCTGTGGATGACGGGCGGCGGCGCCGTTGGACAGACAGCCATCGGCCTGGCCAACGGAAAAGTGAATCTCACCTTTGCCGAGGCGTTTTACCGCGGCATCGGCTGTAACTGGCTCGTGTGTCTGGCCGTGTGGATGGCATTCGCGGCCCAGGACGTAGTGGGCAAGATATTCGGCATCTTTTTTCCCATCATGGCCTTTGTTGCGTCCGGTTTTGAGCACTGCGTAGCAAACATGTACTTCATCCCCATGGGGATCGTGCTCAAGGGTACGGACAAGCTGGCCGAGTACTCTGCGGCACTGCCCGGCATCGAAAACCTCACCTGGGGCGGGTTCTTCATCGACAACCTGGTCCCGGTGACCTTGGGCAATATCGTGGGCGGAGCCATCTTCGTGGGTCTCGCATACTTCATGTGCTATGCGAACCAGCTGTGCAAGACCGATAAGTAATCAGGCAGGAACATTTCGTATATCTACAAAGGAGACATGCCCGTGCGGGCGGGCATGTCCTCTTTTCTTCTCTGGAATAATCCTTATGGTATCATTGCATTCCCCAGAATCGCCCAGGCCTTTATCCACCTGATTCTATTGACACTGAGTCTACCGCTGTGGTACGAAACAAGCTATCACGCCACTGGAGAAAAGATCGGGTGAAGCTTTCAGAAATCAGGGATTTGTTGGATGCACGGGTTATCGTAGGCGAAGATAAGCTGGATATCGAGATCACGACTGCCTTTGGCGCCGATCTGATGAGCGATGTCCTGTCCTTTGCCCGTTCCGGCTGCCTGCTGATCACCGGCCTTTCGAACCCTCAGGCCGTGAGAACAGCATATGCGCTCGATATCGCGGCCATCCTGGTGTGCCGGGGGAAATTTCTCACCGATAAATTCATTGAGACGGCCAGAGAACTGGGCATCCCCATCCTGTGGACCAGGTTCATCATATTCGAGTCGTGCGGCAGGCTCTTTCAGAAAGGATTGACCGGCTGTATCCGGAAGACAGATGGAAACGAGGAAAAAATTATTGTCCGATGAAGATTTTCCCGAATCACTGGAGGGCATCTACCGCATCCAGGGAAGAGACTTCGTGGATGCGGGGATCATATCCAGCGAGGTCAAGAAGAGCCTGCAGGGAAAAGGCATCCCGGAGAGCATCATCCGCAGGATCGCGGTGATCACCTTCGAAGCGGAGATCAACATCATCTCCTATGCAGAGCAGGGAACCATCCAGCTGTTCATCGAGCCTGACGCCATCATTATCGAAGCAAACGATATAGGTCCGGGAATCGAGGATATCGATCTTGCGCTCCAGGAAGGATATTCTACTGCGGACGACTCCATCCGCGAGCTTGGGTTCGGCGCCGGCATGGGGCTGAGCAACATAAAAAAATTTTCAGATATTTTCGAGCTCACCTCTGATGTCGGTCAGGGCACTCGCCTGAAGAGCATCGTGAAGCTCAACGGATAAGGAGCAGGGTAATGAATCTGGAGACACTGATCGAGACACTTGGCCTGAAGTGCAAGTGCTGTTGGGAAAAGCTGAAAACCACCGAGGTCAGAGGCGGCTATGCAGGGGATCTTCTCAGTGACGTCATGGCGAACAGCAGTGCCGGCGAAATATGGATTACACGGCAGGTGCACCAGAACATCGTTGCCGTGGCCTCACTGAAAGACCTTGCCGGCATCGTCATCGTGCAGGGGGCAAGCCCGGAGAAAGACACCATCGAGCGGGCGAGCAAAGAAGGTGTCCCCATCATGGTGACCGACATGGCGAAGTTCGAGGTGGTGGGAAAGGTCTATCGGCTCCTCTCCGAAGGCTGACCATGCCCTTTAAGCTCCAGAGGGTTTCCCATGAATGAATCCGGGCTGAAAATATTTCGCTGCAGCCTGCACGTTCATACCTGCCTTTCCCCGTGCGGAGACCTTGACATGCATCCCCGGGCCCTTGTCGACGAGGCGCTTGCTCAGGGGCTCGACATCATTGCGGTCTGCGATCACAACTCATCCGAGAATGTGCCCTATGTCATGCGCGCGGCACGCGGCACCGCCTTGTGCGTGATTCCCGGAATGGAGATATGCACTCGGGAAGAAGCCCACGTGCTCGCGCTCTTCGGTGAACAGGCCCAGCTCTCCCTTCTTCAGGACTATATATACGCCAACCTTCATGGTCTTAACGACGAGGATGCCTTCGGCCTCCAGCCCATTGTCAATGAGACGGGTGAGGTAGAGGGCTTCAACGAGCGGCTCCTCATAGGCGCAGCCGACATCCCGCTGGAAGACCTCGTGGGCAGAATCCACGAGTACAGCGGTCTGGCGATCGCCGCCCATATCGACAGGCCGAGCTTCAGCGTGATCGGCCAGCTCGGATTCATTCCCCCCCATGTCCCTTTCGACGCCTTGGAGATATCCGCCCGTCTGGGGATCAGAGGCGGGAGAGAAAGGTTTCCCGAGCTCTCGGGCTATCCCTTTATCACATCCTCTGACGCCCATTTCATCCCAGACATCGGTGCCGCCTGCACGCGCATGGTCCTTAAGGAACCCTGCTTCGCCGAGGTGGCCATGGCCCTGAAGAGACAGGAGGGAAGATACATCGAGGAGGGAGCATGATCGAACTGGCGCTCCATATCCTGGATATTGCGGAGAACTCCACCCGGTCCCAGGCAGATCTCGTGAAAATCACCATCCTGGAAGACCTGAAAGAAGATGTCCTGGCCCTGGAGATCGGGGACAATGGCTGCGGTATGGACGAGCACACCGTGAAAAGGGTGATGGACCCGTTCTACACCACGAAAAAGGTGCGCAGAGTGGGTCTCGGCCTGCCCATGCTCGCCCAGGCGGCACGGTCGACCGGCGGCAGTTTCGAGATCGAGTCAAAGGTGGGCAAAGGCACCCGGGTGAGCGCCCGGTTCCAGCACAGCCATATCGACCGGCAGCCGCTGGGGGATGTGCCCGGAGCGGTGAGCGCCCTTATTCTCGGGAACCCGGATGTCGATTTCCTCTACACCCATCACAAGAACGGCAAGACGTATGTCCTTGACACCCGCGAGATCCGGCAGGGGCTCGATGGTGTGCCCCTGAATCATATCGAGGTGATCAGCGCAATCAGGCAAAATATCCGGGAAGGAATTTTCGAGCTCGATAATGATGGCTGATTAGCTCCTCATCCTTTGCGTGCAAAGGAGGCGAACGTGAAGGAGAATTGAACTTTACCGGCTTTATTGTATGATGTAAGATTTTATTACATATAAAGTAGAGATAGAGGAAGGTTTTGCATTCATGAAAAAGAGACTCAATCCGAAAGAACCGGTCAGGTTTGTCACGGCCACGTCGCTGTTCGACGGCCATGACGCATCCATCAACATCATGCGGCGGATCCTGCAGGACAGCGGCGCAGAGGTGATCCATCTCGGGCACAACCGCAGCGTGAACGATATCGTCAATGCCGCGATCCAGGAAGGCGCCCATGCCGTGGCAGTGAGCTCCTACCAGGGAGGGCATCTGGAGTTCTTCAAATACCTCATCGATCTTCTGCGCGAGAAAGGGTGCGAATATGTAAAGGTCTTTGGCGGAGGCGGCGGGGTGATTGTTCCCGAAGAGATCAGGGAGCTCCAGGACTATGGGGTGGCCAAGATCTTCTCGCCAGAAGACGGGAAGGCCATGGGATTGAAGGGCATGATCGACCACATGATCGCCCTGGCCGGAAAGATCGAGTTTCCGCCTGTCGAGGGCAAGGCAACCAGGATAGGCAAAGACGACCATGCCCTCATCGGCAGGATCATCAACCTTGCCGAGAGGAGCCTGTGCGGCCACGACTGCGGATACGGCGCTATCCGGGAAACACTCAAGCGTTCGCGCTCACGTGCGCCCGTGGTCGGGATAACCGGCACCGGCGGCGCCGGGAAGAGCTCGCTCACCGACGAGCTGGTGAGACGGTTCCTGAGCTTTTATCCGGAGCGCACCATTGCCATCGTCTCGGTGGACCCCTCGCGCTCGAAGAGCGGGGGTGCGCTCCTGGGAGACAGGATCAGGATGAACCATATCGATGCCGGCCGGGTGTACATGCGGTCAATGGCGACCCGTAGCTCGCGCGACGAGCTGTCTGAGGCCGTGCAGGACGCCATCCTCGTCCTGAGCGCTGCGGGCTTCGATCTCATCATCGTGGAGACGAGCGGGATAGGACAGGGCAATGCCGCGGTGACCTCGATCAGCGATTTCTCGCTCTATGTCATGACCTCGGACTACGGTGCCCCCACCCAGCTCGAAAAGATCGACATGCTCGATTTCGCCGATATGGTGATCATCAACAAGTTCGAAAACGAAAAGGCCGAAGATGCCTTGAAGCAGGTCAGGAAGCAGTACATGCGCAATCACGGCCTTTTCGGCGTCGAACCCGGACAGCTTCCCATCTTCGGCACCGTGGCAAACCACTTCAACGATCCCGGGATCAACCGGGTTTTCTCTCGCCTGGCAGGCAGGCTCGTGGAAAAAGGCCTCGCGGACTGGGAGATACCCCCCGAGGGTGAAAATCATGCCGGCGGTCTCTATCAGGGGATCGTGCCCATGGGAAGAGAGCACTATCTTAGGGAGATCGCCGGAGCCGTGAGAAACTACCATGCGGACACCTGTTCACGCGGCGAGCGCATCCGAAAGATCTTCTCCATTCGCGAGCTCCTCAAGGATATGGACGGCACCGAGGCGGTATCAGACCTGAAGCGTAAGCTCCAGGAGCTCAAAGGCAAGGTGCCTGCCGAAGAGCTCGATCTGGTGGAGAAATGGGAAAAAGAGCGGAAACAGTACCTCGGGAAGACCTATTCCTACACGGTCCGCGACAAGAAGATCGAGGTGCCGCTCGTCCAGGATTCTCTCTCGGGCCTGCCCATTCCCAGGATCTCCCTGCCCGCGTTCACCGAACGAGGCGACCTGTACGCCTGGCTGAGAAAGGAGAACGTGCCCGGGCGATTTCCGTACACTGCAGGCGTGTTCCCCTTCAAGCGCCGGTGGGAGGAGCCCAAGCGGCAGTTTGCGGGCGAGGGGTCTCCGGAAAGGACCAACCGGCGGTTTCACTATCTCTGCAGGAACGACGACGCCAAGCGCCTGAGCACCGCGTTCGACAGCGTGACCCTCTACGGTGAAGACCCTCACGAGGAACCGGACATATTCGGCAAGATCGGCGAGAGCGGGGTGAGCATCTGCTCCCTTGACGACATGAAGAAGCTCTACGCAGGCTTTGACCTCTGCTCGCCGAGCACGAGCGTGTCCATGACCATCAACGGCCCTGCGCCCATCATGACCGCCATGTTCTTCAACACCGCGATCGACCAGCAGGTGGCGAAGTTCAAAGGGGAAAAGGGCAGGCCCCCGGAAAGGAAGGAACGCGAGGAGATCCGCTCCTGGGTTCTCCGGAACGTGCGCGGCACGGTTCAGGCCGATATCCTGAAAGAAGACCAGGGCCAGAACACCTGCATATTCTCCACCGAGTTCGCCCTGAAGATGATGGGCGACATTCAGGAATACTTCATCGAGCACGGGGTGAACAACTTCTATTCAGTGAGCATCAGCGGCTACCACATTGCCGAGGCTGGCGCGAACCCCATCAGCCAGCTCGCCTTCACCCTGGCCAACGGATTTACCTATGTCGAGTATTATCTCTCGCGCGGGATGAAGATCGACGACTTCGCCGGCAACTTCTCGTTCTTTTTCAGCAGCGGCATGGACCCCGAGTACAGCGTGATCGGGAGGGTGGCCAGGAGGATCTGGGCCATTGCCATGCGCGACCTCTACGGCGCGAACGAGCTCTCCCAGCGGCTCAAATATCACATTCAGACCTCGGGCAGGTCGCTTCACAGCATGGAGATCCAGTTCAACGACATCCGCACCACGCTCCAGGCCTTGACCGCCCTGGAAGACAACTGCAACTCGCTCCACACCAACTCCTATGACGAGGCCATCACCACGCCTACCGAGGAGTCGGTCCGAAGGGCCATGGCCATCCAGCTCATCATCAACCGGGAGTTCGGGCCCTCCGTCAATGAAAACAAGCTCCAGGGGTCGTTCTTCATAGACTGGCTCACCGACGCCGTGGAAGAGGCGGTCTTGAAGGAGTTCGAGCGGATCAGCGACCGCAAGGGGGTGCTGGGCGCCATGGAGATGCAGTATCAGCGCTCGAAGATACAAGACGAGTCTTTATATTACGAAGAACTCAAGCATGCCGGCAGGCTTCCCATCATCGGGGTCAACACCTATGAGAACCCGGACGTGGCAGGAGTGGACAACCCCGGCGGGTGTATCCCGCTCACCCGGGCCACCCCGGAAGAGAAGATGGGCCAGCTCAAGAACCTGCAGAAATTCCAGTCGGTTCATGCCAAAGAGGCGTCTGCGGCCCTGGAAAGGCTCAAGAATGCCGCTCTTCAGGGCGGGAATATCTTTGCCGAGCTCATGGAAACCGTCAGGGTGGCCAGCCTTGGCCAGATCACCCGGGCCCTCTATGAGGTGGGCGGAAGGTATCGCCGGAACATGTGATCCTCCTTTACTGAAGCTGCGAAAGACAGGTCCTCCTTAGCTGGTGGGGGTATTTTACGGGTTTACTGGGGCAGGCCCTCTTTTGCTGGCCGAGAGATGGTGGATTTTCGCTGACTCGGAGGAGGGTCGATGCCGTGACGAAAAAGATAAGTGACGCGAATGCGCGGTGGAGCTGTGATGGGTGATATCGGGAAGGGCTATGTGCAGATCTATACCGGCGACGGCAAGGGCAAGACCACGGCAGCGCTGGGACTTGCTCTCAGGGCGGTCGGCTGTGGGCTTAAGGTCTGCATCGTTCAGTTCATGAAGGGCAGGCACTACTCAGAGCTCGATGCCGTGCCCCTGCTGCAAGGACTGGTCACCATCGAGCAGTACGGGCATCCCACCTTCTGCCGCTTCACCGATCCCCCGGATGCCCGGGAGGTCGAGCGGGCCCACGAGGCGCTGAGGCGCCTGGAGTCTCTCATGGATTCGCGGGCCTGCGATGTGCTCGTGGCCGATGAGATAGTCACGGCCATGAAGTTCTCCCTGCTCACCGAGGACGAGGTCCTTGCCTTTATCGGCCGAAAACCCCGGGGTATGGAGCTGATTCTCACGGGCAGGGGGGCTACGCCGGCCCTGATAGAGGTCGCAGACCTTGTCACCGAGATGCGCGAGGTCAAGCACTACTATCTCCAGGGCATTCAGGCCCGCTGCGGCATCGAGAGCTGAGCCCAGAGTCTGCCCGAACAGGCTCGGGTACTTGCTGTGAACGCGAGCAGGGCGGCTTGCTGCACCCTTGAGGTTTCATTCTGCCCCGCTGTTCTGCTGGTGGGTGAATCATGCATGTGTTTTTATTGCGCCTGCATATCTGCGAAATCAGGCGTAAACCCTGATCCGATGCCGTTATGTCACCGGTTTTACCCGTCAATAATGCCCTTGCAGGCCGGCTTGCAAGATGCTAGGGAGGACCTGCCCCCATAAAGGGAGGCGAGAGCCTGACCAGGGTGTCCCGGGCTGAACAGAGTACAGGGGACGGGCAGGTGCTGGCAGTCCGGATAAGCTTTATCCGGGCAAACCTAGGCAAACCGGGTCGACGGGGCCGCGA
>JALNWY010000051.1 GCA_023230665.1 Deltaproteobacteria bacterium
AGCAAAGACATGCCGATCCAGCCCGGCCGGCTCAACCGGGAGACGGGTGTCCGGCGGACAGGTCCTTGGCCGGCTTCGGTTGCCGGGTGGGGGAATATCGTCGAGCCACAGCCCTTGAGTGACGCTCTGAAAGGCACCTCGATGCCGGGACTTCTTAAAAGGGTATGATTCTCGCGAATCAAAACCGGCATCTATGCCCCTTGTCGGCAAAAACTCCTCACCTTTTGCCGCTTGACAATCATTGACCTGGTATGTAAATACTAAGCCCCTAAATCAGAAGATCGAGGTATTCGATGAAGCGGACATTTCAACCACATAACACAAGACGCAATCGGACTCATGGATTTCTCGTCCGTATGAGCACAAAGGCAGGACGGGCTGTAATCAATCGAAGGAGGGCCAAGGGACGCAAACGTTTGGCTGTGTAATGTCAGACGAACGATTCCCGAAGCAGGAGCGGCTGAGGAAAAGACGGGACTATCTCAATGTAGAAACAAGGAAGATACGCAAGCTCATCACCCCACACCTCATTATCCTCGCCGCCCGAAACTCAGAAAATCACGCTCGCATTGGCATCACTGTGAGTAAAAGGATCGGAACCGCTGTAAGGAGGAATAGCATCAAAAGACTCTTACGGGAGATTTACCGCAGAAACAAAGAGATCTTTCCTCCTGGGTACGATTTCGTTCTCATAGCGAGAAAACAGGATCGGAACACGTGCTACGAGACATATTTTCAGGAAATAATCAGCGCCATGGGATCGCGTACATGGTGAGGACGCTGCTGATAGGTCTGATTCGCTGCTATCAGAAAGTCATTTCTCCGTGCCTTCCGAAGTCGTGCCGTTTCTGGCCGAGCTGTTCAGAATACGCTATCCAGGCGATCGAAACGTACGGGATGAGGAAAGGTCTCCTGAAGGCCTCCTTGAGGGTGTTGAAATGCCATCCCTTTCACCCCGGCGGATATGACCCTGTTTAGATCACCTGAAGGAGACATGATCTGATGGAAAAAAGGACACTGCTGGCCATAGTCATATCAATCGCCATTCTTCTGCTCTGGAATTTCTTCTTTATCGAGCCGAAATCTCCGGAGCAGCCTCAGGGCCAGATAACTCAGACAGAACAAAGAGAACCCCGGGAGCAAAGTACGGTGCTCCAGGTGCCTTCACAGGGACAGGACCAGGCCCGGCAAACCGTTTCCGGAGAGGCCATCGTCGTGGAGACACCCAGGTATCGTGCGCAGTGGAGCACGGCGGGGGGGGCGCTGACCTCCGTCCAGCTCAAGGAGTACCGGGAAAACCTTGCCCCGGATTCACCGGCCGTCGAAACCATCGAGACACCCATGCCCATGGTCAGCGTGAACGATCAGCCCGTCGACTCATCCATCGTGTACGAGGCATCGAAGAGGGGTGACTCGGACATCCCGGAGGAACTGATCTTTTCCGCTCAGGTAAGCCCCGGCATCACGCTGAAAAAGATCTACACCATCGATCCGCAGACCTATACCATGGGCTACCGGACCGTGGTGGAAAACAGCACATCGAATCCGGTGACGGCCGATGTCGACCTGTACCTCAACGGGGTCTACCCCCTGGACGAGGACAAAGACGGGTATGCCTTCCAGGGCCCTGTCCTGCTCAACGGCAAACATCTGGAGGAATTCAAGATCTCCAAGGTGAAAAAGGTGGGGGTGTACCGGGAGTTCACCGGCGAGATCAAGTGGTTCGGCTTCGAGGACAAGTACTTCCTCTCCACAATCATCCCGGCCGGGTCTCCGGAGACTACGCTCACCATCAAGCGCATCAGCGAGGAGATGGTGAGGCTCACCTATGATACCGAGCCGTTCCGGATCGAGCCCGGGTCAAGCGTGGAGAGATCGTACGAGATTTTCTCGGGCCCCAAGGAGCTGCAGACGCTCAAGAGCGCGGGGAACGATCTCAGGAAGGCCCTCTATTTCGGGTTTTTCGACATCATCGCCAAGCCGCTGCTCATGGCCATGAACTGGATCTACTCCTTCACCATGAGTTATGGATGGTCCATCATCATCCTCACGATCATCATCAAGATCCTGCTCTATCCCCTGACCCTGAAGAGCTTCACCTCCATGAAGGGGCTCCAGAAAGTCCAGCCCCTCATGAAGGAGCTCCAGGCAAAGTATAAGGAAGACAAGCAGAAGCTCAACCAGGAGATGATGAAGCTGTACAAGGATCACAAGATCAACCCCATGGGAGGCTGCCTTCCCATGCTTCTGCAGATACCCATCCTGTTTGCGCTCTACAAGGTGTTCTACCAGGCCATCGAGCTCAGGCACACCCCGTTCCACCTGTTCGGGACCTGGTTGCCTGATCTCTCCGCCCGGGACCCCTACTTCATCACCCCCATTCTCATGGGCTTGAGCCAGTTCGTGATGCAGAAGATGACCCCGACCCCGGGAGATCCCACCCAGCAGAAGATCATGCTCATCATGCCGGTCTTCTTTACGGTTCTGTTCCTGAGATTCCCTTCAGGGCTTGTCCTTTACTGGCTCATCAGTAATATTCTGTCAATTGCCCAGCAGGCCTACATAAACAGGAAGCTTACATAGGAGACCTCAGCACATGGAAGAGGATTACAGAGAATTCGAAGCAAAGACAGTGGACGAAGCCATCGTCGCCGCCATGAAGACGTTCCGGTCGGATTTTGAAGACCTCGACATCCGCGTCATTTCAGAAGGGTCCAAGGGGCTCTTCGGCCTGGTGGGGATGAAATCTGCAAAAATACTCGCCCGGCCGGCGCAAAGGCAGGATATGAAAGCCGGATTCCCGGCTCGGGACACGGCACAGGAGCCTGTCCAGGAAAATGGGCCTGCCCCTGAGCCGGAAAAGAGGCCCTCACCCGTGCAACAGGCTGTGCCCAGGGAGGAGATGGACAAGGCCTGCCGAATCGTCACCGAGCTCCTCGGCCTCATGAACATCCCTGCAGAGGTCAGTGTCCGGGATGGGAATACCATCGAGATGGCGGGGGACGGATCGGGCCTGCTCATCGGGAAACGCGGCCAGACGCTTGATGCACTGCAGTTCATCGTCAACCGGATGCTGAACAAAAACCGTGAAGAGCCTGTCTATGTCACCGTGGATACCGAGGGCTACCGGCAGAGACATGTGGAACTCCTTCAGTCCATGGCGCTCAAGATGGGCCAGAAGGCCAAGCGTACGGGGCAGTCCGTGTTTCTGGAAAAAATGAACCCGTACGACAGGCGCATTATCCACCTCGCCCTGAAGAACGATGCTCAGGTCAACACCAGGAGTGTGGGAGACGGGGTGTACAAAAAGGTGCTCATCATACCGAAAAGGTCGTCACGATCGTAACAGATACCATTTACGCAGAGTCCACGCCTAGAGGGCGCGGCGGGATCAGCATCATCCGGATCAGCGGCACTGAGGTCCGCGAAATCCTCAGGCGCATCACCCCTTCGGAGCACTGCCCCGCCCATGTGCAGAAACCGACTGCCATCCTCGACTCCGCCGGAAAGATCGTGGAAAAGGCCATGGTGGTCTTCCACCCCGGCCCCAGATCGTACACGGGAGAGGATGTGGCGGAGATAAGCTGCCACGGCAACCCCCTGCTCGTTGACACCCTCTTGGAGATCATCGGGGCCACGGGCCTGGCCAGAATCGCGGAAAGGGGGGAGTTCACGAAGAGGGCGTACCTGAGCGGCAAGATGGACCTGGCCCAGGCAGAGGCGGTGGGCGCGCTCATCAATGCACAAAGCGCCTGCGGGGTCGATATGGCCCGCTCCCTGCTGGCCGGCGACCTTTCCCGCCGGATCGCAAGTCTTGGAGAGCAGATCTTCGGAATCATATCCGGGATCGAGGCATCCTTTCTCACTGACGATGCACCGTATGATGAAGCCGCGTTCTCCAAGACCGTCGGCGCAATAATCCGGGAGGTCGATTCCCTCCTTGCTCATGGAGACAGCGCGCCAAAGCGCTACTCAGGGATCGTCACCACCATCGCGGGCCTGCCCAACGCAGGCAAGTCGTCCCTCTTCAATGCCATCCTCGGATACCCGCGGGCGATCGTACACCAGGAGAGCGGCACGACCCGGGACATCATCCGTGAGCGCTTCGTTTTCTCCGGCATTGACTTCCTCTTCCACGACACCGCGGGCATCCGGGAAACCGCCTCGGGCCCCGAGCAGGCAGGCATTCAGAAGACCATGGACATCCTGCGGCAGTCCCACCTGGTTCTCTATGTGGTGGACGCGTGCAAAGGGCTGACAGAAGAGGACGAGCCGTGGCTGAAGCTCGGAGAGAAGACGATCGTGGTCATGAACAAGGCCGACCTCCTGCCCGGGCCGCGTTACGGCGTCCAGGGAGAGAGGGCCTGGGTCTCCGCCAAGTACCGCACGGGTATCGACGAGCTCATGGGCTCCATATCCGGCCTCTTTCCCCTGGGGCAGCCCGGGGTGTTTCTGGGCAGGCACACCTACCTGCTTTCACGAGCCCGGGAATACCTGGCCCACTGTCTTGCCGCGATCGATGAGGGGATGACCCCCGATGTCCTCGTCCTGGACCTGAAAACCGCACGCGAGTCGTTTCAAGAGATCTCGGGCGGCTCTGCGGGCCAGGATGTTCTGGAGAGCATATTCTCGGATTTCTGCATAGGAAAGTGATGGACGAGAAAATCACCACCTGGATCAGAGAGGTGCGCCGCTATAACCCGCGGCTTCACCTGGTGAGCCGTTCCATGGAGGATGACCTGGAAGGACAGGCCGGAGACACGCTGGGTCTCCTGGAGCAGGTGAATGAACCGGAGATAGCCGATCTGGGGGCCGGCTCCGGCTTTCTGGCCATCCTGTATAAAACGCTCCATCCGGAATCACGCGTCTGGATGATCGAGCGGGGTCAGAAAAAGGGCGTCTTCCTCCGCCACGTCATGGATCTCCTGGGGTTCGAGGACATGAGGTTGATCGATGCCGACCCCAACGAGCAGGCGATAGGCCCCTTCCCCGCGGTCATGGCCCGGTCGTTCTCCCCCCGGAAAACGCTTGCCCACACCGTGCTCAGCATCGTATCCCGGCCCGGACGCTTCTATTATTTCTCGACCGGGGATTCTCCGCTCATCGATCATCCCCTCTTCGGCCTGATCGAACGGTCGTCGCGGGAGTGTCGAGGCTACCGGCTCAACCTGGAGGCGTACGGGATCACCTTTCGATGATGGGAATCTTGCGGCCGTGGATATCGTTGAGCTTGGGCACCCTGATCTCGAGCATACCCTTCTCCAGCCTGGCCTGGATCGCGTGAACATCCACGGCCTTGGGGATGTTGAATGTCCTTCTGAATGTTCCGTACTGCCGCTCGATCATGTAGTAGTTCTCGCTCCGGTTTTCATGGGCGAAGGGCTTGTTGCCGCTGATGGTGAGCACGCCGTCGGAAAGATCCAGGCTGATGTCCTCCCGCTTCACCCCCGGGAGCTCGGCCCGGATGTACAGGGCTTCGTCGTCTTCCGCCACATCGACCTGGGGATTCCACCGGCCGGGCAACCTCGCATGCTCGGGGTCCCTGAGACTCTCCTCGAAGACCCGGTTCATCCTGTCCTGCAGGTCCAAGATGTCGCGTATGGGATGTCTCTTCTGATAACCCATCCACTTTTACCTTTCTACTGCACCATCGCGTCCATCTTGCCCTCAAGGGCCTTCCGGAGCTTGTTCTTCACGTTGTTCTCGATCTGCCGGACCCGCTCCTTGGAGATATTGTACTGCCTGCCCAGCTCCTCCAGGGTTCTGGGGTCGTCCGCCATGATCCTCTGCCTGACGATCTCCTGCTCCCGGTCGGACAGGTCCCCCAAGGCATCGTTCACATGGTTCTCCACGCTCATGGCCCGTTCGCTTTCCATGACCCTGTCCTCGGGGTTGAGTCCGGAGTCGGCCAGGAAATCCACGAAGCTGGTCTCGCTGTCGTCGGCCAGCGGGCTGTCGAGAGACTGATCCCGGTAGGTGAGTCTGGTGATGATCTCTTCCACCTGCTGAGGATCGGCATCGAGGCGAGCGGAGATAGCCTGGGTGCGCTCGCTGATGTTGCCGTCGACCACTTCCTCTTCTGCCATCAGTCTGTTGAGGCCGTAGAACAGACGCTTCTGGAGTTTGGTGGTCCCGAGCTTGACCTGGGAGAAGAACTTGAGGATATAGTCGTGGATCATCGCCTTGACCCACCAGACCGCGTAGGTCATGAGGCGGTATCCCTTGTACGGATCGAACTTCTTCACCGCTACCATGAGTCCGATGGTGCCTTCCTGCACGATATCCTCCAGGGGGAGCCCGTACCCGGCGTAATCCATGGCGATCCGCACCACGTTCCGCAGGTTCGAGGTCACGAGGCGATGGGCCGCATCAACATCGTTATACTCTCTCAATTTCACCGCAAGGTCATATTCCTCGTCCTTTGCGAGGGCGGGAAACTCCTCAAATCGACCGATCAGCTCTGACAGCGAACGGCTTTGTGCTACGGGAAGGTTCATATCATCTCCTTTACATCCCTCATTTCAGTTCCGTCAAGTTGCGGCTTTAACCAACCGATACATATCGGAATGATTCATCCGATATATTAGATGAAAATAACCGTTGAAGGGTTCAATTTTTCCAGGTAAATTGGGCAGTCTATTGATGGGCAATATTCCAGGCAGACAGATCTGTTCCCGGAGGTTATATGTGATGGTGAAATTGCGGGCATTGCTTCTCATCCTGGCCCTGTGCATCATACAAGGCTGTTCCCTTACCAGCCAGATTCCCCCCTCTTCGGGATACCCTGCAGCAGGGGGCCCGTCGATTACAGGCCCTCTTCCGCCCTCGAGCGAGCTGGGCGATATCCCTCCCCTTTTTGATAATCACAGCCTGGCGCAAGAGCCGTTCTTCGACCGGGACGTCCCCTATGACTTCGAGTTCGAGATGAACGAAAGGATCGAATGGTGGATACGGCAATACTCGGACCGCTACCGTAAGCAGTTCCTGCTCACCCTTGCCCGTTTCGATTCCGTGCGGCCCGTAATGGAGGAGATTCTCGTAAGTCAGGGTCTGCCCAGAGACATGGTGTATCTCAGCATGGTGGAGAGCTCGGGCAAGGCCAACGCCGTATCACGCACCGGAGCAACGGGCTACTGGCAGTTCATGGCAGGCACGGCCAGACACTACGACCTGAAGGTGAACAGGTGGGTCGACGAGCGCCGGGACCTGGAAAAATCCACCCATGCAGCGGCCCGCTACCTGAAGAACCTGCACGCGCTCTTCGGCGACTGGCTTCTGGCGAGCGCCGCGTACAACGCGGGCGAGGGCACCATCAACCGGATCATGAAGGGAAACCCCGAGGTGAGCTGCTTCTGGGACATTTCCCATCCCATGCCCATCAAGGCCGAAACCCTGGAATATGTCCCCAAATTCATCGCCACGCTCATCCTTGCGAAGAATCGGACTCACTACGGGCTGGAGGTGCCGGATGATCTGAAGATTGCCCCTCTCCGGTACGAGACCGTCAGGGTCAAGGGCTTCTCCTATCTGGACGAGATTGCCGAGGCGGCAGGTTTACCCGAAGCCCGGCTGGTCCGGCTGAACCCCGAGCTCATCAGGCGGTGCACCCCCCCAAGCGGTGGGGAATACCTGCTCAAGGTTCCGCAGGGGAGAGCGTCTGCGATTGCACAATACCTGCAGAAAGCTCACAGCACCCGGATCGAGTACGTGACCCATACGATCCAGAAAGGCGACACCCTCATCGGCCTGGGAAAGAAATACTCGTCGTCTGCCCAAGACATCGCACGGGCGAATCGGATGAACGCGAGCGATATCCTCACCCTCGGCAAGATCCTCGTCATCCCGCGCGGCGAGCTCTCGGCCGGCATCCCTGCGCCGAACAGACACCGCCACGTGGTCGCGCGGGGGGAGAACCTCAAGGGCATTGCCCGTCTCTACGGGGTGAGCCTTGAAGATATCATCGAGGTCAACGGCATCCGGAACCCGTCCCTGATCCACCCCGGCACGGCCCTGAAAATCCCGCCTCAGCTCCATTCCTCTTCGAGCCCCCGAATGGTGCAGTACCGCGTGAAGAAGGGGGACACCGTATGGGGGATATCCCAGAAGTTCGAGGTGTCGACCAGCGATGTCATCAGGTGGAACCGTCTGAATCCCTCGGCCCGGATCCAGCCCGGAGACGAGATCACCATCTATCATCGCTAGAGAGCATCGCTCTTTCAGAGCGTGCCGGCGCTACCGGACTGCTGCAGCACCTTCTTCCCCTGGCCTGCAGGATTTATTCTTTCCCAATCAGGCCCAGGCAGTATATAATAATGGTATGTTCAGCACACCAAGCGTGCTTCTCTGCCAGGGAGGGAAAAAGGTCATGGGTTTGATCCGGAAAATATTCACCAGGGCTTCCGTGTTCTTGCTCGTATTCGTCTCCATGATCACTCCTGCCTTTGCCCAGCGATGGGTACAGGCGGACCCGGATGATATACCCACGAATTTCGTCCTGAATGATGTCTGGGTAAACGCCACCATGCCGGATGATTCGGATGAGGTTTCCCTTGCGATATTCGGCGTGGGGAATACGGGGACAATCCTCCTTTCGGATGGCGGGAACTGGGTGAATCAGGCAAGTGGTACATCCTGGAGTCTCAACGGCGTGTGGGGAACCTCTGCGAACAATGTCTTTGCCGTAGGAGATGCAGGCACGGTCCTGCACTTTAACGGCGAGATATGGCAAGAGCGGGAAAGCAACACCCCCTGGAACCTCAACGATGTCTGGGGAAGCTCGCCCGGCAGCGTGTACGCCGTGGGAGACCAGGGAACGGTCCTGCACTTTAACGGCGAGATATGGCAAAAACAGGAAAGCAATACCCGCCGGAGTCTCAACGGTGTCTGGGGAAGCTCATCCGGCAGTGTGTACGCCGTGGGAGACAACGGCACCATCATCCATTTTAATGGAGAAAGCTGGGTGGGACAGACAAGCGGTACGATCCGTGACCTCTCCGGCGTCTGGGGGAGCTCTCCCCAGAATGTGTACGCCGTTGGGAAAGACGGTACTGTCCTGAGGTACGACGGGCATACATGGACCAGCGCCATAAGCGATCCCTCGCTCGCTGCTTCCCTGGAAAACACCACCCTGAACGCCGTCTGGGGCACCTCTCCCTGCAATGTCTATGCAGCAGGGCAATCAGCCGGGCTCCTCAATCCAGGCACGATCCTG
The DNA here is from genome assembly GCA_023230665.1 of Deltaproteobacteria bacterium. GTDB lineage: Bacteria > Desulfobacterota > Desulfomonilia > UBA1062 > UBA1062 > Phosphitivorax. Next base: position 9,212 of record JALNWY010000051.1, read on the forward strand.
CACTTTGACGGCAGCTCCTGGACCATCCAGGATAACCTCGTCGTCGCCACCAATCTCCTCACCCCGGTCATCCCTCCTCCCCTGAAGGGAATCCACGGCGGCTCCATCCGGGATATCTATGCCGTGGGTGGTACAGGGTTTGTCATGAGCTATGACCCTGACGAGGCCGGCCTCTTTCCCGTCCTGTGCTCGGTTTTCCCTGCCAGTGGCACGCAGGGCGCTGCCGTGGACACGGTGGTATCGGCCACCTTTTCCGCCTCGATGTCCTTAGCCTCCATCACAGAGAACTCCTTTACCCTCTCGGGTCCTTCGGGCGAGGTCGAAGGCTCCGTCTCTTACAGCGACAATAATACCGCCGTGTTCAGGCCTGACGCGGATCTTGCATACGAGACCACCTACACGGTGAGGCTGAGCGATACGATCGCGGACGTTCTGGGCTTTCCGCTGGAAACCGGCTCCAGCTGGTCCTTCACCACGCGGGGCGAACCGGCCGAATCGCACGGGTCCTGCTTCATCTCTGTGGCGCGGTAATCATTCGAGGGCAGCGGCTCCCCCCTTTCAAGACATCTACCACACCGCGATCTTCATGCCCGCGGACGCAAGGTAGCGTGCGATATCCGTATCCAGGACACCCAGAAGAACGACCACCTCTCCCACCTTCACCGCCGGGAGCTCGAGCTCGGCGCGTTTTGCAGCCACCTCTGCCTTTACCGGAGGCCCCTGATGCTCAAGGCCGAGGGTGTCGAGCACGGTCTCAAAGACCTCGGCCAAGGTGTCTACGACCGTATACCCCTTCTTTGCCAGGAGCTCGCTCATGGTTTTATCCGGCAGCTCTTCGGTGAGGATGATGTTCTGGTTATAAAGGAGCGGGGCCTTGTAGGCGATCCGCAGCGCATCGAGCGACACGAGTTCCAGCTCCTTGTCCAGCTCGTAGGGCATGCCAAGGAGATCGAGGAGTTTCCGGTACGAATGCCCGAGCTCGATGAGTGCGGCCTTGGGTGTTTCCTGCGGGATCCAGGGCTTTCCCCCCATCTCGATGAGGTCGATGCCGAACCGGGAGGCATAGTTTCTGATGGGCCCGGGAGTCTGCTGGTCCGCTTCGCCGAGAAGGTTGATGACAAAGACATTCTGCCGGGAAAAATCCTTGTACACGATCCATTTTCCGGAGAACCGGATCTTCTCGTCCTCCCCGACCAGAAGCGGGCCTGCATCCTTGTTGACAGAGAAATACCCCGACACGTTCAGCACCCGGTCCATAAGGGACTCCAGTCCTTCATGGGGGCCCGAGATGATTCTGCACGAGGGGAATGCCTGCTCCAGGATATCCTTCACCTCCGGCGATATCCTGCTGTTCATGTCGAGGATAACCCGCATGCCCGTATCCAGCTCGATCACGGGGATCTCGCCCGTGTCGATAGAGAGGCTGCTCCCTCCGGCCATGGGCATGAAGTAGGTGCCCTCGTCCTTCTGTCTGCCGCCCATCCTGGTCAGCGCCGGCATCAGGGTGTTTTTCACGATCCGTGAGATGACCGACTGTTTGGGTTGTGCAGCGGGAGAAGCCTTTCCCCGGTCCTCGCCTTCATGCAACCCGGATGGCGCAGGAGCCCCTCCTCCCTCATCCAACCCGCCAGGTCCGCTGTCCGGCTCTTCGGTCTCGGGTTTCTTCCCGATTTTTTCCCCAGGCACCGGCGTGTGCTTTTCCGTGGGCGCGGAAACAGCCTGCCGGGACGGTGCTGGAGCAGGTTTCGGTGCGGATTCGGGTTTCCGGGCGACCTCGGCCCGGTCCTTCTTAAGTGCGTCGATCTTTTCCCTGGGTGCAGCTTTTCCAGCGGCCGGCGCTGCCGGTACAACAGACACGCGCCCCGGCTCTTTATCCCTGTGGATTTCCGGAGGGGCCATCCGCTGCCTCCTCAGGCTTTCCAGAATGCTCACTGCCGCCACCCGGTCATCCGGGGTTTGTATCCGGGGTCCCTGATCTTCCTGTTCCTCTTGCTCTGCGGCCCTCTTCTTTAGAGTGAGCTCGTGCACCTTCTGCTCGATGAGCTCGTGAAGAAGCTGGTCCGGCTTCTTGCCGTTCCCGCCGGCAACCTTCTCTACGGCTTCCCGAGCCTGCACCGCTTCCCTGGCCGCACTCACCGCCTGCCCGATCTCGGGCATCCGCACCCTCTGCCCCGCCTCTACGAGATCGAGGTTCTCGATCTCCGGGTTGAGTTCTTTGATCAGGTTCAGATACTCATTGAAGATGAGATTGTCAGGCAGGCCGTATACCTGCCTGAGGATCATGGCCAGGTGCTGACCCTTCTTGATCACATAGACGTCCTCAGAGGCGGCCTGGACCGAGAATTCCTCTCTGGCTCCGGGGATGTTGGGCACACGGATCCGCCGGCCTGAAATGATACGATTCAGATCGGTGATTTCCGGGTTGAGCTCCCGAAATTTTTTATACAGGTACGGGAAGTCGTTGTAGCGTGCGTTTTGGGTCTGGGCCAGAATCTTCCACAGGGTATCGCCCGGCTGTACGGTGTAGCTGGTGAACTCAGCAGGGTCTGCCCTGCGTGCGCGTTTGACCAGGGTGATCTCTTCCGTCCCCGCCTGCCACGGCATGAGCACGATGCACATCAGGAGCAGAATCCCTGACCTGAACATCAGTAGACCTCCTTGAGCATGAGATCGTCAATGGTAGACTGCTCTCTGGGCGGAAGCCCGTCGGCCTTGAAACATTCGAAACGCACATCCTGCGAGCTCTCGGAGGCGAGTCTTCCGGTTTTCGTATCCACCTTGGCGAACACGATCCCTTCGGGGATCTGAAAATCATGGACAGGCCTGTTCTTGAGCGCCGCCTGCATGAAATCTACGAAGATGGGGCATGCGGCCCTGCTGCCGGTCTCGTTCTCTCCCAGGGGCATCATGTCGTCATATCCCACCCACACCCCGCAGATTACTTCGGGGGTGTAGCCAATAAACCAGGCATCCCGGTTGTCGTCGCTCGTGCCGGTCTTTCCCGCCACGGGCCTTCCCAGATTCTTGGCCCGCCAGCCGGTGCCGCTCTGGACCACATCGGTCAGGATGTTTGTGATGATATAGGCCGTCTGCTCCGAGACAGCCCGGCTTTCACTTTGGGCAACGGGTTCCGACACGGCGTCGGACCTTGCCGAATAAATGGGGCCCACATTGATCTGGGTGATGTAGTCGACCAGCCGGGGATTGAACCTCTGCCCATAGGTGGCGAATACCGCATATCCCTTCACCAGATCGTACGGTGTCAGGGACCCTGAACCCAGGGCCAGAGAGAGGTCGCGGGGAAATTGGGCGTCCATGCCAAAGCGGTTCAGGTATCCGATCGCATACCCGATGCCGATATCCTTGAGTATCTTGATGGTGATCACATTCCTGGAGAGCACCAGCCCCGTGCGCAGGGTGGTGGCCCCGTAGAACCTGTCTTCGTAATTCTTCGGCTTCCAGGGCTCTTCGTCTTCCTCGCCCTGGAAGGTGATGGGGGTATCGAAGATGATGGAGGCCGGGGTAAACCCCTTGTCCACGGCAGCGGCATAGATGAAGGGCTTGATGGCCGACCCGCTCTGCCTCCTGGCGCTCACCGCCCGGTTGAACTGGCTCTGGGAATAATCGAATCCGCCCACCAGGGCAAGCGTGCCCCCGCTCTGGAGATCGAATGCCACGAGAGAGGCCTGAACCCTGGGTTCCTGGGACACCATGAACCCTTCCGGGGTATAGCACAGGCGGATGACGTTCCCGGGCTCGAGCACACCCTTCGGGGTCCAGCCTCCCTTGGGATTGATCCAGGCATAGCTCTGGGGGGGGAGCTCCACGGTTCTCCCTCCGATATTCGCGATAAGAGGCGAGACAGAGACCACCTCTGCCCAGTAGAGCTGGTAGGGCTCCTCGCCCTTCCAGGCCAGCTGATTTTCCTGGAATGCCAGGATCCTTTCCTTCCTCGTCTCGCTGATTCCTTTGTCCGGACCACGGTATGCGCCCCGCCGCATCTCCAGTTCGATGATGCCCTTGCGCACCGCCTGGATCGCAGCGTCCTGAAGCAGGGGCGAAAGCGTGGTCTGGACATTGATCCCTCCGGAAAGGATATCCCCGCCGTAGCGCTCGGTAACGAGGGATTTCACGTAGTCCATCACATAGGGATACCGGGTGAACAGCGCCACCGCCTCTCCCGTGATCATCAGGGGCTCCTTGTATGCATCGGCCGCCTCCGACTCGGTGATGTAGTCTTCTTCCACCATGCGGGACAGCACATACCTCTGCCTCCTCTTGGCAGCGGGAAAATCATTGAGGGGCGAGTACCTGGCCGGTGCGGGTGCAAGCCCCGCGATCATGGTTATCTCCGCCAGGCTTAAGTCCCTGCACTCCTTGTTGAAATACCGCAGTGACGCCGCCCCCACTCCGTAAGCCCCGCTGCCCAGATACAGGCGGTCCAGGTACAGGTGGAGGATCTCGTCCTTGAGCAGGGCCCGCTCGATGCGCAGCGCGAGCACGATCTCCTTGAGCTTGCGGGTGATGGTCTTCTCCCGGGTGAGGAGATACGAGCGCACCACCTGCTGGGTAATGGTGGAAGCGCCCTGAACATATGAATTGGCGCGGATATCCGCAATGAGCGCGGCCACGATCCGTGTGATGTCAAGACCGGTGTGCTTGTAGAAGGTGGAATCTTCGGCCGCGATAAAGGCCTGCATCAGCCTTACGGGGGTGCCTTTTCCTCTCTGGATGATCATGCCCTCTGGGGGAATATAGCCGATGGAGCTGCCGTCTGAGGCGATGATCGTGCTCAGACTTGTCGGCTCGGGCTGCTTGAGCTCATGTATCGAGGGCAGACCGCGATACACGAACCAATACGCCGAGAATCCCACGAGAAGCATGCCGCATACCAGAAGCCCAGCAAAGATTTTCAGCCACCTCATAGCTCTCCCAAAATATCAGCATGCAGATGAAAAGCAAGGGATAATTGCGTACCGCACAGGCATCCTCTGTGGCGATAGATATATTTCCTCACTGATGCCATCTTCTCGGCATACCCGACAAAGAAATACACACCATGGTTTCACGACACGGGAAGAGAGTATCGAACCATTCCCGCACTGGACGAAACTTGGAGGGTTATGCTAATGAAGCAACCAACATCAACACGGAGGCCGATATGAACACGGAGTACAACCCGCAGGCAGTGGAATCGAAGTGGCAGCAGAGCTGGCAGGACACCAGCCTTTTTCGCGTGGATATACAGAGCGGCAAGCCCAAGTACTACCTGCTCGAGATGTTTCCCTACCCGTCCGGGCGCATCCATATGGGCCATGTGCGCAACTATACCATCGGAGACGTGGTGGCCAGATACAAGACCATGAACGGTCTCAACGTGCTGCACCCCATGGGATGGGACGCCTTCGGCATGCCTGCGGAAAACGCGGCCATCGCGAGCAGGATCCACCCCAAGAAATGGACGTACGACAACATCGACTATATGAGGGCCCAGCTCAAGAAGATGGGCTTCAGCTATGACTGGAGCAGGGAAATCGCCACCTGCGCCCCTGAGTATTATAAATGGGAGCAGCTCTTCTTCATCCAGATGTACAACAAGGGGCTCGTATACAAGTCGCGGGCCTTTCTCAACTGGTGCGAGCAGTGCAAGACCGTGCTCGCGAACGAACAGGTGGTGGAGGGACAGTGCTGGCGATGCGGGTCTCAGGTCTTTCTCAAGGAGCACGACCAGTGGTTTTTCAAGATCACCGCCTATGCCCAGGAACTGCTGGACGACATCGAAAGGCTGAAGAAAGGCTGGCCCGAGCGGGTGCTCAGCATGCAGAAGAACTGGATCGGCAGGAGCACCGGTACCCTGATCCGCTTCCAGATCGAGGGCACCTCGGACGATATCGAGGTCTTTACCACCCGGCCCGACACCCTCTATGGCGCGACCTTCATGAGCCTTGCGCCAGAGCACCCGCTGGTGAAGGCCCTGCCCGCAGGGACCGGCCAGGAGGACAAGGTGAGGGACTTTGTGAACAAGACATTACAGGTCGACACCTTCACCCGCACCTCCGATCTCTACGAGAAGGAGGGCGTGTTCACCGGCAGGTACTGCATCAACCCGCTCACTGGCTTCAGGATGCCCATCTATGTGGCCAACTTCGTCCTGTACGACTATGGGACCGGGGCGGTCATGGCGGTTCCGTCCCATGACCAGCGCGACTTCGATTTCGCGAAGAAATACGGGCTCAAGATCATCGTGGTGATCCAGCCCGAAGGCGAGAGCCTGGATTCCGAGACCATGGAGTCCGCCTACGAGGGCCAAGGAGTGCTCGTCAACTCCGGGAAGTTCGATGGCATGAAGAATACCGATGCCATGGATGCGATCACAAAGCACCTCGATGCCCAGGGCAGGGGGTCGGCCACGGTCAACTTCCGGCTGCGCGACTGGGGAATATCCCGGCAGCGCTACTGGGGCGCGCCCATTCCCATGGTGCACTGTGAAAAATGCGGCACCGTGCCCGTCAAAATCGAGGACCTGCCCGTTATCCTGCCGGAGAACGTGGAGCTGACCGGGACGGGCATCTCCCCCATAACCCATGATGAGTCCTTCGTGAACACCACCTGCCCCGGGTGCGGGGGCAAGGCCAGGCGGGAGACCGACACCATGGACACCTTCGTGGAGTCCTCATGGTACTTCATCCGCTACTGCAGCCCTCACAGCCACGACAAACCGTTCGACAAAGCAGAGGTACAGTACTGGATGCCGGTGGATCAGTACATCGGCGGGATCGAGCACGCCATCCTGCACCTGCTCTATGCCAGGTTCTATACCAAGGTGCTCAGGGATCTGGGCTATATCGGCATCGACGAGCCGTTCGAACGGCTTCTCACCCAGGGCATGGTGATCAAGGACGGGGCCAAGATGTCCAAATCCAAAGGCAATGTCGTTGATCCCGAAGAGCTCATCAAGAATTACGGGGCCGACGCCACGAGGCTGTTCTGCCTCTTCGCGGCGCCCCCGGAAAAGGACATGGACTGGAGCGACACAGGGATAGAGGGCTCGTACCGGTTTCTCTCCCGGCTCTGGAGGCTCGTGTTCGATATGAAAGACCGGTTGCTCTCGGCCCAAGCTTGCGCGGACAGGCCGCCAAAGTCCATGGAGGCCCTCAAGAGAAAGACCCACCAGACCATCAAGAAGGTCACCGAGGACATCGAGAAGCGCTTCAGGTTCAATACCGCCATTGCCGCCATGATGGAGCTGGTGAACGATCTCTACCGGGCACGGGAGGCTGCCTCGTCTCCCGCGGAGTTTGCCGTTGTCAGGGATGCGGTGCAGGGCCTGCTCGTCATGCTCTCGCCCTTTGTCCCTCACATCGCCCAGGAGCTCTGGGAGACCATGGGAAACCCCGGGCAGCTCTTCAGGACATCCTGGCCCGAGTTCGACCCGGGCTGGTGCGAAGAACAGGAGGTCACTGTCGCGGTGCAGGTCAACGGCAAGCTCAGGGCGACCGTCATCGTTGCCAAGGACGCCGATCAGGAAGCGGTGAAGGAACAGGCCTTTGCCGAGGCCAACGTGAAACGGTTCCTCGAAGGCACGGGCATTAAAAAGGTCATTTATGTCCCGAATAAGATTCTTAACATTATCGCTCCTCTCCGTTAGCCTCTTGGCCTGCAGTTACTCGTTCGTCCTGGACGGAGGGGCGGGCGGGTCGCAGGATTTCGTCCTGCGCCCGAGCACCAACCGGACCACCCTCATAGAGGCAGGGATGACCCTGGACGCCGAGCTCGAACGGACCCTCTCCTCCATGGGCATGCTCGCCCCGGAAAGCGGGAAGTATATCCTGCACTGCACCCTCACCTCCTATTCGAGCCAGGCCATAACGTCTCCCTCGCTGTCGTCCGACGACCGGTACCGGCTGACCGTCCATGTAGCCGCCCGCGTCCTGGACGCACAGGGAAAAGAGCTCTGGACCATGGGATTTTCCGATCAGGGGACCTACCCTGAAAGGGGTGCGGAAGAGAGTGGGCTCGAAGAGGCCAGCAGGAGGGTGTCCCTCCAGATAGCGCGAGCCCTGGCGGCCGTTGTCCTATGAGGATACCGCAGATCCACCCCCCTTTAAAGGAAGTCTATCTGCTCACAGGCGAGGAGGTGTTCCTCATCGAGGAACAGCTTGCCGCAGCCAAGGCGCTGCTGGGCGAAGACGCGTCAATGAACAGCTCGTGGTACCAGGCCCAGGAGATCCAGCGGATCGAGGATGTCGTGGAGCTCTGCATCACCATGCCGTTTTTCACTGACAGACGGCTCATCGTCATAAGAAATTTTCACAAGATGGGGCAGAAGGAAAAGGAGCGGGTCCTGGCCTATGTCCAGCAGCCGAGCAGCTTCACCACCCTGATCCTCACCATGGAGGGGGTGGCTGAGCGCGAGGAGAAAAAATATGCGAAGGGGATCCCCGCAGGCCTGGAGATACTGCGTTTCAGCGCCCTCAAGGGCAGGGATCTCCATGACTGGATAGCCGGCAGAGTCAGGATATACGGAAAGACCATGGACCGGGACGCGGTTTACCTGCTCGCAGAGGCAACCGGGGGCAACCTCTGGTTCATCGCATCCGAGGTCGAAAAACTCTGCCTGTACGCCGGGAATAATCCGTCCGTCACGATCAGGGACGTCGAATACCTGGTCATGGAATCCCACGAGCCGCCGGTCTTCGCCTTCATGGATTCCCTGTTCGAGCGGAAAAAGGACACCATGGTGAGGCTCTACGAGCTCGAGCACACCGGGATAAACGAGCTCGAGGTGATTACCCGGATCGAGAATCAGATCGCCCAGCACTACCAGATCCTCTGCTGCGGGAAAAACAGCCGCGCCGGGGTGCATCCCTATGTGGAGAAGAAGATCCTGGGCCGCAGGTCGCTCTGGAGCGCATCTCAGCTCGTCGATCTGCTCCAGGCGGTGCGCCGGGTCGAGCACGGAATCAAGTCCGGGCGGACCCTGCACCCGTACACGGCTATTCAGGAGGCGTTGCTGGGGGCGTTGTTCCCGGCATGATCCCTTCTTTCCAAGGGATCACGGCCGGCACGAAAAGCGGGACTGTTTTTAAGAGGCCTGGGAATTGAACTTCCTGGTAAGCCGGGAGATCTTCCTTGATGCGGCATTGCGGTGAAGGATGCCCTTGTTCACCGCGCTGTCCAGACGTGCGAGAGTTTCTTTGAAATATTTCTGCGCCCCGTCGGTATTGCTCTCTTCCAAGGAGCTGAACGTCTTCTTCACCGACGTGCTGATGGTGGATTTATAGCTCTTGTTTCTCAGCCTTCTCTTTCTGGACTGTCTCACCCTTTTCAGGGCTGAAGCATGATTGGCCATTCCTTGCTGTTCCTCCTTTTCTCAAAAAACCCGAGGTGATTCTTATTAGCTATGCTTCTTCCATATGTCAAGCCCTTTGTCTGCTCCACTGCACGAAATCCTCCTCGTCCCGATAGCGGTCCAGGCTCTCGCATCCTTCTTCCCCGGTCCACCCGATTCAGCCTTGCGGATCGGCCAGATGGCACGCGACGAAATGGCCCTTTCCCTTTTCCTGAAGCAAGGGCGGCTCTTGTGCGCATATCCCTCCGGCCCGGGGGCAC